>JBDSTZ010000557.1:0-5526 GCA_039927975.1 Massilia sp. | reverse complement strand
CCGCGCGCCGGGACCGCAGGCGCCGCGCGGGGAGCAGTTGGCTCGTCCGCCGCGCAGCGAACAGGCGCCTCGGCCGCCGCGCGCACAGCAGGGTGACCGTGCGCCGCGCAGCGAGCAAGCGCCACGTCCACCGCGCGGCGAGCAGACGCCACGGCCGCCACGCGCCGATCAGGCCGACCGTCCTCCGCGCGGCGAGCAGTCGCCACGGCCGCCACGCGCTGAGCAGGCTGAACGTCCTCCGCGCAGCGAGCAGCAGCCTCGTCCGCCGCGCGCCGAGCAGGCCGAGCGTCCTCCGCGCAGCGAGCAGCAGCCTCGTCCGCCCCGCGCCGGGCAGGCCGAGCGTCCTCCGCGCAGCGAGCAATCGCCTCGTCCGCCACGCGCGGAGCAGGCGGATCGTCCTCCGCGCAGCGAGCAGTCGCCTCGTCCGCCACGCGCGGAGCAGGCGCCACGGCCCCAGGTGCGCACGCCATTGCCGCCGATTACGTTTCCGGAAGAGTTGCCGGTCTCAGGCCGGCGCGCCGACATTGCCAAGGCCATCAGCGAAAACCAGGTCATCATCGTGTCCGGCGAGACCGGATCGGGCAAGACCACCCAGCTGCCGAAGATTTGCCTTGAGCTCGGCCGTGGCCAGCTCGGCCTGATCGGTCACACCCAGCCGCGCCGGATCGCGGCGTCGTCAACCGCCAAGCGCATCGCCCAGGAACTCGGCAGCCCGCTCGGCGTCCACGTCGGCTTCAAGGTGCGGTTCACCGACACGCTGCAAGCCGGCGCCTCGGTCAAGCTGATGACGGACGGTATCTTGCTGGCCGAAACCCAGACCGATCCGCTGCTCAGGAATTACGACACGATCATCATCGACGAGGCGCACGAACGCAGCCTCAACATCGACTTCCTGCTCGGCTACCTCAAGCAGCTGCTGCCGCGCCGGCCCGACCTGAAAGTCATCATCACCTCGGCGACGATCGATGCCGAGCGCTTCGCCCGTCACTTCGGCCGGCCTGACAAGCCGGCGCCGGTGATCGAAGTCTCAGGCCGCCTGTACCAGGTGGAAGTGCGCTACCGCCCGGTCGACAAGGACCCGCTGCAAACCGGCGCGGCCGAGCCCGGCAAGTCGGTGCCCAAGGCCCAGGCCGCCCGCGACAAGCGCGACCTGATGGATGCGGTGGTCGACGGCGTCGACGAACTGTGCCGCCTCGGCTCGGGCGATGTGCTGGTGTTCCTGCCGGGCGAACGCGAAATCCGCGACTGCGCCGAGGCGCTGCGCAAGCATCATCCGCCGCATGTCGAGATCTTGCCGCTGTTCGCCCGCCTGTCGGTCGAAGAGCAGGAGAAAGTGTTCCGCACCACCAACGCGCGTCGCATCGTGCTGGCGACCAACGTCGCTGAAACGTCGCTGACGGTGCCGGGCATCCGCTACGTGGTCGACGCCGGTCTCGCGCGCGTGAAACGCTACAGCTTCCGCAACAAGGTCGAACAGTTGCAGATCGAACCGATCGCGCAATCGGCCGCCAACCAGCGCGCCGGCCGTTGCGGCCGCGTCGCCAACGGCGTCTGCATCCGCCTGTACGAGGAAGACGATTTCAACCAGCGGCCGAAATTCACCGAACCGGAAATCCTGCGCTCCTCGCTGGCGGCCGTCATCCTGCGCATGAAGTCGCTGCACCTGGCCGACGTCGAAACCTTTCCCTTCATCGAGCCGCCGCAAGGCCGCGCGATTGCCGACGGTTACCAGTTGCTGCAGGAAATTGGCGCCGTCGACGACAACAATGTGCTGACCGCGCTCGGCCACAAGCTGGCCAAGCTGCCGCTCGATCCGCGCGTGGGCCGCATGATCCTCGCCGCGCTCGAGAACGCCTGCCTGACCGAGATGCTGATCATCGCCTCGGCGCTGTCGGTGCAAGACCCGCGCGACCGCCCGATGGAGTACCAGCAGGCGGCCGACGAGGCGCACAAGAAATTCGCCGACGAGAAATCGGAGTTCCTCACCTACGTCAAGATCTGGCGCTGGTTCGAGGAAGCGATCGAGCACAAGAAGACCAACCGGCAATTGCAGGAAACCTGCCGCAGCAATTTCCTCTCGCAAGTGCGGCTGCGCGAATGGCGCGACGTGCATTCGCAGCTGCTGACCATCGTCAAGGAACAGGGCTGGCGCCTGAACGAAGCGCCGGCCACGTATGAAAACCTGCACACCGCGCTGCTGACCGGCTTGCTCGGCAATATCGGCTACAAGGGCGAGGACGATCCGACCGCCGGCTACCTGGCGCGCGCGGCATCCGTTTCCATATCTGGCCGGGCAGCTCGCTGCTCAAGAAGCCGGGCAAGTGGGTGATGGCGGCCGAACTGGTCGACACCACGCGGCTGTACGCGCGCTGCGTGGCGCAAATCCAGCCGGAATGGATCGAGCGCGTCGCCAGCCATCTGCTGAAGAAATCGTGGGGCGAGCCGCGCTGGGAGAAGCGCGCCGCGCAAGTGAGCGCTTCCGAACGCGCCACGCTGTACGGCCTGGTGGTGTACGCGCAGCGCCGCATTCACTTCGGCCAGTTCAACCCGTTCGAAGCGCGCCAGATCTTCATCCAGGACGCGCTTGTGGCGGGCGATTACGAGACCCGCGCGCCGTTCTTCGCGCACAATCACAAGCTGGTCAAGGAGATCGAGAATCTCGAACACAAGTCGCGCCGGCTCGACGTGCTGGTCGACGACCATCTGATCGCGGCGTTTTACGACAAGCTGATTCCGGCCGATATCGTCAACGGCGCCGGGTTCGAGAAGTGGCACAAGGATGCCACGCGTGACAATCCGAAACTGCTGTTCCTCAACCGCGAAGAATTGATGCGGCACGAGGCGGCTGGCGTGACGACCGAGCTGTTTCCCAAGACGCTGACGGTGACCGGCATCGAGATGGCACTCACCTATCATTTCGAGCCGGGCAGCGCGCGCGACGGCGTGACGCTGTCGGTGCCGCTGTTCGCCCTCAACCAGTTGCCGCGCGAACGCGCCGAATGGCTGGTGCCGGGCATGCTGAAGGAAAAGGTGCATCTGCTGCTTAAGTCCTTGCCGCAGAAACTGCGCCGCCACTGCGTGCCGCTGCCCGATTACGCGGCGCGCTTTTGCGAGCGGGTGCAGGACGCCGGCAAATTCGGCCGCGGCGATCTGCTCGACGCGCTGATCGCCGACGTGCGTGCCCAGACCAGCCTGAGCGTGCTGACCAGCGACTTCAAGATCGAAACCTTGCCGGCGCATCACTTCATGAATTTCAAGGTGATCGACGAACACGGCAGGCAGCTTGACATGGGACGCAACCTGGCCACCTTGCAAGCCGAGTTCGGTGGACAGGCGCGCCAGAGTTTCCAGAAGCTGGCGGAAGCGACGGTGACGGTTGCAGTGGCCGCGGTTCCCGCCGCTGGCGGCGCAACGGGCAAACCGGCGCTCCCCAAGGGCAGTCCGCCCGGCGCCAAGCCGCCGCCTTCCACGACGCCGGTGGTCAGCCAGCACACCGGGCTCACCGCCTGGACCTTTGGCGAACTGCCTGAGCTGCTGGAAATCGTGCAGGGCAAGTTGACGCTGATCGGTTTTCCAGCCCTGGTCGACAAGGGCACGCACTGCGATCTGGAAGTGTTCGACGATCCGACCGTTGCCGCGCGTACGCACCGGATCGGCTTGCGCCGCCTGTTTGCCCTGCAGTTCAAGGAGCAGCTCAAGTTTGTGGAGAAGAACATCCCCGGCATGCAGCAGATGGGGATGCAGTTCATGGCGCTCGGCTCGCAGGAAGAGTTGCGCGACCAGATTATCCAGAAGGCGATCGATATCGCCTGCCTGCAGGATCCGTTGCCGGCTGACGCGGCAGCATTCAACAAGCGCAAGGAAGAAGGCAAGTCGCGCCTCGGTCTGCTGGTCAATGAAATCGCGCGGCTGGTGTCGCAGGTGCTCACCGAGTTCCACGGCTTGCCCAAGAAATTGCAGGGCTTGCCGACAGCGGCGGCGGCCGACATGCAAAGCCAGTTGCAGGCACTGGTGCACAAGCGCTTTGTCACCGAGACCGAGTTCAGCCAGCTATCGCATTTTCCGCGCTACCTGAAGGCGATGAACGTGCGCATCGAAAAGCTGCGCGGTGACCCGGCGCGCGACACCAAGCTGATGGCCGAGTGGACCACGGCCGCCAGCCAGTTCCTGCGTATTTCAAAGATCCAGGCCGGCAAGAACACCGACCCGCGCATGGTCGAGTTCCGCTGGATGCTGGAGGAACTGCGGGTGTCGCTGTTCGCCCAGGAACTGCGTACGCCGATGCCGGTCTCGCCCAAGCGTCTGCAGAAGGTGTGGGAGTCGATGCAGCGATAGGCTGTTCACATCCCAAGTGCAATGCCTGCGCCCGAGGTGGAAGGCGCGCGAACGGAGCCGACGCGAACGCGCAGGTGCGCGAACAAAATTGTGCGCGAACAGAGCGAGCGCAAGGAAGGGCGCTCGATCAGAACCGTGTTCGAACAAACAGCACTGCGAACAGAACGCCCATACGCGCCTGGTGCTCGCGCAGGGCGCGGGTTGGATTCGCCTTCCCGCGCCACGCAGTTTTAGATATCGGTATCGCTGCCCGGCTTGATCACCGTGGTCCTGCTGGTGCCCAGATCACTCGTGCCCAGGTCGCTGCTGCCCAAGCCGCTGCCGCCCGAGGTTCCCATCGAGCCGCCGCTCGACGATGTGCCGAGGTCGCCGCCCACTTCCGAGCCGGCGCCCGAACTCATGCCACTGCCGGCGCCGCCCATGCCCGAGCCCATCGCCGCGCCCATGCCCGCGCCCATGCCGGCGCCACGGCCGGCCCCGCCGACCATGCCGCCCATTGGCACACCGCCGCCCATCATGCCGCTGCTGTTCGGATCGGTGCCGTAGAAGGTGTGGATCTGGTTGGCCCAGCCGACGTCGCTCATGTCGGGCCAGGCGTCGGCGTTGAAGCCCGGCGCGTTCTTCAGGCGCTCCTTGTCGACGTTGAGCACGAAGCGCTTGTTGACGGTGTCCAGTTGCAGCGCCTGCCAGGGCACGGCGAACAGTTTTTCGCCCATGCCCAGAAAACCGCCGAAGGCCAGTACGGCGTAGGCCACCTGGCCGTTGCGCATGTCGAGCATGATTTCCTTGATGTCGCCCAGATTGTCGTCTTCGCCATTGACGACACTGTCGCCGATCAGCGTGTCGGCGCCCATCAGCGCCGGCCCCGGGCCCGCGCTGTCGCTGTCTTTGTACATCCCATACCTGTCGCGGTCTGCGTAAGTCATCGTGGTTCTCCTGGTCTGTGGATGAGGTATTTGGTGAGCACGCAAGCTCACTGGCCAGCGTAGGTCCGGGGGGAGGGGCACGTTTGATATGGCTCAAACGTGCGGGAGCGCCGAAGCCGGAAGCACTTGTTGCGTGAACGCTGCAATGCGCGCCAGCGTACGGAAGCGGACATAGCGACTCGCTATGCTGGTAAAAAAACGGAAACTCAACATGATGTTTGTACATGCACGCTGCAACAACGCCGGCCCTCTGGCCGTTTCGATT
>JBDSTZ010000556.1:0-2427 GCA_039927975.1 Massilia sp. | reverse complement strand
TGCTGCGAAAAGTGCTCGGCGATCTCGCGCAGGTAGGGATCGGGCAGGTGGTCGACCATGTAGGTCATCAGGGGATACTGGCGCCGGCCTTCGCGGAAGTTGCGCAGCTGGTTGTACAGGTAGCCGGCCGGCTTGCCGGCGATGCGCGGGAAGTAGAGGTCGCGGCCGGCGCCCGGCTGTTCATTGGCCGGCGCGTGGCAACTGGTGCAGGCGAGCAGGCGCTGGGCCATGGTGTCGGGCAGCACTGCCGGACGCTCGGCGGCGGCGAATGGGGCGGCGACCAGCAGGCAGGCGGCCAGCAGGGCCGGGCGCAGAAGGAGGACATCGCGTGGCATCGTGGAATCGGTCGGCAGCGGCGCGCACGGGAAGGCGCGGCCAAACCGACAGCATAGCGCGTTTGACAAGCCGGCGCGAGGCGGCGCGGTGCTACACTACCGGCCTTATTCTCCTGCGGACCGATCATGACGAACAAAAAACAGCCGCGCGCCAGCGACGCCGCCGAGGCGCCCGCCGCACGCGCCGGCAATCCTTTCCTCGACGCCGACTTCTACACCCGCATGCGCGACTACACCGAGCGCGACGCCGCCTTTTCCAAGGAACTCAAGGCCATCGGCGAGAGCGGCGCCGGCAAGAAGAGCACCGACGCGCGCATGGCGCCGTCGCTGCGCGTGCTGCGCGCCGTCGTCAAGAAGGGCTTGCCGCTGCACGAGATGTTCAGCCGCATCGTGCAGGGCGTCGAGTCAGGTTCGTGGGAACCATGGCTGGCCGCGTACGGCTTCGAGCTGCGCGGGGTGAACTACGGCAAGGAGGGCGGGCGCAACGCGCGCCTGGCGCTGGACCTCAGCCTGGGATCGAAGGCGACCGCCGCCTTTGCCAACGCCGGCATGCCGAACTGGCGCAGCCTGGTGGCCGACGATTGCGCGCAAGTGCAGATCGAAAAGCCGGGCGAGACCACGCCGGCCAAGGCGTGGGCGATTTTTTATCTGGAGGCGGAGCAGGGCTAGGCTGGCAGCCATGGCCGGGCGGACGTGCCATGGGCGCCAGCCTGTAACCCACGTCGTTCCCGCGTAGGCGGGAACCGATGCCACGGCGAGATTGACGTGCTATAGGCCCGCCTGCGCGGGTGCGACGGCTAGTGGCGATTTGCGATGGGAATTCGCGAGTGCGGCGATGTGCGCGCTGCTTGGTGCGCGCGCTGCGTTGAGCGCGCCGCTTCAAGCGCGCTTATTGCTGGGCGCGCCAGTGGCGGTAGATTTTCAGCGCCACGTGGGCGTCGTCGGCGGCGTACAGGATCTGCTTTTCCGACAGGCGCGGCAAGGCCCAGTTGGTGGTGGTGATCTTTTTCGATTTCTGCAGTTTCTGGCCGAAGAAGCGCGCCACCGCGGTCTTCGCGCCGAGCGTGTTGCGCTCGCCCTTGCGCAGCGCGGTCGACAGGTCGAGCACGTTGCGCGTGTCGATGCCGAGCTTGGCGCGCAGCCGCTTGAGGTCGTCGGCCAGGCCGAAACCGACTTTCAAGATCGCGGGCGACTCGAGCACCGCCTTCAATTCGGCGGCAAAGGCGTCGGCCGCTGCCTCGGCGCCGATCTGGAACAGGAAGGCGGTGGCGTCGCTGGCCAATTGCACCAGGTGCGGCCCGCCCGACACTTCGCCTTTCTGAAACGTCGGCTTGCTCTCGGTGTCGAAACCGATCACGTCGCAGGCCGTCAACGCGGCCAGCGCGGCGGCGGCGTCGGCCGCGCTGCGCACCATGCGCACGTCGGCCAGCGCGAGGCCGGCGTAGGGCGGCAGCTCGGCCTCGGGAGCGACTGCCGCGGGGTCGACGATCATGGACAGGTGACCAATTTAGGCGTTGCGTGAAAACTTGTTGGCTAATTGCAACAGTTTTTCCTGGCGCTGGCGGTTCGCTTCCTCAAGCTGGGCGGCGTCGCGCTCGGCTTTCTTGCGCTCGGCTTCCTTTTTGAAGCGCTGTTGCAGCACTTCCTTGGCGTGGGCGCGGTGGGTGTCGCTCACTTCGGCGCCGGCCGCGCCGTCGAGGTCGTAGCGCACGGTGGCTTTTTCCATCGCCCGCAGGTAACGCAGCGAGCCGGTGTGGATGCCCAGCGCGGCGCGCATGGTCTTGCGGTCCAGGCCTGGCAGGCGCGCCAGCAGTTGCTTGTCGATGCCGATCGCCAGCGGCAGGCAGTTGCGGAAGGCGGGAAATTGCTGCTGCATCTGCTTGAGCAGGGCGCGCGCGCTCTGGGCGGCCGGCGCCGGCGCGGCGGCGTCGGTTGCGGCGGCCGCGCCTGGGGCAACGTCGGCAACGTCGGCGGCGTCGGCAACGTCGGCGGCGTCGGCAACGTCGGCGGCGTCGGCAACGTCGGCAGCAGCGTTCGCGCTTGGGGAAGTGGCGGGTGCGGCGTCAGCGGCGGCGCCGGCTTCGGCTTTGGC
>JBDSTZ010000555.1:0-16798 GCA_039927975.1 Massilia sp. | reverse complement strand
GGCGGCGCGTCAGTCGGCGACGCCGTACTTCTTGCGCACCGCTTCGTATTCGGCGGCGGTGACGTTGAGGATCGAGCCGTGCCGCTTCTTGAGCTTGCCCAGCGAGTACTCGGCGCCGTCGAGGATGCGGAAATTGGCGGCCGCCGACATGTTCGACGTCACCAACGCCAGGTAGCCTTTGCCGGCCTTGTACTGGTCGACCCACAGCTGCCACTGGTCCGAATCGTTCATCTTGTAGAGGATCGGGCCTTCGACCTGCAAGCCGGTCAGCCCGACCGTGCGCAGGTCGCCGATCGTGGTCCATTTGCCGAGCAGTTCGTTGGCGCCTTCGATCGTGATCTGGCCGTCGCCCGACGCGCGGTAATACTGGTAGCCGCTGCTGCGGTCCTTCATCTTGACGATCTGGGTGTCGATGATGCCGGTGCTGCCGGGACGGTCGATGTACAGCGCGGCCGGCGTGAAGGTCGCGAAGTCCTTGGTGCGCGAATAGTAGATGCGCGCCTTGTCGATGCCGTTCAGCGGCGAGGTGGTGGCCCAGTAGACGATGTAGTCGCCATTGGCTTCGTCGTAGATCGCCTCGGGCGCCCAGGCGCAGCCGGCGCCGGGAATGCTGCCGGCGATGTCGACCTTGCGCGGCGCCGACCAGTTCACCAGGTCGGACGATTCGTAGATGATCAGCGAAGTGCTGGCGTTGTGCACGGCCGCGTTCCAGCCCTTGCCGTTGGCGATGCGCAGGTCGGTCGCCAGGATGTAGAACTTGTCGCCCTTGGCCGAGCGCACGATGGAAGGGTCGCGCAAGCCCTTGTCGCCGATGTCGGAGGTGAGCACCGGCTGCATCTTGTTCAGATCCTGCCAGTGCAGGCCATCCTTGCTGGTGGCGAAGTAGATCTGTTCGCCGTCCGGACGGCCGTCGGTGAAATGCACCAGCAGATAGCCGGCATAGGGATCGGACGCCGGCGCGGCGTGGCCGGGCAGGCACAGGGCGGCAAGCAGAGCGCCCGCCAGCACCGGCAGGCGGAGGGTATGTTTAAGATGCGACAGCATGGTCATGCGCTCCGTGATGGATAGGTGGGGCGGAAAATCGAAACGGCGATCAAGGCAGCGGCGGCGCCACGCAATCGGGCAACGCGATCGACAGCGCCTGGCCGGCGTAGGTGATGCTCTTGGTCTGTGTGGCGCCAGCCTGGCCGGCGGCGCACACCAGCTTGAACGCCTGCGTGGCCGGCATGCCCGGATACTGTCCCTCGCGCGCCGACAGCGTCAAGGTGTGGCCGGCATCGTCCCAGCGCATCTGCACGGTAGCATATTCGCCCTGTTTGTAGCCATAGCCGTCGCCGGCATCGTCATACCAGTCGAAGCCGCCGTTCCGGCCGGGGTAGACGCGCAGCTCGGTCGGCTCGGCGCTCTTTTCGTCGGCGTACTGCTTGACGGGGCCGAGCGGCAGCACGCTGCCGGCGCGCACGTACAGCGGAATGGTGTCGATGTCGGCCTTGGCGGCGACCACCTGGCCGGCCGCCAGGCGCTGGCCGCTCCAGAAGTCGTACCAGCTTTCCTGGCCGGGCAGGTAGACGGTCCTGACCTTGGCGCCGGGTTGGACCACCGGGTTCACCAGCAGCGCCTTGCCGAACATGTACTGGTCCTGGATGCCGAGGGCCGCGTGGTCGGTGCGGAAGTCCATCGCCAGCGCGCGCATCATGCTGCCATGCGCGTTGGTGACGTCCCACGAGGTGGCGTAGATGTAGGGCAGCAGGCGATAGCGCAGCTTGTCGTACGCGAGCAGGGTCTGCTGGGTCTTGTCGCTGAACTGCCAGATTTCCTTGCCCTCGCCGGTGCCGTGCACCCGGAACATGGGGTTGAACACGCCGAACTGGTACCAGCGTGTAAACAGCTCGGCGTACTTCGGATCGCGCGGGCTGCCGCCGAAGAAGCCGCCGATATCGGCCGACCAGTAGGGGATGCCGCTCAGGCTGAAATTGAGCCCGGCCGGGATCTGGCGCGCGAAGATATCCCAGTTGCCGACCGTGTCGCCCGACCAGGTGATGGCGGCATTGCGCTGCTGGCCGGCGTAGGCCGAACGGGTGAGGATGAAGGCGCGCTTGTTGGGGATGTCGCGCATCGAGCCATCGTGGACGGCGGTGGTGTGCAGCAGCGGCGAGGCGTTGTAGACCTGGGCGCCGGGACCGGCGGCGGTCATCACCTCGCGCAGTTGGCCCCAGTCGCCACCGAGTTCGGTTTCGCTGCCGTCGAGCCACCAGCCGTCGAAGCCGAGCGTGCCGAGCTTGCGCATGATCTGGCGCCAGTAGATATCGCGTCCGGCCGGCGAATAGGCGTCGTACCAGCGGCCAAAGCCGGCCGGGTAGACGTTCGTGTAGAGCTTCGGATAGAGCGCGCCGGCCCGCTCGAGTTCCTTCAGGTTGTCGAGGCCCGGGTCGAAACGCATCCACACCGAGATGATGCTGTGGACGTGCTGATCGTGCAGCGACTTGACCATGCCGGCCGGGTCCGGAAAGCGCTTCGGATCGAAGGCGTGGCTACCCCAGGCGCCCGGTTCCCAGTACTGCCAGTCCTGCACCACGGCGTCGAACGGCACGCCCATGGCGCGGTGGCGCGCGGCCACCGACAACAGCTCGTCCTGGGTCTTGTAGCGTTCCTTCGACTGCCACAGGCCCCAGGTCCAGCGCGGCATCATCGGCGCGGTGCCGGTCAGCCAGCGATAGCCAGCGATCACGGTGTCGAGTTCCGGCCCCATGATGAAGTCGTAATCGATGCCGCCGCCCGCTTCGGAGCGGAACACCAGCTGATTGGCCTTCTGCGGGATAGCCACGTCGACTTCGGTGACGGCCGGGTTATTCCACAAGATGCCGTAGCCGCGCGAGGAGGTCAGCATCGGCACGGCGACATCGGTGTTGGCCTGCTGCAGGCGCACGCCGAGGTGGCGATTATCGAGGCGGCCGGTCTGGTGCTGTCCGAGGCCGTAGATGAATTCGTCGCCGCGCAGGCCGAAGGCCTGGCTCACCGGGCCCGACGCGCCGCCGGCCATGCCGCGCGGCGTCGACGCGAATTCGTCCAGCACGACCTTGCCATCGGCGCCGAGGAAGGCGATGGTGGCGTTGGCTTTATTGACCCGCACTTTCAGCGCGGCGGTCGACAGGGTATAGGTGTCGGCGGTCTCCGCCACGCTCCATTGCACCGCGGCCGGCCTGGCGATCACCGCCGGGTTGTAGGTGCCGGCCCATGCCGGATCGGTGTGAAAGCGCACCCGCACGATACGCTCGGTCCATGGCTCGATGGTCAGCGTGCCGGCCGCCGTGTTGATGGCCACCCCGCCGGCGCTTCTGGCGATCGCCGTGACGGCCTGCGGCGCCTTTGCGTCGGCGCCGCTGGCGTGGCTGCACAAGGCGGCCAGACCGAAAAGCGAGGAGGAGATGATCTTGCGTGCCGCGCGCTGCGCCATGGTGCTTCCCTTGCATTGAATAAGGGCCGCCGGTCCGGCCGAATCCGACATCATACGTTCAGTTAAAACCTTGAACCAATAATTAATCTGTCGCCAGCCATACGAATATCGGTATCGAAGCGCGCTGGCTGCGGGCAGGTTTCGCGCGCGCCCGCAGCTGCTTTCTTTTTGACCGCGGCCCGCCGTCTTCGTTCGGTATAATTCAGTCACAAGACCAAGCTTTCCGCGCGCCGCGCAGGGCGCCGCTTTCACCGGGGCGGGCACGCGCGGCGCCCACCAACAGTATCGAGACAGGGCCTTATGTCGATCGTGTATTCCAGCCTCAATCACGCTTTGCGGGTACCGCTGGCGGCGGAGATCCATTCGCGGCCCTTCCTCAAGCTGGCCGCGCCCGAGGCGATTTCGCACCTGGCCGTGTATCGCCACAGCGAAGCGGGGCCGTCCAACGCCAACGCGCTGTACCAGCACGAGATCCTCGCGGCCCTTTGCCTGCACTTCGGCGTGGCCGCGCCGGCCGCCGGCGCCAGCTACTTCTACCATGACTTCGGGCGCTTTCGCCTGAAGTGGGAATGCCACACCGAATTCGCCACCTACACCTTCGCCGAACCGCTCGACGAAGTGCTGCCGGTGACCGAGGCGTTCGGCCGCACGCCGCTCGAACACCTGCCGCAGCAATGGCTGCTCAGTCTCGAAGGCCAACTGATGGTGGCCGCCCACGTCATCCTCGAACGCGGCGACGGCAGCCTGGAAGGGCCGCACCGCGCCTTCGAGGGCACCATGCTGGTGGGCGGCAGCGTGATGCAGGGCGCCCAGCTGTGGACCGATTTCGCGATCCAGTCGGACGGCTTTTCGCGCTTCGTGATCCGCGACGTCGGCATGCGCGCGCAGCAGGCTGGCCGGCTGGTGCAGCGGGTGCTCGAAATCGAGACTTACCGCATGATGGCGCTGCTCGGCCTGCCGTCGGCGCAGCGCGCGGCGGTCGAACTCAATGACATCGAACTCGAACTGGCTTCGCTGGCGAACGCCATGGTGGCCACCGACGCCGCGCCGGCCGGCGACCGCGAGCGCGACCCCGACGGCGGCGGCTCCGAGCAGGCCTTGCTCGACCAGATCACCCGGCTCGCCGCGCGGCTCGAAAAGCTCTCGCTGGAAAACAACTACCGCTTCTCGGCCTCGCGCGCTTATTTCAGGCTGGTCAACGCGCGCATCGAAGAGCTGCGCGAGGTGCGCATCGAAGGCGTGCCGACGGTGGAGGAATTCATGGATCGCCGCCTGGCGCCGGCCATGAGCACTTGCGACGCCATGGCCGCGCGCCAGGACGCGCTGGGGCGACGCATCGCCAACACCAACGACTTGCTGCGCACCCGCGTCGGCATCGTGCAGGAGATGCAGAACCGGCAGATTTTGCAGTCGATGAATTCACGCGCGCTGCAGGCGCTGCGCCTGCAGCAGGCGGTCGAAGGCTTGTCGGTGGCGGCGATTTCCTATTATGTGATCGGGCTGGTGAGTTACACCGGCAAGGCCGCCAAGGTGCTGGGCATTGCGGTCAATCCCGAGATCCTGACCGGCGCGCTGGTGCCGGTGGTGGCGGCGGCGGTGTGGCTTAGCCTGCGGCAGATGCACAAGAAGCTGCACTAGTGGGACGCCGCCAGCCTACGCCAACCGGTCAGTCGTCGATGGTATCGATACCGGTCCGGGTATCGGTCGCCGCGAAAATGTGATTTGCCGCCGCCAGAAACCGGGCCTATTATTTTGTGGCCTGTTTTTTTTGGCAGACGCTTTGTCGTGTAAATACAGTAACCTTCGAATAAAAAGCGCCCCGTAAGCGCAGACGCATACCACTCGCCTATCCTACCCATGAAAATTAAGCTTCCATTGCGCGGCTCGATCGCGCACACGCCGCAACGCCGCTTGCTCGCCGCCGGCCTGCTTTCGCTGGCCACCCTGACCGCGCCGCTGGCGATGGCGCAGACCGCCGTCAGGATCGACCTCACCAGGCCTGGCGTGCCGGTCAGCCCGACCCTGTACGGCCTGATGACCGAGGAGATCAACTACTCCTACGACGGCGGCCTGTATGCGGAACTGGTACGCAACCGCGTCTTCAAGGACGACGACAAGGCGCCGGTGCACTGGTCGGTGGTGCAGGACGCCGGCGACAGCGCGGCGATCGCGCTCGACCAGCGCTACCCGGTCGCGGCCACCGCCCTGACCACCAGCCTGCGGCTCGACGCCGCCCGCGCCTCGCAGGGCCACCGGGTCGGCATTGCGAATACCGGCTACTGGGGCATTCCGGTCAAGCCGAACACGCGCTACCGCGCCAGCTTCTACGCCAGGACCGCTGGCGCAGGCGGCGTGCCGCTGACCGTCAGCATCGAGGGCGGCGATGGCAAGACCGTGTACGCGCAGGCCGAGGGTGGGCGTATCAACGGCGAGTGGAAGCGCTACAGCGTGACCCTGACGACCGGCGCGAATGTGAAGCCGACCGCCGACGCGCGCCTGGTGATCGCCACCGAAAGTCCGGGAACAGTGTGGTTCAACCAGGTCTCGCTGTTTCCGCCCACGTACAAGGATCGGCCGAACGGCAACCGGGTCGACCTGATGCAAAAGCTGATCGACATGAAGCCGGCCTTCCTGCGCTTCCCGGGCGGGAATTACCTCGAAGGCGAGACGGTCGCGACCCGCTTCAAGTGGAAGGAAACGCTCGGTCCGATCGAACAGCGTCCGGGCCATCCCGGCACCTGGAGCTACCGCTCGTCCGACGGCATGGGACTGCTCGAATTCCTTGAATGGTGCGAGGACATGAAGGCCGAGCCGGTGCTGGCGGTGTTCGCCGGTTATGCGCTCAAGGGCGAAACGATTCCGGGCGGCCCGGCGCTGCAACCCTTCGTACAAGAAGCGCTCGACGAGATCGAATACGTGACCGGCGACGTCAGCACCAAGTGGGGCGCGCAGCGCGCCAAGGACGGCCATCCGGCGCCGTTCAAGCTGCGCTACGTCGAGATCGGCAATGAGGACGGCTTCGAGAAGCAGAAGACCTACGACGGCCGCTACACCCAGTTCCACGACGCGATCAAGGCCAGGTATCCGCAGCTTAAACTGATCTCCACCGTCAACGGCAAGGACTGGCTGAGCCAGCGCCAGAAGCTGACCAGCCGGGTGCCCGACCTGGTCGACGAACATTACTACTACAGTCCGCAGGAGATGATGAACGACGCCGCGCGCTACGACAGCTATGAGCGCAGCGGGCCGAAGGTGTTTATCGGCGAATGGGCCGCGCGCGAGGGGGCGCCGACCACCAACCTGCACTCCGCGCTCGCCGACGCCGCCTTCATGGCCGGCATGGAGCGCAATGCCGACGTCGTCGAGATGTCCTGCTACGCGCCGCTGCTGGTGAACGCGAACCCGGGCGGCATGCAGTGGAAGAGTAATCTGATCGGCTACGATGTGCAGTCGAGCTATGGGTCGCCGTCGTACCACGTGCAGAAGATGTTCAGCAATTACCTGGGCAATGTATCGCTGCCGGTGAAGGCCGAGAAGGTGAGCACGCAGACCTGGCAGCAGGCGGCCAGGAAGGAGACGCCGCAGGTGCTGCCGCCGGCGAAAGAGGTGCCGACGATGTTCTTCTCGGCCACCAAATCGGACCAGCGCGGCGAGATCTACCTGAAGGTCGTCAACGCGATCGGCAATGCGCAGACGGTGCAGGTCGACCTGGCCGGCGCCGCCAGGGTGGCGGCCGAAGGCAAGGCGATCGTGCTCGCCTCGGCGGCGAAGGAAGACACCAACACCATCGCCGAGCCGACCAAGGTGGTGCCGGTGACGAGCAAGGCGAGCGGGCTAGGCAAGCAGTTCAGCTACAGCTTCGCGCCGTATTCGGTGACCGTGCTGGTGCTGTCGACCAAATAGGCCACTGTCGCGGTCCGGCCGCTTCTCACTGCCCGCCCAGCGCGGGCAGCATGGTGCGGATGATGACGATCGCGGTCGGCCCGATGATCACCATCAGGATCGATGGAAAAATGAACAGCACCAGGGGAATCAGCATCTTGGTCGGCACCTTGGCCGCCAGTTCCTCTGCCCGCAGCTGGCGCTTGGTACGCAGGTCTTCGGAGAACACCCGCAGCGAGTCGCCCAGGCTGGTGCCGAATTTGTCGGATTGGGTCAGCATGGTCGCAAAGATGCCGACTTCCTCGAGGCCGGTGCGCAGCGCCAGGTTGTGCAGCGATTTTTCGCGCGTGCCGCCGGCGCGCATTTCCAGCCTGGTCAACTGCAGTTCCTCGGCCAGCGCGGCGCTGCTGAAGCGGATTTCATCGGTGATCTTTCCAAGCGCGGCGTCCAGCCCCAGGCCGGCTTCGACGCACACCAGCATCAGGTCGGCCGCATCGGGAAAGCTGTCGAAAATTTGCCGGGTGCGCCTGCGCAGGCACAGACCCAATACCAGGTTCGGCAGATAGCAGCCGGCCAGCGCCGCCCCGGTCACCCACAACAGCAGGCTGCTGCCTTCCGGGTGGAAGACGCTGCGCAGCAGCAGCCAGGCGGCGCCGGCAAACAGCAGCGGCAGCAAGGTCTTGGCGCCGAAGTAGATCAGACGGGCGTCGTCGCGCCGAAAACCGGCGGCGATGAAGCGCAGGCGCAGGGCCGACTGATCCCAGTTGCCGCTCGGAGTGGACAGCTGGGCGAAGGGCGTGCAGACCTGCGCCAGGGTCGCTTCCCATGCCGGCCTGGCCAGCGGTTCGGACAGCGTCTTCAGGCGCCGCCCGGTGCGGCTGGGCGTGAGCAGAAGGTAGACGCCGGCGCCGCCGGCGGCGAGCGAGATGAAAATGAGCAGGGTGAGCAGGGCCACGATGGTTCTCCTAGACGCGGATACGGGTGATCTTCCACAGCACCAGCACGCCGAAGGCCATCATCAGCAGCATATTGCGCACGATGGCGATGCCGATCGGGTCCTGCCACAGCGGCGCCATGAAGGCCGGGTTGAAGATGTTCATCAGGGCGGCGAGGGCAAAGGGCAGCAGGCCTAGCACCCAGGCCGACAGGCGCCCTTCGGCCGACAGCACGCGGATGCGCCAGTACAGCTTGAGCCGCTGGCGGATCAGCTGGCTCAACTTGCCCAGCACCTCGGTCAGGTTGCCGCCCGACTCGCGCTGGATCAGCACGGCGACGACGAAGTAGCGCAGGTCGCGGATCGGCACCCGCACCGAGAGGTTGGTCAGGGCCTGCTCGAGCGAGACGCCGAAATTGATCTCTTCGTGGACGAAGCGGATTTCGCCGGCGATCGGGTCGGCCATCTCCTGGCCGATCATTTGCAGGCCGGCGCCGAAGGAATGGCCGGCGCGCAGGGCGCGCGTCAGCAGGTCGAGGGCGTCGGGCAGTTGCTGTTCGAGCTTGCGCAGGAGCCTGGCGCGGCGCCGCAGCACGTAGGCCAGCGGCGCCGCGCCCAGCGCCGCCACCGCCAGCGCGGTCGCCAGCGGTCCCTGGCGCAGCAGGATCGCGCACACCAGGTAGGCGAGCAGGCCGAGCGCGGCGCCGCTAAGCAGCAGGCGCGAGACGGTCCAGCGCAAGTCGGCCTGCAGAATCATGCGGTCGAGCTGGTGCACGCGCGGCACCCGCAGCAGCAGGCGCGCCAGCACCGGCAGGTCGCTCAGCATGCGCTGGCGCAGCACTTGCGCCTGGGCGCTGGCGTCGGACGAGGCCGACAGCACGCGCAGGCGCTGCTCGATCTTTTTCGCCTGCGGTCCGCGGTAGGTGTTCCACACCAGGTAAAGACCCTCGAACAGCAGCACCACGGCCAGCACCACCAGCACCGATAGGATCAGGAAGAAGTTGTCGGACATGGCTCCACCTCTTAATGAAAGTGACGCGAGGGATCGAACATCGCGTCGGGCAGCACGATGCCGAAGGCGCGCAGCCGTTCGGTGAACTTGGGTCGCACCCCGGTGGCGTGGAAATAACCTTCGACGGCGCCGTCGGCGCCCACCCCGGTCTGGCGAAAGGCGAAGATCTCCTGCATGGTGATGATGTCGCCCTCCATGCCGGTGATTTCCTGGATGCTGGTGATCTTGCGCTTGCCGTCGATCAGGCGCAGGGCCTGGATCACCACCGTGATGGCCGAGGCGATCTGCTGGCGCGCGGCGCGGTGCGGCAGGTTTAGGTTGGCCATGCCGATCATGTTTTCCAGCCGCGCCACGGCGTCGCGCGCGGTGTTGGCGTGGATCGTGGTGAGCGAGCCTTCGTGCCCGGTATTCATCGCCTGCAGCATGTCGACCGCCTCGGCGCCGCGCACCTCGCCGATGACGATGCGGTCGGGCCGCATGCGCAGCGCGTTGCGCACCAGCGCGCGCTGGGTGATTTCGCCCTTTTCCTCGATGTTCATGGGCCGGGTTTCGAGCCGGATCACGTGCGGCTGCTGCAGCTGCAGCTCGGCGGCGTCCTCGATCGTGACGATCCGCTCGCTGCGCGGAATGTAGCCGGACAGGATGTTGAGCAGGGTGGTCTTGCCGGCCCCGGTGCCGCCCGAGATGAGCATGTTGACCTTGGCCTTGCACAGGCCTTCGAGCAGCTGCGCCATGTCGACCGTCAGGCTGCGCAAATTCTCGCTGACCAGGTTGGCCATCTTGAGCGGAATCGGCGAGAAGCGCCGGATCGACATCATCGGGCCGTCGATCGCCACCGGCGGAATCACCGCGTTCACGCGCGAGCCGTCGGGCAGGCGCGCGTCGACCATCGGGCTCGATTCGTCGATGCGGCGGCCCACCAGCGAGACGATCTTGTCGATGATACGCAGCAGGTGCTGTTCGTCGTTGAAGCAGACCTGGGTCAGTTCGAGCTTGCCGCCGCGTTCGACGAAGATGCGGTCGTAGCGGTTGACCAGGATGTCGGACACGCCGGGGTCGGCCATCAGCAGTTCGAGCGGGCCGAAGCCGAGCATTTCGTGCTGGATGTCGCGGATCAGCGAGCGTCGCTCCTGCTCGTTGACGGCGGCCTGCTCATCGTCGAGCAGATGCTCGACCATCGCCGCGATTTCGGCGCGCAGCTGTTCGGGCGTGAGCGTCTCGAGCGCGCCGAGGTCGAAGCGGTCGAGCAGCTTGAGGTGGATGGCCGCCTTGAGCGTGTTGTAGGCGGCGCCGGCGCCGTCGCTGCGGGTGGCCGCGCGGTGCTCGACAATGCTGAGTTTTTCTCGGAAGGACACGATGGACTCCTTGACGGGTGTGGGCGGCTCAGGCGCGCCGCAGCAGGCGGTCGAGCAGGCCGCGGCTGTCGTCCGGCCGCGGACTGAACGAATCGGCGAAATCGGCCAGGCTGCGCGCGACCGGATTCGACGGCGCCGAACTCTTGAGCGGTTCGCCATGGTTGATCGAGGCCGCCACCGGGCGGTAGGAATTGGCCACGGTGTGCACCGTGTAGCGGCCCAGCGCGCGCTGGATGTCGGCCAGGCCGATATCGCCGGCTTTCTCGAAGCGGTTGACGATCAGCTCAACCTTGTCGGGCGGGTAGCCGAGCGACTTGAAAATGCCCAGCATCTTCTTGGTGTTGCGAACCGCCGGCACATCGGCCTGCAGCACCGCCAGCACCGTGTGCGCGTGGTCGAGCGCCTTGACGCTGTGCGGGGTGATCGGACGGCCCAGGTCGAGCAGGACGAAATCGTGCTGGGTCACCGCCAGCGCCACGATGGCGTCGATATGCGCGGGGCTGATGTCGACCGCGTCGGCCGGATCGTCGGGCGCGGCCAGCACGCTGAAATTGGGCGCCACTTTGACCGTGCAGGCGGCCAGGAAGGAAGCGTCGAGGCGGCCGATTTCGTGCGCGACGTCGGCGATGGTCGAGGCCGGGCGCGCTTCGTGGACGAAGCTCAGGGCGTCGCCGAACTGCAGGTTCAGGTCGATCAGCAGCACCGAGCGGGTTTGCGCCAGCTCCAGGCCGAGGTTGGTGGCCAGGAAGGTGGCGCCGCTGCCGCCCTTGCAGGAGATGAAGGCCAGCACCTTGCCGCTGCTGGCCGCGCTGGCGCCAAGCAGCTTGCCGGCCACCCGCTTGACGGTGGCCTCCAGCGCGGCCGGCGCCGCCGGCGAGGGCAGCACCTCGCGCACCCCGGCGCGCATCGCGTTGATCAGGAACTCGGGCGAGGTGGTGGCGCACAGCAGCACCACCGCGATGCGCGGGTGGTGGGTGGTGATGTACTCGACATGGCTCATTTCGGCCGGGTCGCAGCAGATCCCCTCGACCAGCAGCATGTCGGGCGACTCCTGTTCGGCCGCCGCCCGCATCTTGCTCTTGCCGCCTTCGATCAGCACCGGCAGGTGCGCCATGCGCAGCAATTGCTCGCCCATCGCGTGCAGGTGGCTGGTGTTGGGTGAAATGACGGCGATTTTCATGATGGGCTTTCCGGTTATTGACACATGGCGCTGCTGTTGGGGTCCTGGCGCATGCTCTCGCGCGGCAGATAGGTGCTGAAGGTGGGCAGGGCGACGGTGGCGACGGCGCTGCCGATCACCGGCGAGAGCCAGCGGAACCGCAGGTCGGTGATGGTCACCGTCACCCCCTCGCAGCTGGCGGCGGTGCAGCCGGCCGGGCGCCAGTCGAGCGCGATGTCGGCGATCTCGGGCTGCATCATCTGCATGCGCGCCAGCACGGCGGCCTTGTTGCCGGTGTCGTCGCACACCACCGCGTAGCGCGCGCCCAGCCGGCTCGCCTCGGTGGCGGCGTTCCAGGCGAACAGCAGGCGGCTCAAGTCGGTCACGGCCAGCATGAACATGAGGAACATCAGCAGCACCAGGCTGAATTCGACGGTGGCGGCGCCGCGTTGGGGGGAATGGACGGTGTTCATAGCGGGCTGCGCATGGTGGCGCTGATGTCGTTGAAGGTGATCGCCGGCAGCGCCGTGCCAAACACGCTGGCGACCATCGGCGTGAACTGGTAGCCGGTCACGCGCACGGTGACGGTATTGATCAGCGGCGCGCTGCCGGCGCTTTGCCAGGTTGGCGTGGCCACGTTGCTGGTGGTGAGGGCTGGATCGAGCGGACTGCCGGTGCCGCCCACGTTGCCGTAGACGATCAGGTTGCGCGCCTCGGTGGCGTGGGTGCCGGGCGTCTGCGTCGACAGGTAGCGCACCGCGTCGCGCACCACCTTGGCGGTGCAGTTGTAGCGATGCACGGCGCGGCCAAATTCGATCGTCATCATCGACAGCAGCAGCAGGATGGGCAGCACCAGGGCGAATTCGACCAGGGCGGAACCGTGTTGGGACCTGTTCATCGCTCACCTCACCAGGACCGGAACCAGCGGGCCGGCGGCGCCGCCGGGAAGACCGTTGGTGGTGCAGGGGGACGCGGCGCTGCCGGCGTTGCCGCGAAATTCCATCTGGGTCGCATCGTTGGGCCCGGTCATCGGCGCGAGCATGAACATGCAGACGTAGTCGGCGACCTTGCTGCTGGCATTGATGACGGGGACGATGACCAGGCGCCGGCTGGCGCCGTAGTTGTGATGCTCGCCGCTCGGGCCCGGCGTCGCCAGGGTCTTGAAGCTGTTGAGTTTGTTCTGGTCGCCGAAGGCGATCAGCGAGCCGGCCTTGAGGCTGGTGCCGGTGTCGGCCAGCGAGGCGAAGGCGGCGCGCTTGCTGATGTAGTTGGCCGCCGTCGGATCGGAACCGGCGGCCGGCGTGCCGGCGAAGGCGTTTTGCGGCGCCGCGTTCTTCCAGTTGACGCTGGTGTAGGCGTAGCCGCTCTGGTCGGGATGGTTGACGCTGGGCGATTCGCCGTTCTTGTAGATGCCGAAGCGGTAGTTCCACGGCGTGTTCACGCTGGTCTGGGCGCCGGGCGTGCCGAGCGTGTCGCCGACCCGGATACCGCAGGAGCCGCCCTCGCGCAATTCATTGACCGTCTCGCTGGCGCCGCTGCTGCCATCGAGGTTGTACCAGCCCATTTCGCCGGCCGAGGCGCCACCCTTGTCGTACACGGTCACCCATTCGCCGACCTGGTAGCCGTAGTCGGGCGCCGTGCCGCCGGTCTTGGCCTTGATCGCCACCGGAATCGGGCAGGTCGTCTGCGCGCTGGCGCGGCTGGCCACGGCGCTGGCCAGCACGCTGCGGGTGGCCGGATTGTTGGCGCTGTCGCCATTGACGGCGCCGACCATATGCAACAGCCACATCTTGACGCCGCCCTGCTGGTGGCTGCACACGGCGTAGCGGGCGCTCGGCGCGCTGGTGTCGGCGAAGGCGTTGTCCTTGAAAGTGATGTCCGCCGCGCTCAGCTGGCCCTGGCCGTCCCAGCTGGCCGACTGCAGATTGACGCGGTTCAGATTGGCCGCCGTCAGGCCGGCGCTGCGCGCGCGATTGAGCGCACTGGCCTGGCCGTCGAGCTCCTGCGCCGCCGCCAGCGCGCAACTGTCCATGGCCGTTTGCAGTTCGGTCTTGACGATGAACAGACGGCCGAAATCGAGGGCGATGCCCATGAAGGCGAGCAGCATCAGCAGCAGCATGCAGACCATCACGGCGACTGCGCCGCGCTGGCGCGAAGGCCGGCGGCGCTGCGGTGTGAAGGCGCTTGCACGGGGCGCGAACATGATCGGTTCTCCTTGGTGCTGATTCAATGAAAGCCAGCTGGCGAGCCGCCGAAGCCGGCGGCTCGCCGGGCTGGCAGGTCAGGCGCAGGCGCCGCCGCTCAGGCAGGTCGCCACGCGCGAGATGAAGGCCGAGAAGGTGGTGCCGGTGGTCAGGCCTTTGAGCGCCACTACCAGCGCGATCGACACCACGGCGATGATCAGGGCGTATTCGACAACCTGGGCGCCGTCTTCTTCACGGGCGAATGCACGGATTGCGCTGTCTGCAGTTTTCAGGAGCTTGTTCATTTTGGTTACCTTTTAGTGAGTGATAAAACATCCAGGGGTGAGGCCATTACTTTGCTACCCAGACGCCGCCCGGCCGGTTGGCGGCGTCTTGTGCCCTCTGTCGCGCTGCCCTGGCACAGGCGGCGCGGCGCACGGCATGATTGCGTTTGCGGGTTCAGCTACAAGCCAGGCTCAGGCAGTCCGCCACGCGCGCGATGAATTGCGCGAACGGCAGGCCGGTCAAGCCTTTCAGCGCCAGTACCAGGGCGATCGAGACGACTGCGATGATCAGCGCGTATTCGACCACCTGCGCGCCGGTCTGGTCGCGGGCAAAGGCGCGCGCCGCCTGCCGCGCCGGGTTGGTTGATGGTTTCATTTTTGTGGTCCTTTCAGTGCGCTCGTTGGAGGGAAGGCCGGCCGTCTCATTTGGCGGCGCCGGTGCCGATATTGATGATGTTGACCACCGGGGGCGGCGCCTTGAAGCTGTCTTGGTAGCGCTGGATGGCTTCGCGCGCGGCGCCGCCGTCGACACCGGCGGCCAGGTCCGGATTCTCGCCGGCGTGCGGATTGATCGTCATGGCCAGGCGGGCCTGGCGCACCGACTCGCCAAAATGCGGGTCGGGCGGGGTGGCGGCGCAGGCGCTGAGCAGGGCGAGCGCGAGCAGCGTGACTGGCAAGGTCGCGGGCGAGGTGACGGATGGCTTTTTCATGGCGACTCCTTAGTGGCTGGCGGCGGTGGCCGGAAGGGCGGAGGGCGCGCCCTCGGTGGCGCCCATCAACATGACGTCGCCGCGGTTGGGCTCGCGGTGCAGCTCGGTTGGCAGCGCGACGGCGCCGGCCAGTGGCTTGACCAGGCGCGGCGTGACGATGAAGATCAGCTCGGTCTGGTCCTTCTGGAATTCGGTCGAGCGGAACAGCGCGCCGATCACCGGCAGTTCGCCCAGGCCCGGAAAGCGGGTCAGCGTCTCGGTCACGTTATTGCGAATCAGGCCGGCAATCGCAAAGCTTTGGCCGTCGTTGAGCTGCACGCTGGTGTCGACGCGCCGGGTGGTGATCGACGGCAGCACCGAGGTGATGCCGCCGACGGTGGTGAAGGGCGAGCCGGTCTGCGACAGTTCCGATACCTCCGACACCAGCTTCAGGTTGACCCGCGTGCCGTCGAGCACGGTCGGGGTGAACTTGAGGCCGACGCCGAATTCCTTCTCTTCGAGGGTGGTGGTGACGCCGCCGTTTTCACGCGACTGCGCCACCGGAATGAAGATCTTGCCGCCCGACAGAAAGCTGGCCGACTGCCCACTGATGGCCATGATGTTCGGTTCGGCCAGGACCCGCAGCAAGCCGTCCTTCTTCTGGGCGTCGATGCCGAACAGGGTGGCGCCGCGTGCGTTCGTAAAGAGCTCGCCGGCGGCGCCGACCTTGGGGCCGCCGATCGCCGCGCCGGCCACGCGGCTGACGATGCCGACCGGCTGGTTGAACTGGCCGAACACGGCCGCGCCGCCGCCGAAGATCCCGCCGATCACTTTCGAGCTCAAGCCGTCGGCCGAACTGAACATGCGGGCGAAGTCGATGCCGAACTTGTCGAGCAGGGTCTTGCTGACCTCGGCGATTTTCACTTCCAGCATGACCTGCTGGGGCGCCGTCACGCGCATCAGATTGACCACCCGCTTGTTCTCGGTGTAGGCGCCGGCCAGGCGCATGACTTCGTCGATCCGGGGCGCGCTGCTGACGCTGCCGGTCAGGATGATGGCGTTGTCGGCGCTCTTGACGCGGATCCCGGTCTCGTCGGGCATCAGCTCGGCGAGCTTGGCTTGCAGGGTGGCCGGATCGATCGCCACGACCAGGTCGCGCAGGTAGCAGGCGCCCTTGCTGTCTTGCAGGATGACGTTCATGACCCCGGCCTTTTTACCCCGAAAGAACAGGTCGGTGGGGCTGAGCAGCAGCACTTCCATGTCGCCCACGCCGTTGCCCTCCATCGCCGCCGCCACGCTGGCCGGCGAGGCGATCGCGCCGGGCGCCATCGGCGCCGCGCCCGGCCCCGGGCTGGGCGGCTGGCCGCTGACGAGGATGCGCGCCACCGGCGAGGCCAGCGGAATCACCGTCGATTTGCCGAGCATGAGGAACACGGTCGGCGCCACGCTCACACTGGTGCAATGCTTGTTCGGCGTGGCGGCGCTTGACGGCGCTGCGGCCTGGGCGGCGCCGGCGAGGATGGCGGCGGCCGCGCTCAGGGCGGCGAGGGGGAAGTGGTTCACGGCGGCTCTCCGGTGGTGGGCGGTGTGGGGATGGCGCTAGAAGCAGCTCAGCGCGCGGGCGCCGTTCTGCACGACCTCGACGCAGTCAGGCCTGGCCGTCGCCAAGACCTGCACGGGCCTGGCGGGACGGCGTGCCGGCGCGGCAGCCTTGAGCGGGGCGGCGGCGTATGCCAGCGGCTGGGTGTCGCGCCAGGCCGGCATCGCGTCCAACAAGGTGGTGGTGGCCGCCGCCGACATCGAATTGGGCAGCAAGATCACGCCGCAGATGCTCACCACGCTCGAC
>JBDSTZ010000554.1:0-3624 GCA_039927975.1 Massilia sp. | reverse complement strand
CTGTTCTGCTCGGCGATGCTGGTAAACAGCGCCTGGGCCTGGGTGGCGCGGGCCGGATCGCGCGCGAGCGCGCGGCCCATCCAGTAGGTCCAGGTCGGATCGCGACGCAGCTGGGGCGGCATGGCGGCGATGCTGTCTTCGACCATTTTCCAGTCGCCGCGGCGCAGCGCGGTGCGGGTCTTCCAGGCCAGCTGCTCGTTCGACAGCGGCGCGCCGGCGGCCTTCTGCCAATCGCCGTAGGCTTCCGGCGCGAGCGTCATGGAGGCGGCCAGGGCGATGTTGGACCAGCCGGTCGCCAGTTCCTGCGGCGTGAGTTTGGCGGCGTTCTTGTTCAGCGCGACGCTGGCCAGGTCGAGGCTGGTGCGCGCCATGCGGCCGACGGCGACCAGGTAGATTTCGTGTTCGATGGCGTTGGCGCCGATGCCGCGCGCCATGGCCAGGGCCGGCACGTCGACGGCCTGCGCGGCGCGGGTGTCGGAGGCGCCGAGCAGCAGCGCGATGCGGCGCGACGGCCCGGTGGCGTGGTTTTCGCCGGACAGGCGCAGTTGCGCCAGCAGGTCGGCGCTGGTGAACTGGCCGGACGCGGCCAGCGCGGCGATCAACGCGCCGCAGGCTTCACCGTAGCCGGGCGGCGCGACCAGCAGGGAGCGGGCGTCGTCGGCCACGCGCTCGCCCTTCATGGCGCGCGAGAGCAGTCCGTAGCATTTGACCTGGGTGTCGTCGTTGACGACGTAGAGCGGCAGTTCGCGGTCGAAGTTGGCCCAGTCGCGCATGCGGCCAAGTTCGAGCAGCCAGTCGTTGCGCAGGCGATCGGCGATGGCGCTGCCTTCGTGGCGGCGCAGGAAATCGCGGATTTCGTCGACCGATGCCTCGCGCAGGCGCGGTTTGAGCCGATAATAATCGACATAGTCCGGGATGGCGTAGTTGGGCAGGCGGGCGGCCAGCAGGCCGGCCTTGGCGGCGTCGTCCTGGCGCGCCGCTTCGCGCAGCTGCAGGAAGACCTCGTCGTCGGCGCGGGCCTCGGGCGTGGGCTCGGGCAGCGGGGCGGCGAAGGACAGGAGGCAGAATCCGGCCAGTACCACGCCGGCTAAACTTTTCGACGCTAACATCAATGTGCAACTCTCAATTTACCCAACATTCAAGACATGACCGGCAAACCTAGAATACCACGCGAGGACGCTGCGCTGCCACCGTGCGCTGACGTGAGCGCAACAGTGATGGCGAACGACAGCAAAGCCTTGCTGCGCGCGCGGCTGCTATTGGCGCGGCGTGCGATCGCGCCGCGCCACAAGACGGCGTGGGACGCGGCGATCGGTGCGCGCGTGCTCGACTGGTGGGACGCGAACAAGCCGCCGATGCTGGGGGTCTACCAGGCGCTGCGCGGCGAGCCGGACCTGGACGCCGCCTACGCCGAACTGGCGGCGCGCGGCGCGCGGCTGGCGCTGCCGGTGGTGGTCGCGCGCGATGCGCCGCTGGGGTTTGCCGAGTGGCGGCCGGGCGAGGCGATGGCGACCGACCAGATGGGGGTGAAGGTGCCGGCGGACCTGCGCATGGTGGCGTGTCCGCCGGCGCTGCTGGTGCCCTGCCTGGGCTTCAACGACGGCAATTTCAGGCTCGGTTATGGCGGCGGCTATTACGACCGCACGCTGGCGGCCGCGCCGCGCACGCGCACGCTGGGCATCGCCTATGCGTGCATGCAGGCCGAATTTGCCAGCGCGCCGCATGACGTCGCGCTGGACCTGGTGCTGACCGAAGCGATCAGCCCTTGATCAGCCCGTGACCAGGCGCTGCCACAGCGCGGTGGTGGCGGCGGCCTGGTTCATGCTGTAGAAATGCAGGCCGGGCGCGCCGCCTTCGAGCAGGCGCTCGCACAACTGGCCGACCACGTCGAGCCCGAAAGCCTTGATGGAGGCACTGTCGTCGCCGAAGCTGGCCAATTTCAGGCGCACCCAGCGCGGGATCTCGGCGCCGCACATGTCGGAGAAACGCATCAGCTGGGTGTAGTTGGTGATCGGCATGATGCCGGCCACGACGGGCACGTCCACGCCGAGTTTGCGGGCGTCGTCGAGGAAGGCGAAGTAGGCGTCCGGGTTGAAGAAGTACTGGGTGATGGCCGAGTTGGCGCCGGCCTTGACCTTGCGCGCGAAGTTTTGCAGGTCGTCCTGCGGCGAGCGGGCTTGCGGATGGGTTTCCGGATAGGCCGCCACTTCGATGTGGAACCAGTCGCCGGTCTCGGCGCGGATGAATTCGATGAGCTCGTTGGCGTAGCGGAATTCGCCGCCCGCGCCGTAGCCGCTCGGCAGGTCGCCGCGCAGGGCCACCAGGCGGTGGATGCCGTGCTCCTTGAACTGCTGGAGGATGGCGCGGATCGAATCGCGCGAGCCGCCCACGCAGGACAGGTGGGGCGCGGCGTCGTGGCCCTCGGCGAGGATTTCAAGCACGGTGTCGAGGGTGCCGCGCTGGGTGGTGCCGCCGGCGCCGAAAGTGACCGAGAAATATTTCGGGTTCAGGGTGGCCAGCTTGGCGCGCGCGACGCGCAGCTTGGCCGCGCCCTCGTCCGTCTTGGGCGGATAAAATTCGATACTGAAATTATGCGTCTTCATTTTTTTTAAGAAGTAAGGTGGACAGCGCCCAGGAGATAATGCTGTACAGGATGGCGGCGCCCATCGCGGACCAGAAGCCGCCGACGTGGAAGCCGTCGACCAGCTGGGCCACGCCCCAGAACAGCAAGCCGTTGAGGACAAAAATGAAGAGGCCGAGCGAGAGCATGGTCACCGGCAAGGTCAGCAGCAAGAGGACCGGGCGGATCAGGGTGTTCACCAGGCCCAGCACGAGGGCGGCGATGAAGGCGGCGCCGAGACTGTCGACCGTGACCGAATGCATCAGGTACGGCAGGGCGAACAGGGCGGCGGCGTTGATGATCCAGGTGAGCAGCAGGCGCATGGGGTTCCTCGATACGTGGCAACTACGGACTACGTGTGAATACAACTACGCTGTAAGTACTCGGCAGAACAGGACTCGGCAGAAAAGCGCGCCGCGTTGCTCGGCACGTCATTCCCGCGCAGGCGGAAATCCAATGTGCACGCATCGCCGCGGCGCCGCATGGGGCCCCGCTTTCGCGGACCCCGCATGCCTACATCGCCTGATTAATAGCGATAGTGATCCGGCTTGTAAGGGCCTTCCTTGCTCACCGTAATGTACGCGGCCTGCTCGTCGGTCAGCACGGTCAGTTGCGCGTTGAGCTTTTTCAGCTGCAGGCGCGCGACTTTCTCGTCCAGATGCTTTGGCAAAGTGTAGACGCCGACCGGATACTTGGCCGTGTTGCAGAACAGTTCAATCTGCGCGATGGTCTGGTTGGCGAACGAGGAGCTCATCACGTACGACGGGTGGCCGGTGCCGCAGCCGAGGTTCACGAGTCGCCCTTCCGCGAGCAGGATGATCCGCTTGCCGTCGGGGAACACGATGTGGTCGACCTGCGGCTTGATGTTGTCCCAGGTGTACTGCTTGAGCGCCGCGACATCGATTTCGTTGTCGAAGTGGCCGATGTTGCACACGATGGCCTGGTCTTTCATGGCCTTCGCATGCTCATGCGTGATGACGTGGTAGTTGCCGGTCGCGGTCACG
>JBDSTZ010000553.1:0-21875 GCA_039927975.1 Massilia sp. | reverse complement strand
GGCCAGTTTGAGCAGTTCCGGATCGGGCTTGGCACGCTTGTTACGCTTTACAACGGTCATTGTTTCTCCTTGATGGCGGCAGTGTCCTGCCAAATGACCGTTTACACAAAATTATTTACACCCTCCGAGGTCGGCACCAGGAATTTGGTGAGCAAATTGAAGCAAGTGGTCTTGCCGGCGCCGTTGGGGCCGATGAGCGCGTGGATGTGGCCACGCTCGACAGACAGGTTCACATCATTGACCGCTGTGAACCCCTTGAACTCCTTCGTGAGGTGTCGCGTCTCGAGTATTACATCGGCCATTGTGTCTCCAGAGGTCTAATCTGATATCACTATGAAAATATTTTTTATTCGATAATACACACAAAGATTTTTGCTCACAATACGGTATAACTACCATTTATGCGCGGCTGACCGAGGTCAACCGTGCACGAAGTTACTGCAATTTTTTCGCTTCCAAAAATGTCTAATCGCGTGCCAACGCGATCATCGCGGCGGCCTTCTCGGCGATCATCAAGGTCGGCGAATTGGTGTTCCCCGAAGTGATGTTCGGCATGATCGAGGCATCTACAACGCGCAGACCGCGCACGCCGATGACACGCAGATCGCTGTCAACCACGGCCATCGGATCGTCGGCGCGACCCATCTTGCATGTGCCGACCGGATGAAAAATCGTGGTGCCGATATGGCCTGCCGCGTCAGCGAGCTCATCCTCTGTTTGCAGATGCGGACCTGGCCTGAATTCTTCAGGCGCGTATTTACTCAGCGCCGGCGCGGCGACGATTTGGCGCGTCAGGCGCAGCGCGGCGGCGGCGGTCTTGCGGTCTTCGGCGGTGGCCAGGTACAGCGGTGTGATTTTGGGCGCGGCCGCCGGGTCCTTGCTGGCGATGCGCACATGGCCGCGTGACGTCGGACGCAGATTGCAGACACTCACGGTAAAGGCCGGGAAGGCGTGCAACGGGTCGCCGAATTTATCGAGCGAGAGCGGCTGCACGTGGTATTCGAGATTCGGGGTCGCCTGCGACTCGTCCGATTTGGCAAATGCGCCCAGTTGCGACGGCGCCATCGACATCGGGCCGCTGCGGAACATCGCGTATTCCATGCCGATCTTGAACTTGCCGTACCAGCTCGCGGAACTGGTGTTGAGCGTTTTGGCGCCCTTCACTTTGAACACCATTCGCAACTGCAGATGGTCCTGCAGATTTTCGCCGACACCGGGCGCGTCGACCACCGGTTCGATGCCGTGCTCGCGCAAAGCGGACGGCAAGCCGATACCCGACAACTGCAAAATGTGCGGCGTGCCGATCGCGCCGGCGGTCAGCACCACTTCACGCGTCGCGCGCGCGGTCCAGGCCTTGCCGCCGCCGATGAATTCGACACCACGGCATACCTTGCCCTGATCGCTATCGTCGATGATCAGGCGCTGCACGTGGCTGCCCGTCATGATGGTCAGATTCTCGCGCTGGCTGGCCGGCTTCAGAAAAGCCTTGGCGGTATTGAGGCGAATGCCGCGCCGCTGATTGACGTCGAAATAGGCACAGCCGGCGTTGTCGCCGCCATTGAAATCGTCGGTTTTGCGAATGCCGACCTGTTCTGCCGCGTCGCGAAACGCGTCGAGTATTTTCCACGACAGGCGCTGCCGTTCGACCCGCCATTCACCGCCGACGCCATGATCCGGACCGCCGCCGCCAAAATAATCCTCGGTCTGTTTGAAGACCGGCAGCACCTGGTCCCAGCGCCACGATGGATCGCCGGTCAGCTCGGCCCAGTGATCATAATCCTGCGATTGGCCGCGCATGTAGATCATGCCGTTGATGGAAGAACTGCCGCCGAGGACTTTGCCGCGCGGGTAGATCAGCGAGCGTCCATGCAGGCCGGCATCCGGCTCTGTTTTGTACAGCCAGTCGGTGCGCGGATTGCCAATGCAATGCAGGTAACCGACCGGAATATGAATCCACACATAATCGTCCCGCCCTCCGGCCTCGATCAGCAGGACGTTGACGTCCTTGCGCCGGGTGAGCCGATTCGCGAGCAGGCAACCCGCCGTGCCACCGCCAACAATGATGTAGTCATATTCTCCAGCCGATTCCAATCAGTTCTCCCCTTTTATCGTTCTTGTATTTACTCTGTGCGCCGCGTCTGCATTTCCGCCGCCAGCAACTGTACCAGCTGCGCCGCCGGCATCGCCCGCGCCCTGGCAAATTGCGCGCCGGCCCACAAGGACATCAGCTCGGTATCGCCTCGGGCTGCGGCCGCCGCGCGGATCGCGGTGGTCAAGGCGTTTTGCACAGGATACGCTGGAACCAGCTTCTCAACACTCTCCATTTGCTTCATGAAGCGATTCTCGATGCCACGCGCATAACGGCCGGAGAAACTGCGCGTCAAACGGGTCGTATCGGTCGCGCCGCCGGACAGCACGCGCTGTTTGTAGGCCGGATGAATGCCCGATTCGTCGGTCACCAGGAATGCGGTCCCCATTTGCACCGCCTTCGCGCCGAGCGACAAGGCCAGGCGAATATCGGCGCCGGTCATGATGCCGCCCGCCGCGATGACGGGAATATCTACTGCCTTGGCGACTTTCGGCCATAACTGCGCGGACGACATGGTCGCTTCTTCCTGCGGGCCGAGGAAAGTGCCGCGATGCCCCCCCGACTCCACCCCGGAAGCGACCACGGCATCGGCGCCGATCGCTGCCCAGGCCTTTGCTTCATCGACGGTGGTGACGGTGCCGATGACCGGAATGCCAGCCGCGTGCAAACGCTCGACATGGTCGCGGTCCACTATCCCGAAAGTGAAACTGGCGGCGGCCGGACGCAAGGCGAGCATGGTGTCGAATTGCTGCTCAAAATCCTGGCACCACTGCGCCGGCAGCGGCAGTTGATCCCAGCCCAGGCTTTCCCAGATGGGACGCAGCAGCTCCGACGCAGCAGCGATCTCGTCGGGGCTCGGCGCCGGTGTGGGCTGCGCAAAGAAGTTGAGCAGGAAAGGCCGGTCGGTCATCGCGCGGATCTGGCCGACCTGTTCAGTGATGACGGCTGGCGACAGCAGCGAACCGGCAAAACCGCCGAGACCGCCCGCGTTCGACACGGCAGCCACCAGTGCGGGCGTGCTGGCGCCCCCTGCCATCGGACCCTGAATGATCGGATAGCTCAGCAAAGATAGTAAATCCATACGTTCTCCTGATGGCTGTGGATAAGGCTTGGGATATCCACAGGTGCTATTTGTGGATAAAACCAATTTTATCCACATGCGTTTTTTTGTCCAGAATGAGTCCTTTGGACATACAGTCAATCAAGTTGGTTTATACCGGCTGTAAACCCTTGATTTTGCGCGAAAAAAAGGCCTTGTCCACAGAAAAGGCCCTGCGTTAACTACTACTACTAACCCTATATATTCATTTCGTTTAAGTAAACAAAACAAGGGCTGCGCTTCCAAAAAGCTTGCTGCAAAACCAAGTTCTCGAAAAGCAACTTCTTGGAAGACCGTTTTTAGAAAAATCACGATTGTGGATAAGTCATTGGATATCCACAGCTCAAGATGTGCAAAACCGCTCTAGTTTTCAACAGGCACTTTTTTGTCCAACATCCATCCCAGCCAGATACAATGGTTTTCAGCCTACTTTGCCGGCACGTAAACCGTTGAGCCTGTTGATAAAATCCGACTTATCCACAGTAAACGTCGCGTTTACTATCACTACTAAATTTGTATACATACTCTTGTATTAAAACAGTAAACAGGCCACGCAGTGCACAACACACCCATCAAACGCCTTGGCATCATCAGCGCTCTCGATGAAGAGCAGCAAGGCCTCGTACAGGCCATGGAACAGGCCGCCACGCTCACGCACGGCATGCGACACTACGCCACCGGCACCTTATGGGGAATCGACGCTGTGTGCGTCCTGTCGCGTATTGGCAAGGTCGCAGCAGCGACCACGGCGTCCATGCTTGTGGAAAAATTCAACGTCAGTCACATCTTGTTCACCGGCGTTGCCGGTTCAGGCGATCCAAACGTCCATGTCGGCGATATCGTGATCGCAGACAGCCTGGTTCAGCACGATATGGACGCGAGTCCCCTGTTTCCCCGGTTTGAAGTGCCGCTCACCGGTCTCGCGCATTTCCAGAGCGACCGTGCGCTGTGCCAGCGGCTCGATGCTGCCGCACGTTTTTTCATTGAGATGGATTTTTCCGACGTCATCGACGACGCTGAACGCGAAGTCTTCAAACTGAAACTGCCAAAAATACATCGCGGCCTGATTGCCAGCGGCGACCAGTTTGTCAGTGGACGTACTCAGGTCAGCGGATTGCGGGGAGATTTGCCAGGCTTGCTGGCGGTGGAGATGGAAGGTGCCGCTGTCGCTCAAGTGTGTTTTGAGCTTGGCATTCCATTCGCCGTGGTGCGTACGATTTCTGACAACGCCAACGAAGACGCGGCGACCGATTTCATGCGCTTCGTGAAATCAGTCGCCTCGCGCTATGCTTTTCAGCTGATCAAAGGTTTCTGCCAACAACGTTAGGCAAGTAGAGAATCGGCGGGAACCCAGGCATGGCCCAGTGCGTCAGCAACCGCCTTGTAAGTGACTTTGCCCTGGCAGACATTCAGACCATTGCGCAGGTGGGTGTCGTCGCGCATCGCCTTCTGCCAGCCTTTATCGGCCAGCGCCACCGCATGGCCGATGGTGGCATTGTTAAGCGCGAAGGTGGAAGTGCGCGCCACGGCGCCCGGCATATTGGCAACACAATAATGAACGACGCCGTCCACCACGAAGGTGGGATCCGCATGGGTGGTCGGATGGGAGGTTTCAAAACAGCCGCCCTGGTCGATCGCGACGTCGACCATCACCGCGCCCTTCTTCATTTTCGACACCATATCGCGGCTCACCAGTTTGGGAGCGGCCGCGCCCGGCACCAGCACACCGCCAATGACCAGATCGGCCGACAATACCGCTTCTTCGATTGCGTGCGTATTGGAATACAAAGTCGAGATGCGGTTGCCGTACACCAGATCGAGCTGGCGCAGGCGCTCGATATTCTTGTCGAGGACAGTTACGCGGGCGCCCGTACCGACCGCCATTTGCATGGCATTGGTGCCGACCACACCGGCGCCGATAATGACGATATGGCCAGCGGCCACACCTGGCACACCGCCGAGCAGCAAGCCCATGCCGCCTTTTGATTTTTCGAGATGGGCGGCGCCAGCTTGAATCGCCATGCGGCCGGCCACTTCGCTCATGGGCGCGAGCAAGGGCAAGCCGCCGCCGGGGCCGCTGATGGTTTCGTAAGCGATGCACACCGCACCGGATTTGATGAGCGCGGCGGTTTGTTCAGGGTCCGGCGCCAGGTGCAGGTAGGTGTACAGAATCTGGCCTTCACCGAGCATGGCGCATTCGCCCGGTTGCGGCTCCTTCACTTTGATGATCATGTCGGCGCGCGCAAAAATCTCTTTCGCGGTATCGACCATCGACGCGCCGGCCGCGATGTAGAGCGCGTCATCGAGGCCAATCTCGGCGCCGGCATTTTTTTGCACCAGCACCTGGTGACCACGCGAAGTGAGTTCTCGCACGCTGGGCGGTGTCAGGCCAACCCGGAACTCGTTATTCTTAATCTCTTTAGGAACGCCTACTTTCATGTGATTCTCCAAGTTGATCGACAAACTGTTCCATCATTACAAACCCAGTGACATGAGACTTGCGTTACCGCCAGCGGCGGTCGTGTTGATGCAAAGCGCGCGCTCCGCGACCAGGCGCCAGACCGGTATGCGCCCTTCTTCCGAGGTTTCGATCACGGCCACAATGGCGCCGTCGATCGCCGCCAATTGCGGGCCGAGCTTTTCGATGGCGGAGCGGTCGGCAAGCGCAATCTGATACCGGTACGCACTGCCATCGATGCCGTCGGCAAATACAAAGCGTTGCCTGACCGCTTGCGGAAGACTTTCGGGCAGATACTGGCGCGCGTCGGCCAGCAGCACCACGCGGTTTCCGGTGGCGAGCGTCGCGGCGATTTGATTGAGCAGCACGCCCACCGAACCGGCAAGGCACAGCACATCGCCGCGCGGCACAAACGCCAACGTGTTTTGTTCACCGGTTGGTCCGGGCAGCTTTTTAAGCTGGCCGTGCAGGCTCGATCTCACATAGTGATCGGCAAGCGCCATCAAACGTGGATGGCCGTGGCTACGCATCCATTCAATAAAGCTTGCCATTGCTGGTGGCGCCTCGGTGTCATGTTCCTTGACTGGTGACGGTATGCTGCGAAGCCGCTCCAGATACAACGGTCCGCCGGCTTTGGGACCGGTGCCGGATTTGCCCTCGCCGCCAAACGGTTGCACGCCGACGACCGCGCCGACGATATTTCGATTCACATAAATATTGCCGACATGGGCGTGCGAGGCGATGAAATCGATCGTTTCGTCGATCCGCGAATGAACACCGAGGGTCAAGCCATAGCCGGTGGCGTTGATCGACTCGACCAGCTTGTCCAGCCCCGCGCGGCGATAGCGGATCACGTGGAGTACCGGCCCGAATACCTCGTGGGTCAATTCGGACAGCGAGGAAATCTCGAGTACTGTGGGTGCAACGTAAGTGCCGGTTTCAGCCGCTTGCGGATCGACGTCGACGGAAAAGCTTGCGCGGGCGCCCGACTTCATGCGCGCAATATGGGCAAGCAATTGCTGCTGCGCTTCGCTGTCGATGACCGGGCCAATATCGGTGGACAGGCGCTCGGGATAGCCGACCGCCAGTTCGGACATCGCTCCCTTGAGCATGCGAATCGTCTTGTCGGCGATTTCGTCCTGCAGAAACAGCACGCGCAAGGCCGAGCAGCGCTGGCCGGCGCTATCGAAGGCGGACACCATTACGTCCTGCACTACCTGTTCAGGCAAGGCGGATGAATCGACGATCATCGCATTCTGTCCGCCGGTTTCCGCGATCAGGGCGATCTCCGAACCTTCTTCCAGACGGCGGCGCGTCAATGTGCGATTGATCGTTTGAGCGACGGCCGTTGACCCGGTAAAAATGATTCCCTTGACGCGGGCATCCCCGCAAAGCGCGGCGCCAACCACCTCGCCCGGGCCAGGCAGGAACTGCAGAGCGGAACGCGGGAAACCCGCTGCGTGAAACAGCTGCACCGCGCGATACGCAATCGTTGGCGTCTGTTCCGCCGGTTTGGCCAGCACCACATTACCCGCCGCCAGCGCGGCCGCGATTTGTCCGGTAAATATCGCCAGTGGAAAATTCCAGGGGCTGATACAGGCGACCACACCCAGCGCGGGCTGGTCGATAGCGCCACGCACTTCAGCCGCGTAATAGCGCAGGAAATCAATCGCTTCGCGCACTTCGGCGATCGCGTTGGGGAGAGATTTTCCGGCTTCGCGAATTGCCAGGGCCATCAACTCGGCGCAATGTTCTTGATAGAGATCTGCTACTTTTTCGAGCAAGGCAGCCCGCTCCGACGGTGCGCGCGTTTGCCATTCGTCGAACGCATCGGTTGCCAGGCGCAGCGCGGTATCGACCTCGGATAAACCGGCTTCGGCAACTTCGGCGATGACATCGTCATGGCGCGCCGGATTCAAAATCCGCAAGCGCTGCGCATCCGGCGTTTGTTCGCCGGCGACCAGCGGTCCAACCAGATAATTGCGCGGCGCAGCGGCCATGTTCGCCGCGAGTGTCGCCAAAGCGTTTTCATCGGTCAGATCGATACCAGAAGAATTCTTGCGTTCGGCGCCGAACAGCTCGCTTGGCAATGGAATGCGAGGATGCGGCGCACCGCCCTGCTCGCGCGCGGCATCGAAGGGATCGGCGACCAGCGTGTCGATAGCCACCTTGTGATCGACTATCTGATTGACGAAGGAAGAATTGGCGCCATTTTCGAGCAGGCGCCTGACCAGGTAGGCCAGCAGGGTTTCGTGCGAACCAACCGGCGCGTAAATGCGACATGGCTTGTCCAGCATGTCCGGGCCCACGACCTGGTCGTACAGGCTTTCGCCCATGCCGTGCAGGCATTGGAATTCGTAGTTGTCGATGCCATCGCGCCTGGCCCATGTGTAAATGACGGCCAGCGTGTGCGCGTTATGCGTGGCGAATTGCGGATACAGGATATCGCTCGCCGCCAGCAGTTTGCGCGCGCAAGTGAGATACGACACATCGGTATGCACCTTGCGGGTATAAACCGGATAGCCGGGCATGCCATCGACCTGCGCGCGCTTGATTTCCGCGTCCCAGTAGGCGCCTTTGACCAGCCGCACCATGAATTTACGGCCGCTGCGGCGCGCCAGGTCGACCAGGTAATCGATCACCATCGGGCAGCGTTTTTGATAGGCTTGCACCACAAAGCCGATGCCGTCGAAACCGGCGAGCGCCTGATCGAAGGCCAGCGCTTCCATCAGATCGAGCGACAATTCGAGACGGTCGGCTTCTTCGGCGTCGATGTTTATGCCGATGTCATATTCCTTCGCCAGCAGCAGCAGCTTGCGCAAGCGCGGCAGCAGTTCACTCATCACGCGTTGGCGCTGGGCGCGGCTATAGCGCGGATGCAGGGCCGAGAGCTTGACCGATATGCCGGGGCCATTCTTGATACCGCGTCCTTCCGACGCCACGCCGATCGCATGGATCGCCTGTTCGTAGGCGGCGAAATAGCAAGCGGCGTCCTCAGCCGTCAGCGCCGCTTCGCCCAGCATGTCGTAGGAATAGCGATAACCGCGCGCCTCGTTCAGGCGGCTGTTGACCAGTGCTTCCTCGATCGTCTGGCCGGTCACGAACTGGTTGCCGAGCATGCGCATGGCCAGGTCCACACCTTTGCGGATCAGCGGTTCGCCACCTTTGCTGATGAGGCGATTGAGGGCGGAGCCGAGCCCGGTTTCGCTGTTGGTGCTCACCAGCTTGCCGGTGATGAGCAAGCCCCAGGTGGCGGCGTTGACGAACAATGAGGGCGATTCGCCCAGGTGTTTGCGCCAGTCGCCCCGGCTGATCTTGTCGGCGATCAGGCGGTCGGCCGTTTCGCTGTCGGGAATCCGCAGCAAGGCTTCGGCCAGGCACATGAGTGCGACGCCTTCGTCCGACGAGAGCGAAAATTCGTGCATCAGTGCATCGACGCCGGATGCGCGGGTGCGTTTATCGCGCACCTGGGCGACGAGCCGGCGCGCCAGCTCGGCCGCTTCGGGATCGGGCCGGGCGTCCTGCGCCAGCAAGCCCGCGACTGCCTCGCGCTCGTCAAGGCGATACGCGGCGGTGATGGCGGCGCGCAGGGGCGGCTGATCGGCCCGGATGTCGGAGAGCAAGGCGGCGAACGGGGCGAGGTCGGGCATCATGGCTTTTGTGGTCAGGCGCGATGATTTGATTGTAGGGCCTTATCGTCTGGATTAATTCTGGTATTCGCAGGGACTAGCAATAGATAGTTTTTGATGAGACAATTTGACCAAATTTAATTTATTGAGCGAGGACCCCCGCCATGCTGGACAAGATCAGCAAGAAAATTCTCTCCGAGCTGCAGAACGATGGACGCATCAGCAACGTCGAACTGGCGGCCCGGGTGAACCTGTCGCCGGCGGCCTGCCTGGAGCGGGTCCGCAAGCTGCACGAGTCCGGCTACATCATGGGCTACACGGCCCAGCTCAATCCGCAGTTGCTCGACGTTTCCTTGCTGGTGTTTATCGAAGTGGTGCTCGACCGCACGACGCCGGAAGTGTTCGACGCGTTCAAGAATAGCGTGCAAACGATTCCCGAGGTGCTCGAATGCCACATGGTGGCGGGCGGGTTCGATTATCTGGTCAAGGCGCGGGTGAAGGACATGGCGGCCTACCGCGAGTTCCTCGGCAAGACCTTGCTGCAGAAAGGCGTGCGCGAAACCCATACCTACGCAGTGATGGAAGAAGTCAAAAATACGACGAAATTGCCAATAAAGTAAATACAATTAGCGATTTTTGGTATAAAAAGATACGTCCAAGAAATTTTCGTTGAGATTGCATAGCGTATGCTGTAACGTAACTTGCTTCGAATACTGGGTGATCCTTGCATCGTCGTTATGTAGCCACTAGAGCAACAGCGGCGCCAGAGTATGCAACAGACATACTGATCAGCCCGGCAGGCATCGCTTAGGGGACACATGCATTTTCTTCAAACAAGCAAGGGACGGCTTGCGGTTGCGAGCGCGGCCGCCGTGGGCGCCAGCGCCCTGCTCATCTATCTGGTCAACAAGGTGGCGCCCGGCGCGCTGGGACCGGTGTCGAGCGCCCTGCTCGCCAGCGTCACCACGCTCGCCATCCTGTCCCTCGCCCGTGGCGACAAGGAAGCCGATACCAACCGCACACTGATCCAGGTGGTCGGCCATTCCATCGACGACATCATGATCGGCGCCGCCGAGACCTCGTATTTCGTCGATTCGGTGAAGAAGAAAATTGAAAAGGACGTGGCGATCGCCGCCGACGTGGTGGCCCATTCCGAACAGGTGGCCAGCACCACGGAGCAGATCGCCGCCAACGCCGAGCGCGCCGCCGAAGTGGCGACCCAGGTGCGCAGCGAGAGCCTGGCCGGCCGGGTCGAAGTCGACCAAGGCTTGGCGCGCATCAGCAGCGCGCGTGGCGAAGCCCAGAAAGCGGCCGCCATGATGGCCGAGCTGCAGGGCAAGTCGAAATCGATCGCCGGATTCACCCAGGTCATCAGCGAAATTTCGGCGCGCACCAACCTGCTCGCGCTCAACGCAGCGATCGAGGCGGCGCGTGCCGGCGAACACGGGCGCGGCTTTGCGGTGGTGGCTGGCGAGGTGCGCCAGCTGGCCCAGCGCACCAAGGAAGCGACCGACGAAATCAGCGCGATGGTGCGCGACATTAACCAGCAGGCCGAGCGGGCGTCGACCGGCATGGTGTCGCTCAGCGAGGTGGTCAATCAGGCGGCCGGCAATGTCGAACGGGTGCACGACCTGCTCGACAATATCGAACAGTCGTCGAAGATTTCGGAAGATGAAGTCGGGCAGATCGCCCACGCGGCCCGCGAACACGTCGAGACCACGCGCGTGATCACCGCATCGCTGACCGAAATTCGCGACAGCATGCTGTCGACCAATAACGAGTTGCCGCGCGCGACAGGCTCGGCGATGGAATTGGCGGAGAAAGCCGAGTCGATCGCCGGCGCGCTGGCCGAGTCGACGGTGGAAACCCCGCACGACGCGATCCGCCACGCGGCGCAGGATGCGGCGGCCGAGGTGGGCCGCCTCTTCAGCGAAGCGATCAAGAGCGGGCGCATCACGCGCGAAGCCCTGTTCGACCGCCGCTACAAGCCGATTCCCAATACCAATCCGCAAAAGCACAGCACCTTGTTCGACGCCTTCACCGACCGGGTGCTGCCCGACATGCAGGAAGCCTTACTGGCGAGCATGCCGCAGCTGGCCTTCGCCGGCGCGGTAGACAACAATGGCTATTTCCCGACCCACAACAAGAAGTTTTCGCAGCCGCTGACCGGCAACTACGCGGTCGATATCGTCAACAACCGCACCAAGCGCATCTTCAACGACCGCACCGGTGCGCGCTGCGGCTCAAACACCAAGCCCTTCCTGCTGCAAACCTACAAGCGCGACACGGGCGAAGTCATGCACGACATGTCCGCCCCCATTTATGTCGACGGCAAACACTGGGGCGGTTTCCGCGTCGGTTACCGGTCCAGCGCCGCCTGACGCGGCAGCGTCGTCGTGTTCATCGCCTCGAGATGCTGGCGCAGCCAGCGGTGCGCCGGGCTGCGCGCGTCGCGTTCGTGCCACAGCATGTCGAGGTGAACCGCCGGCAGCGGATACGGCAGTTCGCGCCAGATCAGCGAATCGGTCATGCCGGTCGAGGCGATCAGGTGCTTCGGCAGCACGGTGATCAGATCGGAATTGGCCACCACCCGGCCAGCCGTGAAGAACTGGTTGACAGTGAGGATGATGCGGCGTTCGCGTCCCAGCTGGGCCAGCGCTTCGTCCGAGAGACCGTGGGCACGGCCCGAAAAACTCACCAGCAAGTGGTTGGCCGCGCAATAGTTGTCGAGCGTGAGTTCGACCTTGGCCAGCGGATGGCCCTTGCGCATCACACACACATACTGGCCTGAATACAGGCGCTCGTGGCGGATCGGCGAGCCGGTTTCGCTCGAGAGCTGGGCCGCGACGCCGGGAAAGAAGCCGACCGCCAGGTCGATATCGCCGCGCAGCAGCATCGGCCGTGGTTCGCGCGTGGTCAGCGGCACCATGCGCACATTGACGCCGGGCGCTTCGCTTTCGATCGAGCGCATCAGGGAAGGCAGCCAGAAGGCGGCGGTGGCGTCGGCCATCGCCATGCGGAAGGTGGCGTGGGCTTTCGAGACGTCGAAGGTTTCCGGCGTGACCGCCGCTTCCAGCCCGGCCAGCGCGGTGCGCACCGCCGGCCACAGCGCCTCGGCGCGCGGCGTCGGCTTGACGCCGTAAGCGGTACGGATCAGGAGTTCATCGCCCAGGCTTTCGCGCAAGCGCTTGATGGCGTTGGACACGGCCGGCTGCGTCATTGCCAAGTGGCCGGCGGCGCGGGTGAGGTTCTGTTCGGTCATCACCGCGTCGAACACGCGCAGCAAATTGAGGTCCAGCGTGAGAAAGCTCATGGGTAATTAGTGTGTGGTGGCAATAGAAAGATTACTTTACCCTATTCATGATCCGTATAGACGGTATCAGAACTTGAAATTAGATTTATATGTTAAGGCGTCCTATAGTTTGGTACAAGAACTATCTACACCACGCTGCCATGTTTGCCGACGCCATCCTGATTCACGCCCCTTCCGGCCTCTTCACCGAGCTTTCGCTGGTGCTGATTGCGCGCGCGATCGCCCTCAATCTGCTCGGCGTGGCGTTGCTGATGCTGTTTCGGCCGCTGCTGACGGGCGTGGGCCGCGCACTGCTGCTGGTGATCCAGCCACGCCTGAGCCGCGAGCAACGCCTGGCGCGCCGCCACCGGCGCGATGCCGAGCTGGTGCAGGCCATGATCAATGCCTCGCCGGGGCCGGATGACGCCAGCGAATTGCGCGCGATTGCCGCGCGCGCCTGAAGACGCCATAAAAAAACGCGGCGCCGGGTTCACCCAGGCGCCGCGTTTTTTTTCGTGTGCTGCTTTATCGGCCAGCTTTCATTGCCACTAACCTCGCATCGATGTTCACTTCGACTGCCCGAGCAAGGCGGGCTTGAGGCTTGAGTCGACCGGGTGCTCGCCCAGCCAGATGCGCAGAATGGCGTTGTAGAAACCGACGTCAGGCACCACATCGCCGATCTTCTTGCCGTTCAGCTCGGTCTGGGTGCCGCTGCCGGGAAGGAAATCGAGATGCAGCACGTCGCCCTTCTTCAAGCCGCTGAGCGTGCCGAACATCGCGCCGAACTTGCTGATCTGCTGCAGGTAGCGGTTTTTCTCGGCATCGTCGACATTGCTGTTGAGGCCATCCATGAAGGCCTTGCCGAACTCCTCGGAAGTAAGGTCGCGCATCATCACCAGCGTGACGCGGCGCGGCCCTTCCTGGCTCAGCACGTCCGGTACCGCGGATTTTTTCTCGGGCAGGTACAGACCGGCGGCGTAGACCTTGAAGAACAGCTTGGTGCGCAGGCCGGCGCCGTTGAGCTTGAGTTCGCGGCCCGCCACGGTGGCGGTGTCGGCAAACTTGATGCCGGCGACCTCCGCCGCTACAGCGGTTTGGCCGAACGCGCAGGCCAGCAACAGGCCCCCCAGCATTGCCTTGCATCTGTTCATTGCAAACATGGTGTCTCCATCGCGCCGAGCGCTTAGTTGGGAATAGAATGACCGTGCTAAAAAATACTGGACAAATATAGCATCACTTGCGCTTATTAAGCCGTCGCCACGCGACTTTATTTGTCGCGCTTGCCACGCCTATTCCTGTTCGTGCTCTATGGCATCGAGCACGGCTTTTGCATCGGCCGGTTTCGCCAGTTCGCGCGCGTCCGGATCAATGTGGTTGGTGACGTTCGGCAGGTCGGCGCGCAGCTGCTCGAGCAGCGCGATAATCTTGCTACTTTTTTCCTCGGTCAGCAGGTTGACCTGCAGATCGAGGTGGGCGTGATGTTCGGCCAGCTTCTGCATGCGGTTCTGACGGATCAGCACGGTGGTGGAAATGACGAAGGCATTCAAGCCGACAATGCCTTGGAGCCAGAAAAACGGCGGCTCGTCGAATTGGCGCCAACCGAATTCGGGCGCCGCCAGGTTAGCCGCAATCCACACGAGGACGAGGACGACGTTGCCGGCCACATAACCGGGCGAGCCGAGTACATGGCTGATCTTTTCCACCACGTTCTGCGAGAACGACAGGTGCTGTTCGTGCTGGGCGTAGAAGTCCGCGATCTTGGAGATATTCTCGCTGACCGTGTGCGGCAATGCTGCGCTGGAGGGCGAATCGTCGGGCATGGACCGAGCATAGCACGGGCCAAAAAAGCGCCGCGTCGGGATGGCGCGGCGGGATCACGGAGGGAAAATCAGGCCTTGGCGGCCGTCAGTCGCTCGTACTTGATGAGCAATTCTTCCTTCGACTCGCGCCAGGCGGGATTGAAGGGAATGCAGCTGACAGGACAGACCTGCTGGCATTGCGGCTCATCGAAATGGCCGACGCACTCGGTGCACTTGTTGGGGTCGATCTCGTAAATCTCGGCGCCCATGTAGATGGCGTCGTTCGGGCACTCGGGCTCGCACACGTCGCAATTGATGCAGTCGTCGGTAATCAGCAATGCCATGATGCGTTACAAGCCTATGCGGTCGGCGGCGTGACGGCCGCGATTTTCTTTTGCAGCCAACGGTCGACCGAGGGGAAGACGAATTTCGAGACGTCGCCGCCGAGCATGGCGATTTCGCGCACGATGGTGCCGGAGATGAACTGGTACTGGTCGGACGGCGTCAGGAACATGGTTTCGACATCGGGCAGCAGGTAGCGGTTCATGCCGGCCATCTGAAATTCGTACTCGAAGTCGGAGACCGCGCGCAGACCGCGCACGATCACGCGGGCGTCGTGCTTGCGGACGAAATCTTTCAGCAGGCCGGAGAAACTTTCGACCCGAACATTGGGATAGTGACCCAGCACTTCGTTAGCGATTTCGAGACGTTCTTCGACGGCGAAGAAAGGCTTCTTGTTCTTGCTGTCGGCCACGCCCACGATCAAGCCGTCGAACAAGCCGGATGCGCGACGCACCAAATCCTCGTGGCCGCGGGTGAGCGGATCGAATGTTCCCGGATATACGGCTATAACCATGACGGCTCCCTGGCGATGCGCCCATGTAGAACGCGCATTATGCCTGAAATTCCGGACAGGACCAGAGAGGGACTCAGGCCCCGGGGGCAATCCGGCGCAGCAAGTGGTAGAAGACGATACCGGCCTTGTCGGCGCGCAGCGCTTCCCAGCCGGCGAGCCAGTCCGGCGGCGCACTGCCATCCTGTGGTGCGAATGGCAAGCTTGCTCCGGCTTCGACGTAGACCAGCGCGCCCGGATTCATCAGCGCGGGGCACAGCGGCAGCGTGCGGCTGAGGAAGTCGGCGTTGTAGGGCGGGTCGAGAAAGATCAGATCGAAGCGCTGGCCGCGCGCCGCCATCGCCTGCGCCATCGCCAGCGCGTCGCCGCGCAGGATGTTGACGGCGTCGGCCTTGAGCTTGGTCTTGATGGCTTCAAGCTGGCGCACCACCGGAGTGTGGCTGTCGATCATGGTGACCGCGCGCGCGCCACGGCTGGCCGCCTCGAAGCCGAGTGCGCCGCTGCCGGCGAACAGGTCGAGGCAGTCGGCCGTGCTCCACTCGCGGTTGCGCAGGTGGTCGATCCAGTTGAAGACGGTTTCGCGGACGCGGTCAGGGGTCGGACGCAGGCCGGCGGCGTCGAGCACCGGCAGCGGCGTGCGCTTCCAGGCGCCGCCGATGATGCGCACCTGTTGCGGCGGCGGGGCGCGGTGGACCGGGATTTTGGCTGGCTTCTTTTGCATGGTGCGCAATATAGCAGACGGCGCGGGGGACGGTGAAGCCGTCATTACTGTGGCGCCCGTGTTCATCGGGAACGCCCGGCCGCGAGCAGGCTATCGGCGCAAGCAGGATATCGGCGCGACCAGGATATCGGCGCGACCAAGATATCGGCGCGACCAGGAAAACTTTGCCCGCCCGCCAGATATACGCGTCCGCAGGGTAATCTCCCCACCCTACCTGGGGTCGGCCGCCAGATTATTGAAGTCGTCGATCCAGCCCTGCATGCGTTTTTGCGCGTGCGCTTTCTGGGCCGGCGTGGCGATGCGGGTGGCGGTGAGAATCATCTGCACGGTGCCATCGATATAAGCGTCGTAGAAAGCCTTGCGCTCGGGCGACTCGAAGCGATCGAAAATTTCGCGCACCAGGGTGTGCAACTGGGCGATGGTCGCGTCCTTGCTCAGCTTCTCTTTCTGCACCTTGCGCAGCACCTCGAGAATGCGCTTCTGGCGCCGGATCCGCTCCTCCAGCCAGATCTCGTTGTCCATCGGCCGCACGTCAGACGCCTTGCGCAGCGCCGCTTCCTGCTCGCTGCTAAAGCTGCCGAACCACAGATCGAACTGCTCCTTCGATTTCTGATAGCGCGCTTTCTGGCGTTGCTCCAGGTCGCCGCGCATGAACTTCTTGCGGTAGTCCTCGTTATTCTTGTTGAACTTCTTTTCCAGCACAACCAGTTGATCCGGCTTGAGCGAGCGCACCAGGTCGGCCAGTTCGGGCAGCGCCTTCAAGGCCAGCAGCTCGGTGCGCGACTTGATGTCGCGATAGTCGTTCATCAGGTCGGCCTGGCTCAGGTTGCCGGCGAGCTGGCGCTGACCGTTCGTCAGGAGCTGGGTGTAATCCTTCAACTGAGTCTTGCGATGCCACTGGAAAAAGTTGTCGATATCCTTCTTCACGAAGCCGGACTGGTCCGAATCGAGATCGACGTACGCGTTCAACCACCAGTAGAGCAAGGTGTCGCCGTGGTTGTAGGTGAAGCGCACGCTGCTGCAGCCGGCGACGATGACGAGCATCGCGATCAGGAGGCAGGCGCGAAGTCGGTTGGCAAGCAGGTCCGGCGTGTTAAACTTTTTCATCTATTCAACTCTTTCAAACACAGCCTTATGAATGTCGTAATTCTCGCCGCCGGAATGGGCAAGCGCATGCGTTCCGCATTGCCAAAAGTTTTGCATCCATTGGCGGGCAAGCCGCTGTTGGCGCATGTTATTGATACTGCTCGCAAACTTGCGCCGAGCAAATTATGCGTCATTTACGGACACGGCGGCGCAGCGGTGCCTGAGATGGTCGCGCGGCAGAACGACGGCAGCCACGCGCACATCGATACCGCACTGCAGGAACCGCAGCTGGGCACCGGCCACGCCGTGATGCAGGCGGTGCCGCAACTGGACGAAAGCGCCCCTACCCTGATCCTGTACGGCGACGTGCCGCTGACCACCGCCGATTCGCTGCAGCGCCTGGTGGCGGCGGCCGGCAGCGACAAGCTGGCGATCCTGACGGTGGTGCAGGACAACCCGTTCGGCCTGGGCCGCATCGTGCGCGATGGCGGGCAGATCGTCCGCATCGTCGAGGAGAAAGATGCGAGCGACGCCCAGCGCGCAATCAAGGAAATTAACAGCGGCATCATCGTGGCGCCGACGCGGCACTTGAAGAAATGGCTGTCGGCGCTGTCGAACAACAATGCGCAGGGCGAGTACTACCTGACCGATATCGTGGCGCAGGCGGTGGCCGATGGGGTGCCGGTGGTGGCGGCCCAGCCTTCGGCCGAGTGGGAAGTGGCGGGCGTGAACAGCAAGGTGCAGCTGGCCGAGCTGGAGCGTCGTCACCAGCTCAATATCGCCAACGCGCTGCTGGAACAGGGCGTGACCCTGCTCGATCCGGCGCGTATCGACGTGCGCGGCGAACTCATCTGCGGGCGCGACGTGGTGATCGATGTGGGCTGCGTGTTTGAAGGCCGCGTCGAGCTTGGTGATGGCGTGACAGTGGCCGCGCATAACGTGCTGGTCGACGCGACCATCGCGGCCGGGGTCAGCATCAAGCCGTTTTGTCATATTGAATCGGCCACGGTGGGGGCGGCGTCGGTGATCGGGCCGTACGCGCGCTTGCGTCCGGGCACCGTGCTGGCCGAGGACGTGCATATCGGGAATTTTGTCGAGATCAAGAACAGCCAGATCGCGGCGCACAGCAAGGCCAATCACTTGGCGTATGTGGGCGATGCAACGGTGGGATCGCGGGTCAATGTGGGCGCGGGGACGATTACTTGTAATTACGATGGCGCCAACAAGTTCCGCACGGTGATCGAGGATGACGCGTTTATCGGCAGCGATTCGCAGCTGGTGGCGCCGGTGACCGTGGGCAAAGGCGCGACGCTCGGCGCGGGCACGACGCTGACCAAGAATGCGCCGGCCGGCAAGCTGACGATTTCGCGGCCAAAGCAGATCACGATCGAGAATTGGACGCGGCCGGTGAAGGTCAAGAAGTAAGGGCTGATATAGCCGACACGACATTCCCGCGCAGGCGGGAATCCCATGTCGATGAGCCGCCACGATGCATGCAAATTGGATTCCGCCTTCGCGGGAATGACGGGGTTAGGGCCAAAGCAAAATAGAAGGAAAGCAGTTGGTCGAAGACCCTGATTTTCGACGGTCGCTCTACGTCTTTGATTCCCAACCTCGGATTTTTGACTATCCCGCCAAGCCTTCCGCCATATCCGCGCGCGCAGCGCGGAACGCCGGCACCAGAGACGCCAGCAACGCCACGGCCAGCACCGTCACCACGGCCATCATCATCCGCTCGAAGTCCAGTTCCACCAGCATCGGCGCGCTCTTGAAGTACTGCCGGAGTTGATTGGTGCTGCTGATCCGGTTCACCACCCACGCGATCAGTCCGCTGCCGGCCACGCTGACCGCCACCGCAATCAACGCCATCCACAAGGCTTCCGCCACGAACATGAAGAACACCCCGATGCTGTGCATCCCCAGCGCGCGCAGCGTGGCCAGCTCGCGCCGGCGTTCGAGCGCGTTCATGGAAATGGTCGCCGCGATGGTCGCCGCAATCACCGCAAACACCATCCCCGCCACGCTGTCGAAGGTGAGCTCCGACGCGCCGCGCTCGCGCGTGTAGGTGGGCGACATTTCCTGCCAGGTGCGCACTTCGGCGTCGATACCCTGCGCGCGCAGGGCGTCCAGCGTGGTCTTGCGGCGCGCCTCGAGCGCGCGCGGATCGGACAGGTAAATCACCAGCCGCTCGACGCGGTCGGTGGCGAGCAAACCCTGGGCCAATTCAAACGGCATCACCACCGAACGCGCGCCGTCGTTCTAGTCGTTGGTCGAATAGATATCCACCACTTCCGCCTTCATCGGCACCGTCTGCGCGTCGGCCGCGACCGCCGTCAAGGTCAGATTGCTGCCGTTGCGCAGCCCAAGTGTGCGGGCCTGGCTGGCGCTCACGGCGATTCCCGCGCGCACCGTCGAACTGAGTTTGCCGGGAAAATCAGGCAGGCTGCCGGCCTTGCCCGGCTGAATCGGCGTGACCCCCTCGCCGTGAAACAGCGCCGAGCCCGCGCCCGTGGAGGCGATGCCGCTCACCCCCATTTGCGGCGCCACCAGCGCCACCCCGCCGCCGGCCCGCACCACCTGCTGCACGTGCAGCGCCTCGTCCGGCGAAAACGCCCGTTCCAGCACGCTGTGCCCGGGCGTGTGCGAGCGCATCACGATCAGATGGCCGAGCCGCTCGCCGATCACCGCCTGGTACTCCAGCCGGGCGCGGATGCTGGCGATGTTGCCGGCGAATAGGTCGAGCACGCACAGACTGGCGGCGATCAGCAGCATGGCCAGCAGGCTGCGCGGGCGGCCCAGCATGAGCGTGCGCAGCGCCAGCCGGTGCGGACTCATGGGCGCACGCGCAGCGGCTTGCGCGGCGCGTCCGCGCTCGGCTGCAGCAGCCTGCCGTCCGCCAGCTGCAGGGTCCGCGTGACGCGGCTCAGCTGACGCTGGTCGCGGGTGGAAATGAGAAAGGCCGTGCCGTGCTCGCGCTGCTGGCTGGCAAACAAGTCCATCACCTGGCGCATCGCGCCGTGTTCCAGCCGCGATGTCGGTTCGTCGGCAATGACCAGTCTCGGCCGCGTGATGAGGGAGCGCGCGATCGCCACGCGCTGGCACTGGCTGTCGTCGAGCCGCGCCGGATAGTGATGGGCCTGGGTGGTGAGCCCGACCCGCGCCAGCAGTTCGGCCGCCAGGCGCTCGGCTGCCTTCAAGGCCGGCGGCGCCAGGCGGCCGCGCAGCAGCAGCGGCAGCAGCACGTTTTCCTGCGCGGTCAGCACCGGGATCAGGCTGAAAGTCTGGAACACGAAGCCGATCAGTTCGCCGCGCAGGTCGGCGCGCGCCTGTTCCGACAATTTGGAGGTGAGCAAGTTGGTGACGATGACGTTGCCTTCGCTGGCTTGCTCGATCATGCCGGCCAAGTGCAGCAGACTGGTCTTGCCGGTGCCGGACGGGCCGCAGATGGCCACGATCTCGCCCGGGTTCACCACCATATTAATGTCGTGCAGAACGTGCACCCCGGCGACCCCACGCCCGTACAACTTGTGCACGCCGCTCAGGCGCACCAATTCCGTGGTCGGTGTTACCGCGGCCAGTCCCGCGCCGTCCCCCTTGCTCGCTTCCATTGCCGCAACCTCGCCTCGCTGAACACCCCCCATCTGGCCGGATGGCACGGCGGGCGATGCTGCAAGTAGACACTCTTTCCGAGATGCATCATTTGAGATTGCTCAAATGCAACAACTAGACGACAATAAGGGTTTCGAATTTGCTACGGAAGGTCGCGAAATACGCTTTTACGTTGCGCACATTGCCATGGCTGGTGAATAGCCGATGGGCCAGCGCGTGATAGGCCGGCATGTCGGCGACCTGGACGATAAGCACGAAGTCGGGGCCGGGCGAGACGCGGTAGCACTGCAGCACCGCCGCTTCCGCCGCCACCAGTTGCTCGAACTCCTGCATGCGGTCGGCCGCCTGCACATCGAGCGTGATCTCGACAATGGCGGACAGGCGCGCGCCGACCTTGTCCGGATCGACGATGGCGACCTGGCGCGCGATCACGCCATGGTCGGTGAGCTGCTTGACCCGGCGCAGGCAAGTCGGCGCCGAGACGTGAACCAGCTCGGCGAGCTCGGCATTGGTATGCGAGGCGTCAAGCTGGAGCGCATTGAGGATGCGACGATCCAGATCGTCCATGGTGAAAGCGGTCTCGGCCATAGTGATTGCAGTAAATTGAAAAGATATTTCAGGATTTTGAAATTAAATTTCATCGCTAAAAATCGATGAAAGAATATATCGTGAAGTGCGTAATTTAGAAAGCTTATTTCATCGTAACTCATCTACGATGACATCCATTGAAAATCTATCTAGAACGAGGTATTTATGTGCGGCATCGTCGGAGCAGTAGCGCAACGCAACATCACCCCAGTCCTCATCGAAGGACTCAAGCGGCTTGAATACCGCGGCTACGACTCCTGCGGCGTCGCCCTGCACGTCGACGGCAAGCTCAAGCGTTCGCGCAGCACCTCGCGCGTGGCCGACCTCGAAGTCCAGATGAACAATGTCAGCCTGGAAGGCTTCACCGGCATCGCCCACACCCGCTGGGCCACCCATGGCGCGCCGGCATCGCACAATGCCCACCCGCACTTCTCGCCGACCGAAGAAGGGGCCCGCATCGCCCTGGTTCACAACGGCATCATCGAAAACCACGACGAACTGCGCGCCGAACTGACCGCGCTCGGCTACGTGTTCCAGAGCCAGACCGACACCGAAGTGATCGCCCACCTGGTCGACCACATGTACAACGGCGACCTGTTCGACACCGTGCAGCAAGCCGTCAAGCGCCTCGACGGCGCCTACGCGATCGCCG
>JBDSTZ010000552.1:0-7752 GCA_039927975.1 Massilia sp. | reverse complement strand
GGCCGCGAAACGGATGGGCCAAGGCGGGGAAGTGATGGGCCACCAGGCGCAGGCACAGGTCGGACATGAGTTCGACCGCCGTGAGGCTGGCGCCGCAGGTGGCGCGCGCCAGCGCCAGCAGGGACAGCGCGGCGGCCGGGGTATCGAGGGCGACCAGCGCGGTGATGCTCGCCTTCGGCTGCGGGAACAGCTTCATGACGGCGCCGGTGATGACGCCGAGCGTGCCCTCGGCGCCGATCAGCAGGTCGCGCAGGTCGTAGCCGGTGTTGTCCTTGCGCAGGCCGCGCAAGCCGTCCCACAACTCGCCCTGGGCGGTGACGACTTCGAGTCCCAGGCACAGTTCGCGGGCGTTACCGTAACGCAGAACGCCGGTGCCGCCGGCGTTGGTCGACAGGTTGCCGCCGATGGTGCAATTGCCCTCGGCCGCCAGCGACAGCGGGAACAGGCAGCCCTCGGCTTCGGCGGCGGCCTGGATGGCGGCCAGCACGCAGCCGGCGTCGACGGTGATGGTGAGGTTGTCGACGTCGAGCGCGCGCACCCGGTTCAGGCGCGCCAGCGAGAGGACCACGGCGCGGCCACTGGCGTCGGGCACGCTGCCGAGCACCAGGCCGGTATTGCCGCCCTGCGGCACCAGCGGCACGCCATGCAAAGCGCAGGCGCGCACCAGCTGCGCCACCTGGTCCGGGTCGGCCGGGCGCAGCACCGCCAGCGCCAGCCCGGTGAAGCGGCCGCGCCAGTCGGTCAGGAAGGGCGCGGTGTCGGCCGCATCGGTCAGCACATGGGCTGGTCCGGCGATGGCGCGGCACGCGGCCAAGAAGGCGTCGCTCATTTGACGGTGCTGACCTTCTCTAACAATTCCTTGGCCAGCTTCTTGGCGGCCTTTTTGTAGGGCCGCAGGTAGAGCAGGGCGCAGACGAAGTAGATGCAGACGAGCGCCGTTTCACCCCACGCCATCATGCGTGAGATGTCGAGCTTGTCGCTGTAGCCGCGCACCACGCCTTCGGTGAAGTACAGCAGGATCACCATCGACGACCATTGCAGGGTGTAGATGTCGCGCTTGAGCACGCCGCGCAGGGGGATCAGCAGCGGCAGTGCCTTGAGCGCCAGCAGCGAGCCGCCCGGATGCAGCGGCGCGACCACCATTTCCCACGCGACGAGCCAGACGATCAGCAGCAGCAGGCTGCCGATGGCGCCCCAGTGAAAATATTTTTGCGATGCCACTAGCGTGTCTCCTGCAGTTTGGCGGCGGTCTCGGCCAGCCGCCTGCCCAGCGCGACGGCCAGCCGTTTTTCGTCCTCGCTGACCGGCTTGTTGCCTTCGATGCCGGACCAGTGGGTGGCGCCGTACGGGCTGCCGCCGCTCGACGTTGTCATCAGCTCGGGATGGGTGTACGGCAGGCCCATCACCAGCATGCCATGGTGCAGCAAGGGCAGCATCATCGACAGCAGGGTCGATTCCTGGCCGCCGTGCAGGCTGCCGGAGGAAGTGAACACCGCCGCCGGCTTGCCGGCCAGGGTGCCGGCCAGCCAGTCGGCCGATGTGCCGTCCAGAAAATACTTGAGCGCCGCCGCCATATTGCCGAAGCGCGTGGGCGAGCCGAGCGCCAGGCCGGCGCAGTCGGCCAGGTCGGCCAGTTCGACGTATGGCGCGCCACTGGCCGGGATGTCGGACTCGGTGGCCTCGGCCACGGTCGACACGGCCGGCACGGTGCGCAGGCGTGCCTCGACGCCGGGGACGCCGTCGATACCATGCGCAATCAGTTCTGCCAGCTTGCGGGTGGCGCCCTGGCGCGAATAGTATAAAACGAGAATAATCAGAGTGGGTCGGTTCATCGTTGGTATTATAGGGCGCTTTGCAGCCAGACAGCCTTCGCGACGGCCCCGTTTCCGCCACATGCTTTCAAGAACAGTTCATTCAATCTTACGGTCCACCAGCGAAATGATCACTTCGAGCGTCGACATGGTACGCGGGCTCACCTGGCGCGAGGCGGGCGACCTGCTGCGCTTCGCCAGGCGCCGCCTCAACGAAGAAAAGCTGCAGCAGGTGGCCGGCAGCCTGACCTTCACCACCACGCTCGCGCTGGTGCCGCTGCTGACGATCGTGCTGGCGATCTTCACGACCTTTCCCGTTTTCAGCAGCTTTCGCGCCTCGCTGGAAACCTATTTCGTGCAGACGGTGATGCCGAAGGGTATCGCCAACACGATCACCAACAACCTGACCCAGTTCGCCAGCAAGGCGACGCGCTTGTCGGCGGTCGGCGCGGTCGCGCTGTTCTTCACCACCACCGCGATGATGAGCATGATTGAGCGCGCCTTCAACCAGATCTGGCGCGTCAAACGGGCGCGGCCGCTGTCGCAGCGGATCATGGTGTATTGGGCGCTGATCACGCTTGGGCCGTTGCTGTTCGGCCTGTCGCTGACCCTGACTTCGCAGCTGTTCCTGGCCACCAACGGCATCGCCAGCGCGGTGCCGATCATCGGCGCGCTGTTCTACACGGTGGTGTCGGTGGCGCTCACCACCGGCGCCTACACGCTGCTCTACATGACAGTGCCGAACCGCTTCGTCGACTGGCGCGACGCGTTCTGGGGCGGGCTGGTGGCGGCAATCGCGTTCGAGATCGCCAAGCGTATGTTCGCCGTGTTCATTCGCCAGTTTCCAACTTACGCGATCATCTACGGGGCGCTGGCGGCGCTGCCGCTGTTCCTGGTGTGGCTGTACCTGTCGTGGATGATCACCCTGGTCGGCGCGCTGCTCACGGCCGCGCTGCCGGTGGTGAAGTACGAACGCTGGTGGTACGAGCCGGTGCCGGGCGGCGCGTTCGTCGACGCGATGGCGGTGCTGCATGTGCTGCACCGCGCGCAGCAGGGAGACAGCGGACTGGTGTCGAGCGCGGCGATCCGTGTGCACACGCGCATCGGCTACGACGAGATGACCGCTCTGCTCGACCAGATGGTGGCGGTCGGCTGGGTCGGGCGGGTCGAGAGCAATGTGACGGCGCGCTCGAAATGGGGCAAGCGCCTGCGCGAGAGCGCCGACAACTGGGTCTTGCTGATCAATCCGGACAAGCTGCTGCTGGCCGATGTGTACCGCTTGTTCGTGTTCGGCGGCAGCGCGGAGTCAAGCGAGGCGGCGCCGGCCGAATCGCCGCTGGCGCTCGATACGGCGGCGCTGGCGCGCCAGGTCGAGTCGGCGGTGGAGCGCGGGCTGGAGCAGACGCTGGCCGAGCGCTTCGGCGCGGCGCCGAGCACGCTCGCGGCCGTCGTGCCGGTCAAGTCGGGGAGCTGAGTTCGGCGGCCTCGCCGGGGAGCGAGGTGGCAAAGTCGCGCAGTATTTCGGCGACGCGCGCCGGCTGTTCTTCCATCAGCGCATGGCCGGCGAGCAGTGTCTCGACTCGCGCCCGCGGGACTGCGGCGATGAGCGGCGCGCTCGCCTTTGACGGGGTCATCTTGTCGGCGCTACCGCAGATGAACAGGGCGGGGCAGCGCAGTGCGCGCGCGGCCGTGTCGCCGCCGGCGTAGGCATTGCAGGCGGAGAAATCGGTATGCAGGAGATGGGCGGGGCCGAGTCTGGCCACGCGCTGCATGCGGCGCTTTGCGCTGGCCAGGAGGTGGCTGGCGCGATCTTGCGCGGCCGGGTCATCCGGCGCGGCCGAGTGCGACCACTTGTTGATCATGTCGATGGCGCCGGCCTCGTCGGTGAGCGCCGCTTCGAGCAGCGCGTCTGATACCTTCATCGGATAGGCGGCGCCCAGCATGGCGATGGCGCGCACTCGGCCAGGCGCGCGGTGCGCCGTTTCGAGCGCGATCAGCGCGCCCATGCTGTGGCCGATCAGCAGCGTTTGCGCCACGCCGGCGGCGTCCAGCAGCGCGCGCAGCCAGTTGGCCATGTCTTCGATGCTGTTCAAGGCGGGCCCGGCGCTGCGGCCGTGGCCGGGCAGATCCGGCGCCAGCACGCGGCAACCGTGGCGCGCGAGATGGCGCGCTTGCGGCGCCCAGACCAGGCGATCGTGGAGGGCGCCATGGAGGAACACCGCCGTCGGCAGCGCGCTGTTGCCGCGCCCGCCGGCGTGGTGGCAAAACACCCGCTGACCCGCTACTTGAAGCTCCACGCCACGCTCCCCGAGTGTTGCCGGCCGCGCACGCAAGGCTGCCAGCTTGATGACTGTGATCCACTCATCCTAGCATCGATCGGCGCGCATGGCCTCGCGGCCAGCCAGGCGTGCGCGGGCGAGCGTCGAATGGCGCCGGCGCGCTGCATTTTCATTGCGCCCCCGGCGTTTTGTTTCAGCACAAGGCTGGATTTTTTATCAAGCTTAGGCTACAGTCGAATCAGACTCGTTCAGAGCGAACAGACTTACAACCTCTCAGACAAGGTGCCATCATGAAAGTCTCCGAAATTCTCCAAGTGAAGGGCAACATCCTTTACACCGCAACGCCGGACATGGCGCTCGTCGATGCGGTCAACACCATGGCCGAGAAGGACATCGGCTCGCTGGTGGTCATGGAGTACGGCGACCTGGTCGGCATGCTCACGTTCCGCGAGGTGATCAAGGTGCTGTACGCAAACGGCGGCGCAGTCGGGGCCGGCACTGTGCGCAAGCACATGGACGATCATCCGATCACCGTCACGCCCGACACCGAAGTCAACGAGGTGCGCCGCATGATGCTCGAGAAGCATGCGCGCTATCTGCCGGTCATGAATGCCAAGACCTTGCTTGGCGTTATCTCTTTCTACGACGTGGCCAAGGCCGTGCTCGAAGCGCAGAGTTTTGAAAACCGCATGCTCAAGGCCTACATTCGCGACTGGCCGGTCGAGGCGGCCGGGATCGACGACTAGGCGCATGGCGTCGTCGCGGCTCGCGAGCGCCGTCCGACGGTGCGTTCCAACTCCGCGCAGGGTATCGCGCGGGCTGCGGGCAAGCCGCTTGCGTTGCCCTGCAATTTCCCTTCCTTCAAATCATGACCGGGTTCGCTTGACTTCGAGCGCACTCTAACTTGTACAGTGAACCGGTCATGGACACTTTCCTCACAATTTCCCAGATGGCGGCAGCCACCGGTCTGAGTGCGCACACCCTGCGTTACTACGAACGGATCGGCCTGCTGCGCAGCGTGGCGCGCGGCGCCAGCGGTCACCGGCATTTTTCGGCCGGCGACCAGGCCTGGGTCGGCTTCCTGGTGCGGCTGCGCGCGACCGGCATGCCGATCCGCGCCATGCAGCGTTTCGCCGCACTGCGCGAGCAGGGCGACGGCACCGCCGCCGAGCGGCGCGCGATGCTCGAAGCGCACCTGGAAAGCACGCGGGCGGCGCGCGCCGCGCTGGAAGAAGCCGAGCAGCTGTTGTCGGCCAAGATCGCGCACTACCGCGCGCTGGAAGCGCCCATGACGTCCCTTCACTCAACGACAAGGAAACGACATGAACGAACGCTACCAACGCGGCCTGGCGAAACTGGCTGAGATCGACGGCGAACAGGGTCAGAAGGTGATCGACCGGCTGGCCAATATTTCCCCCGACTTCGCCCGCATGGTGATCGAATTTCCCTTCGGCGACGTGTATTCGCGGCCGGGGCTGGACCTGAAATCGCGCGAAATCGCCACCGTGGCGGCGCTCACCGCGCTCGGCAACGCGGCGCCGCAGCTCAAGGTGCACGTGCACGCGGCGCTCAATGTGGGCTGTTCGCGCGAGGAGGTCGTCGAGACGATCATCCAGATGGCGGTCTATGCCGGCTTTCCGGCGGCGCTCAACGGCCTGTTCGTGGCCGAGGAAGTGTTCGCCAGTCTCGATTGATGTCGCGATTGATATTGAATTGGCAATGATGGCGTTTAGATGGAGCCGGACGGGCGCCGGGGTGCCGGGCAGGGCGATGACTGGTAGAATGACACTTTCTCCCTTTTCACTTTCTCCCCATGTCCGGCAATTCTTTTGGCAAGCTGTTTTCCGTCACGACTTTCGGTGAATCCCACGGCGCCGCCATAGGCTGCGTGATCGATGGCTGTCCGCCCGGGCTGCCCTTGTCCGAGGCCGACATCCAGCCCGATCTCGACCGCCGCAAGCCGGGCACTTCGCGCCATGTGACGCAGCGCCAGGAATCGGACACCGTGCAGATCTTGTCGGGTGTCTACCAGGGCTTGACCACCGGCACGCCGATCGCGCTGCTGATTCCCAACGAAGACCAGCGCAGCAAGGACTACGGCAATATCGCCGAGAGCTTCCGCCCAGGTCACGCCGACTACACCTACTGGCACAAGTACGGCGTGCGCGATCCGCGCGGCGGTGGCCGTTCGTCGGCGCGTCTGACGGCGCCGGTGGTGGGCGCGGCGGCGATCGCCAAGAAGTGGCTGCACCAGCAGTACGGCACCGTGTTCATGGGCTGCATGAGCCAATTGGGCGATATTGCGGTGCCGTTCCAGGGCTGGGAACACGTGCGCGACAATCCGTTTTTTGCCGCCACCAGCGACGCCGACCTGATCGCGCGCATGGAAGCGGCGATGGATGAACTGCGCCGCGCCGGCGACTCGATCGGCGCGCGCATCGACGTGGTGGCGCACAATGTGCCGGTTGGCCTCGGCCAGCCAATCTACGACAAGCTGGACGCCGACATCGCCTACGCGATGATGGGCATTAACGCGGTCAAGGGCGTCGAGATCGGCGCCGGCTTCCGCTCGGTGGCGCAGAAGGGTTCCGAGCATGGCGATGAGCTGACCCCGGAAGGATTTGTCGGCAATAACTCGGGCGGCATGCTGGGCGGGATCTCGACCGGCCAGGACATCACGGTGTCGATCGCCATCAAGCCGACTTCCTCGATCCGCACGCCGCGCCGTTCGATCGACAAGGACGGCAATCCGGTGATGGTCGAGACCTTCGGCCGCCACGACCCATGCGTGGGCATCCGCGCGACGCCGATCGCCGAAGCGATGCTGGCACTGGTGCTGATCGACCACGCGCTGATGCACCGCGCGCAGTGTGGCGACGTGAGCGTGGCGACGCCGAAGATCAAGGGTTAAAAAAGCAGGAATAAGCTGGAAGCAGCTGGAAACAGCAGCAGCGAAGCAGGGGGCATGGCAAGCATGCCCCCGCCGGCCGTCAGGCTGGCTTGACCTCGGCCTGGGCGCGCCGTTCGACGGTGCCGACCACCAGCGCACGCAAATCGTTCAGCAGTGAAAACTCTGTCTGGCTCAGCAGGATCGGCGGGAAGCTTTCGTCCCAGTCGCCGTAAATGAAGCCGACCGGCTGGCCGTTGGCGCACAGCGGCAGGATCACGAAACTGCAGGCGTCCGACAGGTTCGACTGCCACCACTGCGGCAACTTGACCGAAAATTTCGGGTCCCTGGCGTTCTCGATGAAGATCACCCGGTCGCTGTTGAGGGCCGCGTGGAACACGTTCGGCTCGTAGCCATCGTCGAAGGACATCAGCGGAATGAGTTCCTTGACGCCTTCGCCGAAGCCGGTCTTGGCGCTGTACTTGTGCTCGCGGCGGTTGCGCAGGAAGGCCACCGCGCGCGAAAAGGTCATGCCCTGGTAGACCGTTTCGAGGGCCATCGACATCATCTGGCCCGGCCCCGCCGTGGCGGAGATGGCGCGCATCGCCGCCACGCCGTCGATCAGGATCTTGTTGCTCTCGGCCCGCATGCGCTTGGTCGCCAGCGCCTTGGCGCGCTTTTCGCCCGGTTTGGACAGCGGCGCGATCGACAGGTCGGCGGCGGCCACCACCTTGGCTTTTTCGATCGAGGCCAGGATGTTATCGGGAGCGATGCC
>JBDSTZ010000551.1:0-4696 GCA_039927975.1 Massilia sp. | reverse complement strand
GTTCTACTTCCGTACCACGGACGTGACCGGTTCGATCGAACTGCCAGCGGACAAAGAAATGGTCATGCCAGGCGATAACGTGTCGATCACCGTCAAGCTGATCAACCCGATCGCGATGGAAGAAGGTTTGCGCTTCGCGATCCGCGAAGGTGGCCGTACCGTCGGCGCCGGCGTTGTCGCGAAGATCCTGAGCGAAGCCGGTAAGTAATTCCCGGGGGTGGGCACGCTGTGCGTGTCCACCCACAAAGGCGGCGCCGAAAGGTTCCGCCTTGTAATTTCTGATGTACAATGTCGGTCCCCATCATTGCCGCGCTTTAACGCGGTTCGCTCTTTAGAGGAAACACCATGTCCGCAGCAAACCAGAAAATCCGTATTCGCCTGAAAGCTTTCGATTACAAGCTGATCGACCAGTCCGCCCTGGAAATCGTGGAAACCGCCAAGCGCACCGGCGCCGTGGTCAAGGGTCCAGTACCCCTGCCAACCCGCATCCAGCGCTTTGACGTCCTGCGTTCGCCGCACGTCAACAAGACTTCGCGCGACCAGTTCGAAATCCGCACCCACCAGCGCCTGATGGACATCGTCGACCCAACCGACAAGACCGTTGACGCACTGATGAAGCTGGACCTGCCAGCTGGCGTCGACGTCGAAATCAAACTGCAATAATCGATTTTTCCACGGCGCAGCACGCTGCGCCGTTGGTTGAAAACCGGGAGCCTCGCACACGCGACGCTCCCGGTTTTTTTTCGTCCGTCGGCAGGGCGGTGCTTGGCCAGGTCCAGATCAGACCCCGGCAAACGCCGGATAGTTCAGTGCCCCTTGGCGCGAGCGCCTTCGATACCGACACGCAAACCCCGAAGCAACCAAGCATCAACATAACCTACTAATTTTGATTGTAGGCAATATTTTCTTTGCGTTAATCAATTCCTTGTGGCAATATTGCCTCCCCGAGTGCGTATTTACCCGAAGCGCATATTGGCACACGGTAAATGCGATTGCGCGGTCCGAACGCCCCGCTCGCACATCAGTATTGATAAAAATTAGTTTAAAAGGAAAACGGGATGAATATCGCAATGAAATGGCTGGTCAAATGTGCCGCCCTGATGGCTATCGCGCTGCCGTGCTTCGCGGCCGACGCCGAGCGCGGCACGGCCGACGAAGCCGTCGCCATGGTCAAGCAGGCGGTCGCTGTCCTCAAGAAGGATGGCAAGGAAAAACTGTTCGCCGAGGTGAACAACCCGGCCGGGCAGTTCGTCAAAAAAGACATGTACGTGTTCATCCACACCCTCGACGGCCTGTGCGTGGCGCACGGCGGCAATCCCAAACTGGTCGGCAAGAACCTGATCGACCTGAAGGATTCGACCGGCTACGAAATGGTGAAGGGCTTCGTCGAAGTGGCCAACACCAAGGGCAAGGGCTGGGTCGACTATAAATGGCCGAACAAGGCCACCAAGGAAGTCGAAAAGAAATCGACTTATCTGGAAAAATCCGGCGACCTGATTATCAGCGTCGGCGTGTACAGTAAATAAACATCTGTTAAATGTATTGACACACATGAGGCGACTATCGCGCCTCGGTAGGGAGCGGTAATGGATATGTTTCGTCGTTTGCGCATCGGCACCCGCCTGCGCCTGGGGTTTGGCCTGCTGCTGGCCATGATGGTGGGAATTGTTGTCATCAATGAAGTCGGCAGCACCCACAACCGCCAGGAAGCGGCTGCCAATCTGGCGCGCAGCCAGGCCAAAGTCGAGCTGACCAACATCCTCAAGGGCGCCCAGCTTGAAGGCGTGGTAGCGGTGCGCTCGATCGGCATCTACACTGATGTGGCGGCGATGAACCGCGAGGAAGCCAAGCTCAAGAAGCATGTGGCGCTGTTTACCGAAACCCGCAAGCAGCTCGAAGCGCTCGGCGTGCCGGCCGGCGGCCAGGTGGTGTTCGACCGTATCGACAAGGTCGAGAACGACTTGACCAAGCCGACCGCCGACGCCATCACTTCGGCGCTGGCCTTCAATTCCGAAGCCGCCGCCGACATCATCGCCAACCGTGTCGATCCCCTGTACCAACAATTGCTGGTGGAATTGAATAATTTGGTCGCGCTGCAGAAGAACGAGGCCAAGGAAATGCAAGTGGCGGCCGACGCCTCGGCGCGCCGCCTGAGCTACTTGCTGATCTCGATTGGCGCGGTGGCCTTCGTGATCGGCCTGTTGCTTTCCCAGCTCATCACGCGCGGTATCGTCGTGCCGCTCGGCGCCGCGGTCGCGCTGGCCGAAAAGGTCGCCGCCGGCGACTTGTCGAGCCAGATCGCGGTGCGCGGCGGCGACGAAACGGCCGACCTGCTGCGCGCCTTATCGGACATGAACAGCAAGCTGGTCGAAGTGGTCAGCGAGGTGCGCGGCGGCACCGAAACGATCTCCACCGCCTCAGCCCAGATCGCCAGCGGCAACGCCGACCTGGCCCAGCGCACCGAACAGCAGGCCGGCCAGCTGCAGACCACCGTCACCTCGATGGACGACCTGACCAGCGCGGTGCGGCACAACGAAGACAACGCCTCGAACGCCAACGAACTGGCGCGCTCGGCCTCGGAAGTGGCGCTTCAGGGTGGCCAGGTGGTCGCCCGCGTGGTCGATACCATGGCTGAGATCAACGCCTCCGCGCGCGAAATCGTCGACATCATCGCCGTCATCGAAGGGATCGCCTTCCAGACCAATATCCTGGCGCTCAATGCCGCCGTCGAAGCGGCGCGGGCCGGCGAACAAGGACGCGGTTTCGCGGTCGTCGCCACCGAGGTGCGCAGCCTGGCGCAGCGCTCGGCCGAAGCGGCCAAGGAAATCAAATCGCTGATTGAAGGCTCGGTCGGCAAGATCGAATTCGGCAACGCGCTCGCGCTCAAGGCCGGCACCACCATGGATGCGATCGTCGACAGTGTCGGCAAGGTGACGGCGATCATGGCCGACATCACCCACGCCAGCCACACCCAGGCCACCGACATCAGCCAGGTGCACAAGGCGATTGCCTATATCGATGAAGGCACCCAGCAGAACGCCGCGCTGGTCGAGGAGGGCGCCGCCGCCGCCCAGTCGATGCATGAAATGGCCGAGAACCTGCGCAACGTCGTACGCATCTTCCAGTTCGAGCCGAAGGCGCCGACATCCAACATCACGCCGCTGAGCATGGCGGCCCGCACCGTGCGCGCGACACCGCCGCCGCGCGCGGCCGCGGCCCGACGACGCCTCGGCAGCTAAGCCCCGGCCCGATCCGGCGCGGCGGTCGCCGCGCTTCCTTTCCCCCGTCCTTTTCCCCCTGCCGGCGCGTGCTGGCAGATGGCGCACGCCGTTGCGGTTGCAAATTCGATAACAGTTAGATTTTATTAAGGACCCAATCATGGTGAAAGTGAGAAAAGTCGCCGAGCTGGCGATCGTGTCCACCGCGACGCTGCGCGCCGGTGACGACTTCGACGTCCTGATCGCCGGGGCCGGCATGGCCGGGCTGTACACGGCGTGGCGGATCCAGAACGGTTACCGGCAGAGCCCGCGCCTGGCGGCGCTGGCGGCGGCGCGCCCGGATGGCTGCCTGCGCATGGCGATCCTCGAATACAGCGACCGCATCGGTGGCCGGCTCGACAGTGTGATCCTCGACGATATGACGCACGTACCGGCCGAACTGGGCGGCATGCGCTTCACCCAGAGCCACGAGCTGCTCAATGTGCTCGTCGACGCGCTTGGCCTGCGCCCGCAGATCGAACCGTTCCCGATGTCGGACAACAGCCAGTTCAACCTGCGCGCCACCCGGCTCGACGAAAACGCCATCACCAAGGGGTTTCCGGTTCCCTACTGCCTGCGCGACGGCGAAGTGGGCAAGACCCCCAACGCGCTGTTCAACTACGCGATCCAGAAAGTGGTGGGGCCGGACGCGCTGAACTGGACCGACGCCAACTGGCAATGGGTCAAGGAAAACTTCCGTTACACCGACGGTCTTTACCAGGAGATGCCGCTGCACGACATCGGCTTCTGGAACATCCTCTATCACGTGCTCAGCAACGAGGGTTACACCTATTGCTGGGATGGCGGCGGCTACAACTCGAACACCATCAACTGGAACGCGGCCGAGGCGATGCCCTACATGCTGACCGACTTCTCGGTGCCGACGCCCTATCTGCGCTTCACCACCGGTTTCCACACGCTGCCGGCGACCCTGGCCGGGCGCCTGGTGCCGGGCAGTTGCCCGATCCATCCCACGACCGAGCTGCGCCGCTTCGAGCGCGAGGCGGACGACCGCCTGCGCGTGACGGTGCAGACGACCGGCAAGCCGGAGACCCAGTTCGAGATCAAGACCGCCGAACTGTTTCTGGCGCTGCCGCGCCACAGCCTTGAGCTGCTCGACCAGGACAGCAGCTTCTTCCAGAACGAGGCGACCCAGTTCAACATCCAGGCGGTGCTGCTGCAACCGGCCTACAAATTGTTCATCGCCTACGAGAGCCGCTGGTGGGACCCGGCGCTGTTCCATTCCGGCCCGACCATCACCGACATGCCGCTGCGCATGACCTACGATTTCGGCACCGAGGCCGAGCGCGGCGGCGATCCGGACGACGGCCGCGCCTTGCTGCTGGCCTCGTATTGCGACATGCAGGGCGCCAGCTTCTGGTCGGTGCTTGAACGGCGCGGCGGCTACACCGCGCCGCCGTCGGCCAGCGAAACCGGCG
>JBDSTZ010000550.1:0-11200 GCA_039927975.1 Massilia sp. | reverse complement strand
GACGCTTGCGCGACCACCGGAGCCGGCGCCGGCGCGGACGCAGGTGCCGGCGTTGCAGCCGCCCCGTCCGCCGCTACCGGCTTCTTGGTCGCGCGCTTGGCCTTGACAGGCACGATGCCCGCAGCCGCGTCCGCTTCGATCTGGGCCTTGGTGCGGCGCTTCGGCTTGGCGGCGACGGCGTCGGCCTGGCCTGCCGCATCAGCGGCATGGGTCTCTGGTTTAGTTGTTGTCATCATTCGTTTCAGGGTTGTGCTGACCTGGCGCAGCGTCAACCGGAATCTCGGGCGCAGGGTCGTCAATTGGAACTTCAACTGGTGAAGTATCGGGGGCGGTTGCTTCGATGCCGTCCGCGCCATCGGCTGCGTCCGCTTCAATGCTACCCGCGCCATCGGGTGCCGCGGCCATCGAGGCCGCTTGTTCAAAATTCTGTTGCAAGGCCGCTTCCAGCGCCTCCATTTCCTGCCCGCTCTGCGTCTGGCTCAACTCCTGCAGGGGCGGCAACTGCGACAGGGAGTTGAGTCCCAGGTCGTCCAGAAACTGTTTGGTCGTCGCCAGCAGGGCCGGCCGGCCAATCACTTCGCGGTAACCGATCACGTCGACCCAGCCACGGTCTTCGAGCATCTTGATGGTCTGCGAATTGACCGCGACGCCGCGAATTTCTTCGATGTCGCCGCGCGTGACAGGCTGCCGGTAGGCGATGATGGCCAGGGTCTCGAGGGTGGCGCGCGAGTACTTGGGCGGCTTCTCGGGACTCAGGCGATCGAGGTACTGCTTCATTTCCGGCCGGCTCTGGAAGCGCCAGCCGGACGACAGGCTGACCATTTCAATGCCGCGGTCGCGCCAGTCGTGGCGCAATTCTTCAAGCATCAGCTTGATGGTGTCGCTGCCGACGCCGGCGCCCATCGGCTTGCCGTTGTCGTCGACATCGACGAACAACTTGCGCATGCCGTGAATGGACATCGGTTCCCGCGCGCACAGCAAGGCGGTTTCGAGGACCTTTTTAGCCTCTTCAGTATTCATACGATGTCGTCAGCCGGGCGCGGTCAATGCAGCACAGTGAATGCAAGGAAAAAATCAAACAACAATCCGTCGAGAAAAGGCAAGGAGCGCGCCACACCGGGACGCTGCTGTGCAATCAAAGTAACACTTACACTGGATTCAGTTGCCCGGGCCGATATGCGCGGGGCAGGATATTACCGGTGGCGGAAGATCTGCCTGCCACACGGCCGTGCGCACCCGGAGGGCCGCAAGCCGTTGATTTTCAAGCGAAACGCTGGTTCGTGGCGGCGGCAAACGGGCAAAACCCGGGGCGCGCGCCACACAAACGACCGACATCGTTTCCTTCAACTGGCGTCATTGTACCTGATAAAACGGCGAAAAGGACAAAGCGCCGTGCGGCAAGACTAGCCGAGCTTTTCCGCGAGGATGGCCGACACGCCGAGGAAAGCCGGATAGGGGTCGAGGATGACGTAGGTCGGCACTTGCGACAGATAGCCGACGAAGCGCCCTTTCTGCTCGAAACGCTGGCGAAATCCCGAGGCGGCGAAGCGCGCCCCGAGACGCGGGACAATGCCGCCGCCGATGTAGATGCCGCCCTGGGCGCCGAGGGTAACGGCGAGGTTGCCGGCCACGGTGCCGAGCATGAGGCAGAACGCTTCGATGACCTGGTCGCAGAACGCGCACTCGCCGGCCAGGCCGCGCCGGGTGATCTCGGGCGCGGACAGCTTCTCGTCGGGCTGGCCGGTGTGGTGGGCCAGCGCGCGGTAGATCAGTTCGAGTCCGTCGCCCGACAACAGGCGCTCGGCCGAGACGTGCTCGAACTCGCGCCAGGCGAAGCGCAGGATGGCGATTTCGGTCTCGTTGGCAGGGGAAAACGTCGCGTGACCGCCTTCGCTGCGCAAGGCGGTCCAGTGGGCGCCCTGCGGAATCAGGCCCGACACGCCGAGGCCGGTGCCGGCGCCGAGCAGGCCGAGCGCGCTCGACGGCTGCGGCGTGCCGCCGCCGATCTGGCGCTTCTGGTCGCCCGACAGCAGCGGCAAGGCGCGCGCGAGCGCGGTGAAGTCGTTGACCACGATCAGGGTGTCGAAGCCGCACTCGCGCTGCAGGGCGGCGATCGAAAATTCCCAGTGGTGATTGGTCATGCGCACCAGGTCGCCAACGACCGGGTTGGCGATGGCGATGGCGGCGTGGCGGATGGCGCCGGCCGGGTGCGCAGCCAGTTCCGGCCGCGCCAGGTAGGCGCGCAGGGCGTCGGCGACGGTGGGGTAGTCGGCGCACGGCAGCACGGCGATGGCGCCGATCTGCCCGGGCGAGGTCTCCAGCGCGAAGCGCGCGTTGGTGCCGCCGATGTCGGCAAGCAGCCGGGGACCGCCCGCGAAACATGGGATTGCGGCTGGACGGGGTGCGGCGGCGGGCTGTTGAGTCATGACGGAAGCAATTAAGAACAAACTGTAGCTTAAAGGAATTGGGCTTCGCTGCGCAAGACATCTTTGTAGTTTAGTTACAGGATTTTAACATCACACGGAAAAAGATAATTATTGACCAACTCTTTACCGTAATCGCGCTACGGAACAGTCCGGCGGGCGGCGGTGAACGGGTGAAAGGTCTCCCGGCAGGTCACGTCAGCAAGCTGCAGCTTACCTCCCGGGAATGGCTGCCCCTACTTCGCCTTTGGCTCTGCGGCAGGCGCAGGCGGCTGGACGTAAACGACGATCGGGGTAGTCGCCTGACTCTGTCCAGGGGCGGGGAATTTGGTCATGTAGGTGAGTAATCCCACGGTCGCAGCGACCCCGGCGATGCCAATGCCGACGCCCCAGCGGATCAAGTCGGCCGTATTTTTGTGAGCGTCTGTCTGCATGCGCGCCATTTCCGCGCGCAACTGTGATGCATTTGCGTGCACGTCAGCTTGGGTACGGGCCATATCTGAGCGCAGATCCGCAAAACCAGACTTCAGATTCGCGTCGAAATTCGCCAGTCGAGCTTCGAGCTTAGCCTCCGAAGCAGCTAGCTTTGCATCAACTTCGGGGCGGGTGAGATCGTTCATTGGTCTATCTTTATGCGCGCTCAACGCATTGTCAAGGGTGACGGACAGACCATCAGCAATCAACGAAACATTGATCGCATCCGACAAGGAAGCAGCGGCGCTACCGCCCGCGCCCGGTCAGTGAGCTGGCACGGAATCGGCGTCGGGCAGCGCATAATGGGCGTTGTACGCGTCGAGCCCGCCATGCAGCGGCCGCGCGCGATGAAAGCCCTGGCCGAGCAACTGCTTGGCAACCTGGGCCGCGGTGACGTCGTTCGGGCAGCTGCAGTAGACGACGATGTGGCGGTCCTTGTCGAGCGCCGCGATGAACTGCTCGGGCGCGCAATCGTTGAAGATCAGCGCGCCCGGAATCGGCGCCTCGAGCTGCTGCGCAGTCTTGCTGCGCGCGTCGATCAGGATGGGGTCGTGGCCGCCGGCGATCAGGTCGCGCAATTCATCCATGTGGATCCGCTCGACCTGCAAGGCTTCGCGAAAGCGGCGCCGCTCGATATATTTATACAGGATGAACAGCGCCAGCAGCACCAGCAGGACCATCAGCGCGGTGCTGCCCATGGTGCCGAGCGCGTCCAACACCTGGTCGATACTCGAATGGAAGTAGGCGCCGATGCCGATGCCGACGCCGCTCCACAGCAGGCCGCCGGCCACGCTGAACATCAGAAAACGCGCGACGCCGATGCCCATCGCGCCGGCCAGTGGCGGGGCGATGGTGTTAAAGCCAGGGATGAACTTGGCGACGATCAGCGACTTCGGTCCCCAGCGGTTGAAGTTGTCTTCGGTCTGGCTGACGCAGTAATCGGGCGAGAGCGAGATTTTGCACAGCAGCTTGAGGATGCGCTTGCCGTAAAACTGGCCCGCCTTGTACCAGAAGGTATCGCTGATCAGGCAGGCGGCCACGCTGACGGCCAGGCACAGCGGCCAGCTGATCTGGTCGTCGACGGCCATCGCGCCGGCCACGATGAGGATCGGGAAGGCGGGAATCGGCAAGCCGATCTGCTCAAGCAGCACGGTGCCGAACACGATCAGCACGCCGTAGGTCTGAATGAGGAGAATAAGCTGGGCCATGCGCTTATCTTAGCCGAAAAGCGCGCGCGCCGAAGCGCGTGCCTTGAATTACAACGCTGGCCGGCGGCCCGGAATGGCGTCCAGCAGGGCGCGCGTGTAGGGATCGCGCGGATTGCGGAACAGCTCGTCGGCATCGGCCAGCTCGACCACCCTGCCCTGCCGCATCACCATGACCTGGTCGGCCATCTGATGCACCACCGCCAGGTCATGCGAGATGAAGATGTAGCTGATGCCCAGTTCGTCCTGCAGGTCCTGCAGCAGGTTCAGCACCTGGGCTTGCACCGAGACGTCGAGCGCCGACACCGATTCGTCGCACACCAGGATCTCGGGCTGCATGGTCAGGCAGCGCGCGATCGCGATGCGCTGGCGCTGGCCGCCCGAGAACTCGTGCGGATAGCGGTGCATGGCCTCGGCCGGCAGGCCGACCTTGCGCAGCAGCGCGGCGGCCATGGCGACGCGGGCGCGCTCGTCGGCGCCGATGGCGTGGATGCGCATCGGTTCGAGCAGGATCTGGCCGACCGTGAAGCGCGGGTTGAGCGAGGCGTACGGATTCTGGAAGACGATCTGGATGCGCCGTTTGTACGGCCGGTATTCCCGCTCCGACAGCGCTTGCAGGTCGCGCCCTTCAAACATCGCCGTGCCGGCGCTGGCGCGCTGCAGGCGCAGCAAGGTCAGCCCGAGGGTGGTCTTGCCGGAGCCGGACTCGCCGACCACGCCCAGCGTCTTGCCGCGCTGAAGGGTGAACGAGACCTCGCTGACGGCCTTGAACTCGCGCTTGCCGAACCAGCCCTCGCGCATGAAGAAGCTTTTGCTCAGCTTGTCGACCTGGAGCGCCACCGGGGCGCCGTCGACATAGCCGCGCCTGCGCTCACGCCGGGCGCCGGCGTCGTCCGCCTGGTCGATCACCGGCAGCCGCATCGGCCGCGCGTCGAGGCTGGGCCGGCAATCGAGCAAGGCACGGGTGTAGGGGTCGGCCGCCTGCGTGAAGATGCGCGCCACCGCGCCCTGCTCGCGCACCGCGCCATGGCGCATTACGATGACCTGGTCGGCGATATCGCGCACCAGCGCCAGGTCGTGGGTAATGAACAGCACCGCCATCCGGCGCTTGGCCTGCAGGCTGGCGATGAGCGCCATGATCTGCTGCTGGATCGTGACGTCGAGCGCGGTGGTCGGTTCGTCGGCGATCAACAGCGCCGGTTCGCAGGCGATCGCCATGGCGATCATCACGCGCTGCTGCTGCCCGCCCGACAGCTGGCTCGGATAGGCGCCGATCCGGCGCGCCGGCTCGGGGATGCCGACTTCATCGAGCAGCGCCAGCGTGCGCGCGTGCGCCTGGCGCCGGTTCATGCCCATGTGCCGGCGCAGCACTTCGCCGATCTGGAAGCCGACCGTCAGCACCGGGTTGAGCGAGGACATCGGCTCCTGGAAGATCATCGCGATCTCCTTGCCGCAGATCCGGCGCCGTTCGGCCGGCGCCAGGCGCAGCAGCTCACGGCCGTCGAACACGATGCTGCTGGCCGCGTCGACGATGGCCGTCTCCGGCGCCAGCAAGCCCATCACGGCCAGCGCGCTGACCGACTTGCCGCTGCCCGATTCGCCCACCAGCGCGACGGTGGCGTTGCGCGGCACGTCGAAGGAGATGCCTTTGAGGGCCTGGAAGCCGGCCTCGTCCGCCTGCCCGCGCCCCTGACGGAAGGCCACGCGCAAATCGCGCACTGTCAGCAAGATCGTGTCGTCCATGGTCGCCGGCCTCATCGCAACTTGGGATCGAGCGCGTCGCGCAGCGCATCGGTCAGCAGCGAAAACGCGGTCACCAGCAGCGCCATCGCGCCGGCCGCCGCCGCCAGCTGCCACCACTTGCCGAGGATCAGTTCATTCTGCGCCTCGTTGAGCATGCTGCCCCACGACACAGTGCCGACCGGCACGCCGAAGCCGAGAAAGCTCAGGATGACTTCGGCCTTGATGAAGCCGACCACCAGGATCGACAGCTGCACCAGCGCCACGTGGCTGACGTTGGGGAAGATGTGCGAGGCCATCTTGCGCCAGTGCGAAGCGCCGATGGCGTCGGCCGCCAGCACGTATTCGCGGCGCCGGTGCTTCATGTATTCGGCGCGCATCAGGCGGTAGGGGCCGGTCCAGCCGGTCAGCCCGAGGATCAGCACGATCGTCAGCACGCCCTTGTGCTGCAAGACGGCCGCCACGGTGAGGATCATCAGGATCGCCGGAATGGCGGTGAAGACGCTGTAGAACCAGGTCAGCAAGTCGTCGACGACGCCGCCGAAATAGCCCGACAGCGCGCCCAGCGCGGTGCCGATGCCGACCGCCAGCAGTGCCGCCACCAGCCCGACCACGATCGAGGTTTCGCCGCCCTTGATGGTTTTCTTGACGATGTCGTGGCCCCATTTGTCGGCGCCGAAGGGCAGGCTGGCGCGGCGCGCGGCGGCACTGCCGCGCGCGGCGCCCGGGCGCAGCTGGGCCAGTTCATCGGCGAGTGGATCGGCGATGCCGTAGCGTTCGCCGCCGGCGCCACGCAACGCGCGGATGTCGTCGGCCAGCGGATCGAAGGGATTGTCGGGAAGGGCCGCGGCCGAGGCCGGCCCGGCGTCGGCGCCGGTGGATGAAGCGGACGGCGCCAGCCAGCTCGGCGGCGCATAGTTGACAGCCACTTCGCGCTCCCAGTCGGCGGCCAGCAAGCCGCTGGCCGACAGCAGCAGCGTCAGCAGGAACAGCGCGACCACCGCCAGCGAGGCCATGCCGAGGCGGTCGCGGCGCAGCCGGCGCCAGGCCAGGGTCCACAGACCGGGCGAGCTGTGGGCGTCGCGGTCGGCGGCGCTGTCGGCGTAACCCTTGTCCATCAATGCAACTGCACGCGTGGGTCGACCGCCTGGTACAGCAGGTCGGCCAGCAGGTTGAACAGCATGGTGGCGGCGGCGACATAGACCGTGATCGCCTTAATCACCGGAAAATCGCTGCGCTCGACGGCCAGGATCACTTCGCGCCCGATGCCGGGAATGCCGAAAAAACGCTCGAGCAGGAAAGCGCCGATCAGCAGCGCCGGCAGATTGGCCATCACGTGGGTGATGATCGGGATGGCGGCGTTGCGCAGCACGTGGACCCACATCACGCGCGCCTCGGGCAATCCCTTGGCGCGCGCGGTGCGCACGTAATCCTGGTTCACCTCGTCGAGCACAAAGCTGCGGTACAGCCGCAGGGTCGGCGCGATCGACACGGCCAGCCCGATCAGGATCGGCAGGCTGGCGTAGCGCAACAGGTTGTCGCCCAGGGACTCGCCCCAGCCCTGCACCGGAAACCAGCCGAGCTTGTACGCCAGGCCATACTGGAAGGCGATGATGTAGACCAGGATGCTGACCGACATGCCGACCGTGCAGGCGACCATGACGGCGCGGTCGGTCAGGCTGCCGCGCACGAAGGCGACCGCCAGCGCCAGTGCGACGCCGAGCGCGGTTTCGAGCAGGGTGAGCGGCACCAGCACCGTCAGCGACGGACCGAGGCGGCTGGCGATGATGTGCGAGACCGGCTCGCCGGTGCTCCAGCCGTTGCCGAAATCGGCGGTGAGGATCTGCCTGACGAAGATGCCGAGCTGGACGTGGTAGGGCTGGTCGACGCCGAGCTGGCGGCGGATGTTGGCGATCGCGTCGGCGTCCGACATCTTGCCGGCCAGGATATAGGCCGGGTCGCCGCCGACCCAGTTGAACAGGATGAACACGAGCAGCACCACGCCGGCCATGGTGGGCAGCATCTGCCACAGGCGGCGCAGGATATAGGCGAGCATGGTCGGGAGGTAGTTTCGGTTCGGGATCGGATTCGCTCGCTTGCAACAATAGCGCAAACCCGGGCCCGGCGGCAATTCGCCGCGCCGCCCCCTCCCCCGTGCGCCGCCAGGCAGGCGCCGCCGGCCCGCCAAAATGCAACATGCCCGGCGTCGCGTGACGCCGGACATGCAGGGGACAACGACGACGACTAGAAGCTGTAGGTCGCCCGCACGTAGTAGGCGCGGCCGGTCGGATCGGTGTAGCGCGGATCGTAGCCGGCCTGGAAGGTCCTTCTTTGGAAGCTCAGCGGCGGGGCGCGGTCGAACAGGTTGCGCGCGCCCGCCGTGACCGTCAGGCCCTTGAATACCTCGACGCTGGCGAAGCCGTCCCAGGTTGTGTAGGAAGCGACATGGTTTTCCTCGTCCTCGTCAAGGTAGCCCGACTTGTAGTGGCCGCTCAGGCCGGCGGCGACCTTGCCGCCGCTCCAGTTGACGCTGACGCTGTCCTGCCATTTGAAGACCGGACCGGCGCCCGAGTACACGCCGACGTTCGGATGCCAGGCGCCGCCCTTGGCGTTCTGATAGTCATACTTGTGCACCCAGGTGGCGCCGGCGGCGAAGGTGAAGGCGCCGTGCGCCGCCGTCTTCAGCTTGTAGTTGGCGCTCAAGTCGATGCCGCTGGTGTGCAGGTCGCCCAGGTTGCGGGTGCGCAGGTCGACGTAGCCGCAGGTGTTTGGATCGGGGCACTGCGAGCCGTCGGTGGCCAGGTTGCCGAGCCCGTTGCGGTGGAACAGGTCGCCGTACAGCGCGAGCGAGTCGAACACGTCGTTCTCGTCGAGCGAACCGATCTGGTCGCGCAACTGCAGCCACCAGAGATCCATGCCGAGACTCAGATTGTTGGCCGGTTCAAACACCAGGCCGAGCGCGGCGTTCCGCGATTTTTCCGGGGTCAGCGACTTGTTGCCGCCTGCCAGGGCCTGGAATTGCTGGCCGCAGTTGGCCGCTTCCGGCTTGCCGGGCGCGGCCACGCCAGCCGGGCAATTGACCGGGTCGTCATGCAGGGCGGTGTTGGTATAGGTCTGGGCCGCGTTGATCTCATACAGCGAGGGCGCCCGAAAGCCGGTCGAATACGAGCCGCGCAGCAGGAAACGCTTGTTTGGCTGGAAGCGGAAGCCCACCTTCGGATTGGTGGTGCTGCCGAAATCGCTGTACTTGTCGTAGCGGACGGCGGCGGTGAGGTCGAGCGTCTTGAAGACCGGCATGTTCAATTCGACATAGCCGGCCAGCACCTTGCGCGCGCCGATGTTCGACAGCGCAGGATCGATACCGGTGCTGTCGACGACCCTGGCGGCGTACTCCGGGTTGGCGGTGTTGGAAAATTCCTGGCGGTCATATTGGACGCCGAGCGCCAGCGCGACCTGGCGGCCGGCGCCGAACCAGTCGCCCGCTTCGCGGCTGGCGTGGGCGTCGACGCCCTTGCTGGTGCCCTGGCCGTTTTGCACGTTGCCGTCGAGCGCGGCGCTGGCGATCAGGGCGCTGCCGGCGGCGTCCTGCTCGCCGAACGGGTTGATGATGCCATTTAACACACCGGGCCGGATAATGCCGCTGTCGCTGTAGCCGCGCAGGAACTCCTGCACCTTGTTGCGGTTGTAGCTCACTGCCGCCTCGTAATCCCAGCCGGCCAGCGTGCCGCCCAGCGAGACGACCAGGCGCTGCTGGTCGTTGATGTTCTCGTCGGAGCGCGGCCCGTTCGGCAGGTCGCGCCACTTGACGTGAATGAAGCCCGGCTTGAGGGAAGGATCCATGCCGTCTTCCGCGTAGTCGGGCGACAGCTTGATGTGCGGAATCGTCGCGCCCGGATTGCCGGGATAGTAGGGATTGGGGGTGCCGTCCGGGCGCGTGCTGTTCTGGTTCAAGCCGCCGTAGGGCACCGGTGCGATCTGGCTTTGGACCTTGCTGTGGCTGACCAGGTACTCGACGCCGAGCTCGTGGTCGGCGCCAAGCTTGAAGGTCGCCTTCGCCAGGCCGGCGTCGCGCTCGCTCTTGGGAATGTAGTCGACGAAGCTCGAGGTCGTCATCTGGCAGCCATGCCCGCCGGGACCCGGAATCAGGTTGCTCGCGCTGGTGCAGTCAGGCGCCGCCGGATTGTCGCTGACGCCGCCCTGGTAGAAATTGGCCGGGCTGGTGGTCGGCGAAATGCCGCCGGCGTAGCGCTTGTTGAAGGGCCGCTGGGTGCCGCCGATGCGATGAGTGGCCTGGTGGTCGACCATCATGAAGACGTTGTAGCCGTCGGCGCCAAGGTCGCCGAAGCCGACGCCGGCGTTGGCGCTGTTGGCCGCGCCGCCCGGATGCTCGGGCGAATCGGCGCCGACCGTGAGCGTGGCGCCGCGCAGGTTCTTGCGGGTGATGAAGTTGATCACCCCGCCCACCGCGTCGCTGCCGTACAGCGAGGAGGCGCCGTCGCGCAGCACCTCGACCCGTTCGAGCGCGGCGAAGGGAATCATGTTGAGGTCGGGCGCCGAGCCGTCGAAGGCATTGTTGGCCACCCGCCGGCCGTTGAGCAGCACCAGGGTCTTGTTCGCGCCGACGCCGCGCAGGTCGGCGAAGGCGGCGCCGCCGGTGCCCAGGCCGACCACCTGGCTGGTGCTCTGCTGGACCTGCACCGAACTCAGGCTGGCCATCACCTGCTCGATGGTGGTGACGCCGCTTTTCTTGATGTCCTCCATCTTGACGATCGTCACCGGCACCATCGTTTCGGCGTCGATGCGCTTGATCGCCGAGCCGGTCACGACCACGCGCGCCACCGGCGCCTCGGCCTCTTGGGAAAACGCCGGCGCGGCGGCCAGGCCGAGGCCCGCCGCGATGCCGGTGGAAAAAATGGCTCTGACTGATCGAGACAGAACTTTTTCATGCGTGCTCATTGTCGCTCCTGGTATGGATGGGGGCCCTGCGGCTGGCGGAAAAGATGAAAGATGCCGATTGGAAAGAATCAGTATCAAAAATGCATCTGACCAGGGCATCAAACCATCTCCCGCATTCAGCGGTCAAACGACCGCATCAATGGGAGCGACGAAACAACAGTGAGGAACAATTGACGAATCTCAAGCCCTGATTTTGCTTGGGCCTTTTGGCAAAGCGGGGCGTGTAAACGCCACCGAAAAGCCGGTTTTTCAAGATTAAATTTTCAGGAAGAGAGTCGGGGACGACGATCGTTCACGCGACTGCATGCGGCGACGGCGGCGCCGGCGTGGCGTGGCGGGCGGCGCGGGACCGCGCAGCGCGCCAGGACTGCTGGGGGAAATGGCGCCGGCCGGAGCGGCCGG
>JBDSTZ010000549.1:0-3480 GCA_039927975.1 Massilia sp. | reverse complement strand
AGGAAATCGTCACCACCGAACTGGCGCTGGTGCGCCAGTTCGGCCAGCGCGCGCGCCTGACCCTGACCGCCTACGACAACGACATCGCCCGGCTGATCACCCAGACCTACAACCCGCGCACCGACATGACGCGCTTCGACAATGCGCGCCGGCTGGGGGCGCGCGGCATCGAACTCGAATACGAGCGCAACTGGGCGTCGTCGGCCCTGCTCCGCGCGAACCTGAGCTGGAACCGGGTCGGCCAGTACGCGATGGGACCGCCAGCACCGGTCGCGCCGGCGCCGATGGCAAGCCCGAAGATGTTCGTGCCCGGCGCGCCGGCGCCGGCGCAGGCGAACGCGCCGGCGCGGCTGGCCAAGCTGAACGCCGCGCTGCCGCTGGCCGGCGGCTGGATGGCCGGCGCCGAGGCGCAGTACGTCGGCCCGCGCCGCACCTCGGCCGGATCGACCGGCGGCTTCTGCCTGCTCAACGCGAACTTCTACACCGCGCGCCTGGCCGAGCGCGTCGAAGCTTCGCTCGGCATCGCCAATCTGCTCGACCGCCGCTACGCCGATCCAGGCGCGGCCGAACATACGCAGGCGGCGATCGCCCAGGACCGGCGTCACGCGCATGTGAGGCTGGCATATGTGTTCTAGCGCGCGCCGCCGACACCCGGGCCGGCCGCGCTGGCGCCGCGCGCTGCTGCCGTTGCTGCTCATGGCCGCCGGCCTCGGGACGGCGCTGCGCACGCCGGCCGCCGAACCGGTGCCGGAAAACGAACTGAAGGCGGCCTTTGTCTACAACTTCATCTTCTTTACCGAATGGCCGCCGCAGGCGCTGGCCGGCGGCGCGCCGATCAGGCTGTGCGCCGGCGCGGCCAGTCCGCTGTTGGCCGCGCTCGGCGCGCTGGGCGACAAGCAGGTCAACGGCCATCGCATCGTGCTCCAGCAAGGCGTGAGCGGGCGCGCCTGCCACGTGCTGGTGCTCGACCAGCACGACCGCGAGCGCTGGAGCCAGACCCGGCGCGAGCTGGCCGGCGCGGCGGTGCTGACGGTCGCCGACGAGGCGGGCGCGGGCGCCGACGGCGCCGTCATCGCACTCGCCACCGACGAGCGGCGCATCGCCTTCGACGTCGACCTGGCGGCCATGCGCAGCGCCCACCTGAACCTTAGTTCAAAGCTGCTGCGCCTGGCCAGGAGCGCGCAATGACCGGCGCCGCCGAACGGCGCCTGCCGCGCATGCTGACCCGCAAGCTGGCGCTGACCAATATGGTGACCGCCGGCGCCGCCCTGTGCGTGGCCAGCCTGGCGCTGATCGTGGTGCAGTTCCTGGCGCTGCGCGGCGCCATGGTCGACGACCTGCGGGTGCAGGCCCAGATCGTCGGCAACGCCGGCAGCGCGGCGCTGATGTTCCGCGACCGCCGCGCCGGCGAGGAGACCCTGGCCGCGCTGGCGGTGTCGTCCAGCGTGGCCGGCGCCGCCATCTTCGACAAGCACGATGCGCCGCTGGCGTTCTACCTGCGCCAGGCCGGCGTCGCGCCGGCCGCGCCCGATCCGGCGCTGCGGGCGGCCGGCTATGCCTACCGGCTCGACCGGCTCGACGTCGCCGAGCCGGTGGTGGTCAACGGCGAGCGGATCGGCACGGTGCTGATCCGCGCCACCCTGTCCGACCTGTATTCGCGCCTGGCCGCCTATGCCGGCCTGACGCTGGCGGTGGCGCTGGCCTCGCTGGCGCTGGCCTACGGGCTGGTCGCCTCGATGCGGCGCGCGGTGCGGCGCGCCGAGTCCCACCTGCACTTCCTCGCGCACGTCGACTCGGTCACCGCGCTGCCCAACCGCCACCAGTTCAACGACCGGCTGGCGTTCGCGCTGTCGCTGGCCGACCGCCGCGAGAGTTCGGTCGGGCTGCTGCTGCTCGACCTCGACAACATCAAGGTGGTCAACGACACCCTCGGCCACGACTGCGGCGACGTCCTGCTCAAGCTGGTGGCCGAGCGCCTGCTGGGCACCCTGCGCATCACCGACATCATCTGCCGCATCGGCGGCGACGAATTCGTCGTGATCGTCGAGCCGTACGACGACGACACCGAGGTGGCCGGAGTGGCGCGCAAGATCCTCGGCGCGCTCGAGGCGCCGTTCACCGTCAAGGGCCACCAGCTGTATGTCAGCGCCAGTATCGGCGTGAGCCTCTATCCGCGCGACGCCGGCGACGCCCTGACCCTGACGCGCAGCGCCGACACCGCGATGTACCAAGCCAAGAGCCACGGCAAGAACGCCTACGAGGTGTTCCAGCCGGAGATGGAGCTGCGCGCCCAGAAGCGCCTCAAGCTCGAAGCGAACCTGCGGCGCGCGATTGAACGCGGCGAGCTCGATCTGCACTACCAGCCGCAGGTCGACCTGGCGAGCGGGCGCATCGTCGGGCTCGAGGCGCTGCTGCGCTGGCGTTGCGACGAACTGGGCCAGGTCAGTCCGGCCGAAGTCATCCCGGTGGCCGAGGAAAGCGGCATCATCGTCCCGCTCGGGCGCTGGGTGCTGGAGACGGCGTGCCGCCAGGCCGCCGCCTGGCGCGACGCGGGCCTGCTGGGCAGCATCGGCCAGGTCGCCGTCAACCTGTCGGCGCGCCAGACGCGCGACCCGGGCCTGTTGGCCGACATCCGCGCGATCCTGGCCGAGACCGGACTGGCGCCGGGCATGCTCGAACTGGAGATCACCGAGGGCGTGCTGATGGAGAACGTGCGCGCCAACCTCGACCTGCTGCACAGCTTCCAGGCGAGCGGGATCCACCTGTCGATCGACGACTTCGGCACCGGCTACTCGTCGATGGCCTACCTCAAGCGCTTTCCGATCGACCAGCTCAAGATCGACCGCAGCTTCGTGCACGACGTGCCGGGCGACGGCGAGGCGATCGCCACCGCGATCATCGCGATGGCCCACAGCCTCGGCCTGACGGTGGTGGCCGAGGGGGTCGAGACCGAGGCCCAGCTGGACTTCCTGCGCGGCGCCGGCTGCGACATCATGCAAGGGTTTTATTTCGCCCGCCCGCTGCCGCTCGATCAAATGAGCGCGCTGCTGCGCGAACGGCGCAGCCTGCCGGCGATCGCGGCCTGAGCGCACCGCCGTCAAAGCGCAAACCGCGCGCAAACCGCGCGCACATCAGGCACAAATCAGGCGCAAGCCGGGTGCAACAAGCCAGCCGCGCAGCGCGCCGACACGCTACACTGGCGGCCATGACGATGGCTTCCCTCCTTGCTCCGCTGGCGCCGTACCGGCGACTGCTGCTGTGGTGCGCGGTCTCGCTCGCGCTGCACCTGCTGGCGCTGGGCTGGCTGGCGCGGCGCCCGCCCGCGCCCGGCCACCAGGATGGCCGGCATCAGCCAATCGAAACCAGGCTGGGGACGCCGGCCGCGCCGGCGCCGGCTGCGCCGATCGCCGTGCCGGCGGCCAGCGCTGCAGCGGCCACCACGCTCGCCCGGGCGCCGCGCGCGGCCGGCGGCACTGCCCC
>JBDSTZ010000548.1:0-19427 GCA_039927975.1 Massilia sp. | reverse complement strand
GCGGCGCGACGATCACGCGGCCCAGGTGCACCATGCCGGGCGTGAGCACCCAGTGCTGGCCGAAGCCGACCGGCTCCACGCCGGCGAGATTGGACAGGCAGTAGCTGCTGGCGCCGCGCACCGCCAGCTGCTCGGGAAAATCCGCCACCGAGAACGGATAGCACAGGCGCGGCCCGGCCCAGCGCAGGCAGCTTATCTCGTCCGGAATCCACGTGGCGATTTCACCGTGGTCGGCGTCGCGCAGGGGGCGCAGGCGCAGGTTCATGTTTCGCGTTCCTTGGTGGGTTCGTCGATCCACAGGCGGCGCGCGCCGGCCCCTTTGGCGCCCAGCTTGTCCATGGGATTGCGCAGCTTGCAGCGGTCGATCGACAGGCAGCCGCAGCCGATGCAATCGTCGAGCGTGTCGCGCAGCTTCCTGAGCTGGGCCATGCGCGCATCGAGTTCGGCGCGCCAGCCGGCCGACAGGCGCGCCCAGTCCTCGCGCGAGGGCGCGGCGCTGTCGCCGAGGCTGGCGAGCGCGGTCTCGATGTCGGCCAGCGGAATGCCGACCCTTTGCGCGACGCGGATGAAAGCCACCCGCCGCAGCACCTCGCGCTGGTAGCGGCGCTGGTTGCCGCCGTTGCGGTGGCTGCTGATCAGCCCCTTGGTTTCGTAGAAATGCAGGGTCGACACCGCCACCCCGCTGCGGCGCGCCACGTCGCCCACCGAGAGGGTCGATGGAAAGCCGGCCTGCTCCAGTGTCGTCGGCTCGGGCGTCATGTTCATGGCAGATTGGTCGTCATGGCAGATTCATCGCAAAATCCCTTGACCTCAACTTAACTTGAGGTTTTAGACTGGTTTTCGGACAGTTCGAACAACCATTCTAAAGGAAATTGACCATGTCAAAGCTGACAGCCTCCGACAATGCCGGACCCGTATTCCGTGTGGATAAATTCCTCGTGCCGCCCGAATCGCTCGACGCTTTTGTCGGCCAGATGCGCCATGTGCACACGCTGCTTGACGACTTGCCCGGCTGCCGTCAGCGCCGCGTGCTGACCCAAACCGCCGGCGCCGGCAAGTTCAACGTGGTGACCATGATCGAATGGGCCAGCGCGGCGGACCTCGCCCGCGCGCTGTCTGTCATGCCGGCCAGGTTCGCGAAGGAGGGCTTCGATCCGAAAGACTTCGTCAAGCGGCTCGGCATCACCGCCGACCTGGGGATCTACCACCCGGCGTGAGGCGCCGTCGTAACTCCTCAACCTGAGACGCCGGTGTGAGGCCCCGGTGTGAGGGGCCGGTGTGAGGCGCCGCTGCGAGGCCCCGACGAGGGGAGCGCCGACGTCAAGCGCGCCGGCCGCTAGCTGCGCTGGCGCTCGTGCTTCCACAGCACGTCGCCGCCGCCGGCAAAGCGGTTGAGCACGCGCGAGAGCACGAACATCAGGTCGGACAGGCGGTTGACGTACTGGCGCGGCGCTTCGTTGATGGACTCGGCCTTGCCCAGCGCGACGATGCTGCGCTCGGCGCGCCGGCACACCGTGCGGCACAGGTGGGCGATCGAGGCCGCGCGCGAGCCGGCCGGCAGGATGAACTCCTTGAGCGGCGGCAGCGTGGCGTTGTACTTGTCGAGCAGCTCGTCGAGCCGCAGCACGTGCTCGTCGGTGATCAGGCGGTAGCCGGGGATGCACAGCTCGCCGCCGAGGTCGAACAGGTCGTGTTGTATGGCGATCAGCGCGTCGGCCAGGTCGGCCGGCATGTCCTCGCACAGCAGCAGGCCGACAAAGGAGTTCAGTTCGTCGACATCGCCCATGGCCTGCACGCGCACGTGGTCCTTGTCGACGCGGCTGCCGTCGCCGAGACCGGTGCTGCCCTTGTCGCCCGTGCGGGTGGCGATTTTCGAGAGGCGGTTGCCCATGATGTGCCCTGCGAGAGTGTAAAAGATAAGTGCGAGCATACGATAAAACGCCGATCCGGACTACAATCGTTCCATGTCCGCGCCGCTCCCCATCAATCCCGAACGCCAGCGCCAGGTCGCCGACGCGCTGCGCGCGCTGCTGCCCGAGCGCTGCGTGCTGTGGGCCGCCGAAGATACCCGGCCGTACGAATGCGACGGCCTGGCCGCCTACCGCCAGCTGCCGATGATCGTCACACTGCCCGACAGCGAGCAGCAGGTGCTGGCGATCCTCAATCTTTGCCGCGAGATGCAGGTGCCGATCGTGCCGCGCGGCGCCGGCACCGGGCTGTCGGGCGGCGCCATGCCGCTGGCCGACGGCGTGGTCATCTCGACCGCGCGGTTGAACCGCGTCGTGCGGCTTGACCCGGCCGCCCGCACGGCGGTCGTGCAGCCGGGCGTGCGTAACCTGGCCATCTCGGAGGCCGCCGCGCCGCACGGCCTGTATTACGCGCCCGATCCGTCCTCGCAAATCGCCTGCACCATCGGCGGCAACGTCGCTGAAAACTCGGGCGGTGTGCACTGCCTCAAATATGGTCTGACGGTTCATAACGTGCTGCGCGTGCGGGTCGCCACCATTGACGGCGACATCATCGAGCTCGGTGCCGAAGCGCTCGACGCACCCGGGCTCGATCTGCTGGCGGTGTTCATCGGCTCCGAGGGCATGCTCGGCATCGTCACCGAAGTGGCGGTGAAGCTGGTGCCCAAACCGGCTTGCGCGCGCGTCATCATGGCCTCGTTCGACGACGTGGTCACCGGCGGCAATGCGGTGGCCAGCGTGATCGCGGCCGGCATCATCCCGGCGGGGCTGGAAATGATGGACCGTACATCGTCGCGCATGGTCGAGCCTTTCGTCAAAGCCGGTTACGACACCGACGCCGCCGCCATCTTGCTGTGCGAGGCAGACGGCACCGCGCTCGAAGTCGATGAAGAAATCGCCCGCATGAGCGCGGTGCTGGCGGGCGCCGGCGCCAGCGCGATCGCCGTGTCGTCCACCGAAGCGGAACGCCTGAAATTCTGGTCGGGCCGCAAAAACGCCTTTCCGGCCGCCGGCCGCATATCGCCCGACTACTACTGCATGGACGGCACCATTCCGCGCAAGCAGCTGGCGCGCGTGTTGACGGGCATTGAGCAGATGGAGTCCACCTACGGTCTGCGCTGCGCCAATGTGTTCCATGCCGGCGACGGCAACCTGCATCCGCTCATCCTGTTTGACGCCAACCAGCCCGGCGAGTTCGATCGCGCCGAACAATTCGGCGCGGCGATCCTGGCGCTCTGCGTCGAAGTCGGCGGCACCATCACCGGCGAGCATGGCGTCGGCATCGAGAAGATCAATTCAATGTGCGTGCAGTTCACGCGCGCGGAGCTCGATGCCTTTTTCGCGGTTAAGCGCGCCTTCGACCCGGCCTTTCTGCTCAATCCCGACAAGGCGATACCGACCCTGAACCGCTGCGCCGAATTCGGCAAGATGCGCGTGAGCGGGGGCGTGCTGCCATTTGCCGGCCTGCCGCGCTTCTAGCAAGGACAATGACAAAAACATGACGGCGCAGGCGATCGATCAATTCAGGCGGCAGGTGCTGGCGGCGGCTGGAGCGGGCCGCTCGCTGCGCATTCGCGGCGGCGGTACCAAGGACTGGTACGGCCAGGCGCTGGACGGCGAGATTCTCGATACGCGCAGCCACAGCGGCATTGTCGATTACGAGCCGACCGAGCTGGTGATCACGGCGCGCAGCGGCACGCCGCTGGCCGAGATCGAAGCCGCGCTGGCCGAAAAGAACCAGATGCTGGCCTTCGAGCCGCCGCACTTCGGCGCCGGCGCCACGCTCGGCGGCGCCATCGCCAGCGGCGTGTCGGGGCCGCGCCGGGCCAGCAGCGGCGCGGTGCGCGACTTCATCCTGGGCGCCGTGATGATGGACGGCCGGGGAGAGGTGCTCACCTTCGGCGGCCAGGTCATGAAGAACGTCGCCGGCTACGACGTCTCGCGCATGCTGGCCGGTTCGCTCGGCACGCTTGGCCTCATGCTCGAACATTCGGTCAAGGTGCTGCCGCGCCCCGTGCGCGAGACCACGCTGCGTTTCGACATGAGCGAGATCGAAGCGATCGCCAGGCTCAATGCCTGGGGCGGGCAGCCGCTGCCGTTGTCGGCCAGCTGCTGGCATGCCGGTCAGCTCAGCTTGCGCCTGTCGGGCGCCGGCGCGGCGGTCGATGCCGCCGTCAAGACGCTTGGCGGCGAAGTGCTGGACCAGGCCGAGGATTTCTGGACCGATTTGCGCGAGCAGCGGCACCCGTATTTTGCCGGCGAGACGAGCGTGTGGCGGCTGTCGGTACCATCGGTGACCGGGCCGATCATCCTCAAGGGCGAGCAGTTGATCGAATGGGGCGGCGCGCAGCGCTGGCTCAAGGTCGACGCCGATGCGGCGATGGCGCACAATATCCGGCGCGCGGTGTCGGCGGTCGGCGGTCACGCGACCTTGTTCCGAGGCGGCGACAAGTCGCTCGGCGTGTTCCAGCCGCTGGCGCCGGCGCTGGCCGCGATTCATGAACGGCTGCGGTGCGCGTTCGATCCGGCACAGGTGTTCAACCGGGGACGCATGTACTGATATGCTGGCGCGATCGGCGCGCGCGGCGGTACTTTGAATGTTTTTATTGGCAAAAGAGCAGGGGCTCATCAAGATCAGTGTCCCTCTTCACGATGCCACGAGAAATACCATGGACAAATCGCTTTTGCTGGTCTTACCGTTCGTCCTGATCCTGCCCGGATGCTCCGTAGGCTACGATATGATGCGCGACCATGCCGAACGTGACTGCAAGCAGAAAGTCATCGCCGACCGCGACGAATGCATGAAGCGCCTGGTGCCGAACGACTATGACAAGTACCAGCGCGACAGCGACAAGATCAGGAAAGAACGGCCCACCACCTCCACCCCGCCCTGACATGGACCATGCAAACCAATCTGGCTGACTTCATCAAGGGAACGCGCGACGGCGACGAAGCCGAGGCGATCCTGCGCGCCTGCGTGCATTGCGGTTTTTGCACCGCGACCTGTCCGACCTACCAGCTGCTCGGCGATGAGCTGGACGGTCCGCGCGGGCGCATCTACCTGATCAAGCAAGTGCTCGAAGGCGCCGAGGTAACGGCCAGTACCCAGACCCACCTGGACCGCTGTCTCACCTGCCGCAATTGCGAGACGACCTGTCCGTCCGGCGTCAAGTATGGCCGCCTGGTCGACATCGGCCGCAAGGTCGTCGAGCAGAACGTGGCGCGGCCCTTCGGCGAACGGGTCAAGCGCACCATGCTGAAAGAGGCGCTGCCGCGCAGCTGGCTGTTCAAGCCGGCATTCAAGGCGGGCCAGATGGTGCGCCCCTTGCTGTCCCGATCCCTGCAGGACAAGCTGGCGCCAGTGCGCGCCGCCGGTCGCTGGCCTGCCCGTACGCACGCGCGCAAGATGCTGGTGCTGGACGGTTGCGTGCAGCCGGCGCTGGGACCGAACATCAACGCGGCCAGCGCGCGGGTACTCGATGCGCTGGGCGTGCAGTTGCTGGTGGCGCCGAAGGCCGGTTGCTGCGGTGCGCTGCGCTACCACCTGAACGACCACGATGGTGGGCTTGACGACATGCGTCGCAATATCGACGCGTGGTGGCCGCTGGTCGAACAGGTCGAGGCGATCGTGATGACGGCATCCGGGTGCGGCGTCACGGTGAAGGAATACGGCCACCTGCTCGCGCACGATGACGCCTACGCCGACAAGGCGGCGCGTATCTCGGCGCTGACGCGCGACCTGAGCGAAGTGATGGAGGAATTCGTACCGCAGCTTGGCGCACGCGTGATGGCGCAAGGTGGTGAGCGGACAGCCTGGCATCCGCCATGCACATTGCAGCATGGTCAGCAGATTCGGGGGAAGGTGGAAGCGGTGCTGCGGGCGGCCGGTGTCGACGTGGTGCCATGCGCGGACAGCCATCTGTGCTGCGGTTCGGCCGGGACCTATTCGGTGCTGCAGCCGGAGCTGGCGCACGCGCTGCGCGATTCAAAGCTGGCCAATTTGGACGCTACTGGCGCTGGGCAGATCGTCACGGCCAACATCGGCTGCATGACGCATCTGCAATCGGGGACGCAGACCCCGGTGAAACACTGGATCGAATTGCTCGACCAGTTAATGACGCAGCCTTGATCAGGCGTTGAAGGCGGCCTTCTGTGCCGGGGTCAGGCGCTTGCCGGTGACCACGACACTCACCATTTTGCCGCCGCCGACAGCGACCAGCGAGTTGTTCAGTGTCTTCGTTGGCGCTGCAAAGGCGGTGGCGCAGGTCAGTGCGACGGCGAGTACGAAGACGAATTCCATGTTTTTAGCGATGTTCATGATGTGTGTCCTTTCGTTTGAGTAAGTTCATTATGAAGAAACGTCACATATAATTCCAATTCAATGTTCTGATGCAGCCCATTCATCAAACGTATAGATGAGTTGGTCCAAGATATTTCATTTGTGAATGGGTACTATTTTCCTCATCTGTCAGAAGATTTTCAAAGAGCAAACGAATCACAGCTAGAGCTGACATCCAAAACATGGGGGTCAGATCCGACTTTCGGACCCGGCCTCTGCAATAGGCTTGGAATAATCGCCGGTTCCGTTGTTCGCCTCGGTCGTTTGCACTTTCGTCGAGGACAGACGACGCCGAGACCGTATCCGCTTGTCGCGACTGATCTCGGCCCCTGGATCCAGTTGCGGCTTTCCCTATTCAACTTGGTATTGTTCAATGTGGCGGAGGCCGACCATGGCCGAGACCGTGTCCGTTTGTCGTACTTGACCCCGTGCTTTTGGGGGTGACATTCCGTGGAGAACCGACCATGGCCGAGATCGTGTTCGATTGTCGTACTTGACCCCGTGCTTTGGAATCGGGGTGGGCGGCGGGTGGAGTGGGGAGCTGGTCACGGGCCGGATGTTTCCACCGCTTGTTGCAAGCGGCATCCCGGCGCCGTGGGTAGGAGGTTTGAAGTCTGGCGGGCAGGGCGCCCGCCTCCGCATTAATTGCCGAGCGCGGCTTTTTGTGCGGGCGTCAAGCGCTTGCCAGTCACGACGACACTGACCATCTTGCCGCCGCTGACGGCAACTTGGGATTTGAAGGCGGTCTTCGCTGGCGCTGCGAAAGCAGTGGCGCAGGTGAGCGCTACGGCGATGACGAAAACGAATTCCATGTTTTTGGCGATGTTCATAATGTGTCCTTTCTGTTGGAGTAAGGACATTATGGCCAACGGGAAATTATAACGCCAATCAAATGTTTTGATGCATCCCATTCACAAAGCGTATAGATGAGTTGATGTTAGTTATCCATGTTGTGAATGCCATCGATCATTTCACTAGCAATGCGGCTATATCAGCGTCCAGCGCCGCCGGCTTGGTCGCCGGCGCATAGCGGCGGACCACATTGCCGTCACGATCAACCAGGAACTTGGTGAAGTTCCATTTCACCGCCTTGGTACCGAGCACCCCGCGCGCCTGCCGCTTGAGGTGGGTGAACAGGGGATGGGCATGGGCGCCATTGACGTCGATCTTGGCAAACATCGGAAAGCTGACGCCATATTCTCGTTCGCAGAACGCGGCGATGTCCGACGCGGTCCCGCTCTCCTGCTGGCGAAACTGATTGCACGGAAAGCCGAGCACTTCGAGTCCCTCGGCCGCATGCCGGCGGTACAACTGCTCCAGGCCTTCGTACTGTGGGGTGAAGCCGCAAGCACTGGCGGTGTTGACGATCAGGAGCACCTTGCCGCGATACCGGGACAACGCGACAGGCTGGCCCGCCAGACTGCTGGCCTCGAAATCGAAAGTGTTCACGCTTGGCGTCCCTGTTGGATGGGTTGAAAAAAATGGCGAGCATCCGTGCAGGGTGCTCGCCACATTTATATCACAGGCCGCCAAAGGCTAAGGGGACTAGACGATCCCCAGGTGTTCGGTGCCGGCCATCAGGTCGCGCGTCTTGGCCGCCTTGCCCTGCAGCTTGATGGTCAGGCGCAGATCGTTGACCGAGTCGGCGTTGCGCAGCGCGTCTTCGTAACTGATCTTGTCGGCCTCGAACAGGTCGAACAGGGCCTGGTCGAAAGTCTGCATACCCAGCTCGCGCGACTTCTTCATGATCTCCTTGATCTCGTGCACCTGGCCTTTGAAGATCAGATCCGAAATGAGCGGCGAGTTGAGCATGATCTCGATCGCCACCACGCGGCCCTTCGACTCCTTGCGTGGAATGAGGCGCTGCGAAATGAGGCCCTTCAGGTTCAGCGACAGATCCATCAGCAGCTGCGCGCGCCGCTCTTCGGGGAAGAAGTTGATGATCCGGTCGAGCGCCTGGTTCGAACTGTTCGCGTGCAGCGTGGCCAGGCACAAGTGGCCGGTTTCGGCAAAGGCGATCGCGTGCTCCATCGTCTCGCGGTCGCGGATCTCGCCGATCTGGATCACGTCGGGCGCCTGGCGCAGCGAGTTTTTCAGCGCCGCTTCGAAGGTGTCGGTGTCGACCCCCACTTCGCGCTGGGTGATCACGCAGTTCTTGTGTGGATGGACGTATTCGACCGGGTCTTCGATGGTGATGATGTGGCCGTAGCTGTTCTCGTTGCGGTGGCCGACCATCGCCGCCATCGTGGTCGACTTGCCCGAACCGGTCGCGCCGACCATGATCAACAGGCCGCGCTTGGACATGATCACTTCGGACAGGATCGGCGGCAGTTCGAGATCGGCCAGCTTCGGGATGGTGGTGGTGATCACGCGCAGCACCATGCCGACGCAGCTCATCTGCACGAAGGCCGAGACGCGGAAGCGTCCCAGGTCGCCCGGACTGATGGCGAAGTTGGCTTCCTTGGTCAGCTCGAAGCCGGCCATCTGCTTGTCGTTCATGATCGAGCGCACCAGATCCGAGGTGTGGGCCGGCGTGAGCGCCTGGCTCGACACCGGCGTCATCTTGCCGTCGATCTTGATGGCCGGCGGGAAGCCGGCGGTGATGAACAAGTCCGAGCCGCCGCGCGTCACCATCAGGCGCAGCAGGTCGAACATGAATTTTGATGCCTGGTCGCGTTCCATGACTGCTCCTTTAGCCGGGGAAGTTATCCGGGGTTTTGGCGGCGCTGCGCGCGGCGCCGGCCGAGATGACATTGCGGCGTACCAGGTCGGTGAGGTTCTGGTCGAGCGTTTGCATGCCGACGTTGCTGCCGGTCTGGATCGCTGAATACCTCTGGGCGATCTTCGCTTCGCGGATCAGGTTGCGGATCGCCGGCGTGGCGATCATGATCTCGTGCGCGGCGACGCGGCCGGCGCCGTCCTTGGTCTTGAGCAGGGTCTGCGAGATGACCGCCTGCAGCGACTCCGACAGCATGGCGCGCACCATCTCTTTTTCATCGGCCGGGAACACATCGACGATACGGTCGATGGTCTTGGCGGCCGACGAGGTGTGCAGGGTGCCGAACACCAGGTGGCCCGTTTCGGCGGCCGACAGGGCCAGGCGGATGGTCTCAAGGTCGCGCAATTCGCCGACCAGAATGCAGTCCGGGTCTTCGCGCAGCGCCGAGCGCAGCGCGTTGTTGAACGACAGCGTGTGCGGTCCGACTTCGCGCTGGTTGATCAGGCACTTCTTTGAATCGTGGACGAATTCGATCGGGTCTTCGATGGTCAGAATATGGCCGTATTCGGTTTCGTTCAGGTGGTTCACCATTGCCGCCAGCGTGGTCGACTTGCCCGAACCGGTCGGTCCCGTCACCAGCACCAGACCGCGCGGCTTGAGTGCGAGGTCGGCGAAAATTTTCGGCGCATTCAAATCCTGCAGGCTGAGGATCTTCGATGGAATGGTCCGCATCACGGCGGCGGCGCCGCGTTCCTGGTTGAAGGCGTTGACGCGGAAGCGCGCCAGGCCGGGAATCGCAAACGAGAAGTCGCACTCGAGCATTTCTTCGTACTGCTTGCGCTGGCCATCGTTCATGATGTCATAGATCATGCCGTGCACATCCTTGTGCTCGAGCGGCGGCAGATTAATCCGCCGCACGTCGCCGTGCACGCGGATCATCGGCGGCAGGCCCGACGACAGGTGCAAGTCCGATGCCTTGTTCTTGACTGAGAAAGAGAGTAATTCCGAAATGTCCATTTATAATCCCTGTGCCGTGAAGTTCGCGCTGTCTGGCGCGCGTCATTTCACATCGCCTTGAAGTGTATTTAATTGCCTGCGGAAAATGATTATGTCCACAATCGCTCACAACATGCAAGCAGTCGATGCGACTATTGACGCCGCGAGCAAAGCCGCCGGACGCGCGCGCGCCTCGGTGCAGCTGCTGGCGGTGTCGAAGACCTTTCCCGCCGAGGCCGTCATGGAGGCGATCGCGGCCGGGCAACTGGCGTTCGGCGAGAATTATTTGCAGGAATCGCTAGACAAAATGGCAGCGATTGCGACGGCCTTGCCAGGCACGCAAGTCGAGTGGCATTTCATCGGTCCGATCCAGAGCAACAAGACGCGGCCCATCGCCAGCAGCTTCGCCTGGGTGCACACGGTCGATCGTTTGAAGATCGCACAGCGCCTGTCGGAGCAGCGTCCGGCGTCGATGGGGCCGCTCAATATTTGTCTGCAAGTTAACATCAGTGGTGAAGCTAGCAAGAGCGGCGCGGCGGTCGAGGATGTGGCCGAACTGGCACGCCAGGTAGCCCTGTTGCCGAACCTGAAACTACGCGGATTGATGGCGATACCGGAAGCCGAAACTGACGTGGCAAAACAACGCATTGCCTTCGCCCGCGTGCGCGCGCTGGCCGACAAGCTGCGCGCCGGCGGTCTGCCGATCGACACGCTGTCGATGGGCATGTCGGGCGACATGGCCGCCGCGATCGCCGAAGGCGCGACCATCGTGCGGGTCGGCAGCGCCATTTTCGGCACGCGGCATTACGCCTGATGCGTCACGCGACACGCACACATAACGCACTCACACGAGTCCTTACTTTTTACCTGGGAAGCAGCACATGAAGATGACATTTATCGGCGGCGGCAATATGGCCTCGGCCCTGATCGCTGGCCTGGCCGGCAAGCTGACCGACGGCGCCAATATCCACGTGGTCGATCCGAGCGCTACGCAGCGCGAGACGCTGGCGGCGCGCTTCGGTGTCAGCACCGCCGGGTCGATCGACGGCGCGGTCGCGGCCTCCGACGTGATCGTGCTGGCGGTCAAACCACAGCAGATGCGCGAAGTGGCCGCCGCGCTGCTGCCGCAGTTGACAGGCGCGCGCGCGCTGATCGTCTCGATCGCCGCCGGCATCCGCAGCGCCGACCTGGCGCGCTGGCTGGGCGGCTACAGCGCCATCGTGCGCACCATGCCGAACACGCCGGCCCTGATCGGCCAGGGCGTCACCGGCATGGTGGCGATGGATGGCGTGAGCGCAGAGCAGAAGAGCGTGGCCGACACCATCATGAAGGCGGTGGGCGCGACCGTGTGGCTGGACCGGGAAGCGCTGATCGATCCGGTGACGGCAGTGTCGGGCAGCGGCCCGGCGTATGTGTTTTACTTCATCGAAGCGATGCAGCAGGCGGCGCTGGAGATGGGCCTGTCGGCCGAGCAGGGCAAGGAGCTGGCGCTGGCGACCTTCGTCGGCGCGGCGCAGCTGGCGGTGCAGTCGCCCGATCCGGTATCGGTGCTGCGCGAGCGCGTCACCTCGAAAGGCGGCACCACCTACGCGGCCCTGACCAGCATGGAAGGCGCGGGCGTCAAGCAGGCCATCATCGATGCGATGAAGGCGGCGGCGGCGCGCGGGCGCGAACTGGGCGAGCAACTGGGCGCCGGGGACTAGCTTGGCTAGCTTTCGTCAGGCACGCCGCCGGTTCCAGCGCAACGCATCGCTGGTGGTCCTTGCGTCGCTGGTCAGCCGGGTGCGTGCGGCATTCGCGGAGCCGGCGCCGGTGTGCATCGACAGCGATGGAATCGTCGTATTTGGCCTGCGCGTGACGCACGGCGAATTGTTCATGGTGCTGACCGGGCAGCGCGTCAAGGCGGTCTTGCTGCACGCGAGCGGCGACGATTTCAAGGCCATCGGCAAGATGATCTATGGTCTGGCGCGCGCCGGTATCGAAAATAAGTCGGCTGCCACAAAGTAGAGGGCACGGCCGCCAGGCTGCTCAAGCAAATGCAAAGCACTTCCTCCACTGCCCTGACGGCGCTCTTGCAACAGGCGGTCGCGCTTCACCAGCAAGGCCGGCTGCATGACGCGCAAACGCTGTACGCGCGCGTGCTCGCCAGCGACCCGCGTCAATTCGACGCGCTGCACCTGTCCGGCGTGATCGCGCGCCAGCTCGGCCAGCCTTTCGTCGCGGTCGACCTGATCACCCGCGCCATCGCCATCAATCCGAGTCCGGCGCCAGCCCACTGCAACCTGGGCGCGGCGCTGCAGGATATCGGCCGCACGGAAGAAGCATTGACGAGCTACGAAACAGCCGTGCGGCTCGACCCGCGCTACGCGCTCGCTTTCAACAACCTTGGCAACACGCTGCGCAAACTTGGCCGCATGGATGAGGCGATGCGTGCCTACGAACGCGCGCTCGCACTGCGGCCCGCCTATCCTGAGGCGCTGTGCCACAAGGCGATTCTGTTCAACGACCTTGGCCGCGCCGAGGACGCGCTGGACGCCGCCGAGCGCGCGCTCGCGCTGCGCGAGCGCTATCCCGAGGCCCTGTGCGCGCGCGCCAATGCGCAGCAGGCGCTGGGCCGTTATGCCGACGCGGTCGACTGCTACGAACGCGCGATCGCCATTACGCCGACAAATGCCGAGGCCTGGTGCTGGCGTGGCACCGCGCTCGCGCGCCTGCACGAGTTCGACGAGGCATTGAGCAGTTACGAGCACGCCATCGCCATCAAACCTGGCTACGCGAGCGCCCATCACTTTCGCGCCAATACCTTGCGTTCGCTGTCGCGGCCGGAGGATGCGATCGTCGCCTACCGCAGCGCGCTGGCGCTGGGCGCCGACGCCACCCAGATCGCTTTTGCGCTGGCCGCGCTTGGCGTCGGCGAGGCGCCCGACAATTCGCCGGCCAGCTACGTCAAGACCCTGTTCGACAATTACGCCGGCCACTTCGACCAGCATCTGACGCAGGTGCTCGATTACCAGATGCCGGCGTTCCTCGCCGCCGCCATCGGCCGTCACGCGCCCGCGCAAGGCCTGGCGACGCTCGATCTTGGCTGCGGCACTGGCCTGTGCGGCCCGTACCTGCGGGCCTGCTCGTCGTCGCTGACCGGCGTCGACCTGTCGCAGAAGATGCTCGACAAGGCGCGCGAGCGCGGTGTGTACGACGAACTGGCATGTGCCGAGATCACCGACTTCCTCGACGGCCGCGAGAACGCATGGGACCTGGTGGTCGCCGCCGACGTGTTTGTCTATTTTGGCGACCTGGCGCCGGCGTTCGGCGCCGTGCATCGCGCCTTGCGCACTGGCGGCCACTTCTGTTTTTCTGTCGAGGCGGGCGAGGTCGCCGACTTCACGCTGACGACCACCAGCCGCTACGCGCATTCGCGCGCTTACCTCGAGCGCCTGGCGCGCGACACCGGATTGCTGATCGCTGAAACGGAAAAGGCGCCGTCGCGCACCGAGAACGGTGAGCGTGTCGACGCCTTCGTGATGGTGCTGCGCAGGCCGTGAGGCCGGCCTGTTACCCGATGCTTATTCCACGCTTGTCTGGCCGGCCGGTCGCAGGGCGCCAAGCACGCCGGTGGCGACCTTCCACAAGGTCAACCCTGTCGAGACGATCGCCATCGCGCGCCGTGGCTTGATGGCCACCATGCCCAGCACCACGCCGGCGATCGCCAGCGGCAGCTTGAGGCCAATGCCGCCTAGGCTGCCGAGCATACTTGACGAGGCCACCGGATGGAGCAGCGTGCCGACCGCGTAGGCGGCGTCGTGGCGTTCGGTGTCGCAGCGCGCCACCAGCATCTGGCGGCGCTGTTCGAGACTTAGCTTATTCATGATGGTCGCCCTGTGCCTGCGCCTTGAGGAAGGCAAAGTCCTTGGCCAGTTCGGCCACGCTCGACGCCATCAGGGCAGGCTTCGATTCGAAACCGGCGCGCACCTTGAGTCCCACCACCACGGCGGCGGCGCCGAACAGGCCGGCCATGCCGAGCACCGCCTGCAGCCGGTAGCTGTCCCAGAACACGATGACGACGAACAGCGCGACCAGCAGCAGCGCGATCCCGAACAGGAACAGCGACAGCAGCGACATGAGCAGGTAGCCCAGGTAGCGGCGCGACTCCTGTTCGAGTTCGACCGCGGCCAGTTCGAACCGGGTCTGGGCGATCGCCACGAAGGTCGCGGCGATGCGTCCGACCGCGTCGATGATGGCCACGTTTATTTACGCGAGATCAGCAGGCCGACCACCAGGCCGACGGCGGCGCCGATACCGACCGATTTCCAGGGATTCTCCTGCACGTATTCGTCAGTCGCCTTGGCCGCTTCCTTGGTTTTTTCGACCACGTTCTGTTCGAGGCGAATCAGATCGTCCTTGGCGTTGATGAGGGTGCGTTCGAACTTGGCCTTGGCCGCCTTGAGGTCTTCGCCGGTCAATTGGCTGCCGCTGCGCAGCCAGCTTTCAGCGTCGGAAATGACCGATTTCAGGTCGCGCATCAACTGGTCGCGGGCGCCGGTTTGGGTAGGGATCTTTTCCATCATGATTTGCCTCGTCGTTAAAATTTTCGTGAAATAGTCAGTGTAAGGAGCGTGCCCCCGCATGCCTTGCGCGGACGCAGTCCACGCCGATGGCATACCAACAACATTATGCTAAGGCATAGTCTAACGCGACACCAGCAAAAAGGGCCGCACCCAACCAATTGTTGTGGCGGAAGGCGGCGAAACAGCGCATACGGTCGCGCTCGCGGATCAGGGTGTAGTGGTAGAGCGCGATGGCGGCCGCCACCGCGACGCCGGCCACGAACGGCCAGCGCAGCCCGAGCAGCCAGCCGCACACCAGGTCGATCGCCAGGGCGGCGCCGTAGCACAGCATGATGGCGGCGACGTCGAAGCGGCCGAAGGTGATCGCCGAGGTGCGGATGCCGATCTTGAGGTCGTCGTCGCGGTCGACCATGGCGTATTCGGTGTCGTAGGCGATGGCCCAGAACACATTGGCCGCCAGCAGCCACCAGGCGACGGCCGGCACCTGGTCCTGCACGGCGGCGAAGGCCATCGGGATGCCGAAGCCGAAGGCGATGCCCAGATAGGCCTGGGGGATCGCGAAGAAGCGCTTGAAGTAGGGGTAGCTGGCGGCGATGACGACGGCGGCCACCGACATCTGCCTGGTCAGGCTGTTGAGCGGCAGGATCAGCAGGAAGGCGGCGACGGCCAGCGCGGCAGCGACGGCCACCGCTTCCCACGGCGCGATGCGTCCGCTGGTAAGCGGGCGTTCGGCGGTGCGCTTGACGTGCTTGTCGAAGTCGCGATCGGCGAAGTCGTTGATGGCGCAGCCGGCCGAGCGCATCAGGGCGGTGCCGACAGTGAAGATGGCGACCATGCCGAGGGCGGGGCGGCCGTCGGAGGCCAGCCACAGGGCGATCAGGGTCGGCCACAGCAACAGCAGGATGCCGATCGGCTTGTCGGCCCGGATCAGGCGGAAGTAGAGCGCCAGCTTGTTCATCGGATGATGTGAAATTTGACAAGCTGGCACTATACCGGGTTTGCAGGGGGCGTGAAACGCAAACGGTCTGGTTTCACCGCGCCCGCACGGGGGCGCTTGCAATACTTTCATAAATGTGAAAGTATGGGGCCGGTCATCACTTCACCGGGAATTCATCATGGCACTCACCCTCTACTACCACCCCCTCGCTTCCTATTGCCACAAAGTCCTGATCGCCCTCTACGAACACGGCGTCGCCTTCGACAAGCGCCTGATCGACCTGGGCGACCCGGCCGACCGGGCCGAACTGGGCGCCGTCTGGCCGCTGGTCAAGTTTCCGGTCCTGCGCGACCAGGCGCGCGGACGCGACGTGCCGGAAACCTCGATCATCATCGAATACCTCGACCATTATTACGCCGGCGGGCGTGCGATGATTCCCGCCGACTGGGACGCGGCGCTCGAAGTGCGTCTGTGGGACCGCTTCTTCGACAACCACGTGCAGGGGCCGATGCAGGCCATCGTCGCGCATCGCCTGTTCGGCGGCAGCGGGACGCTCGACAAGGAACACGCCGCGCTGGCCGCCGCCTATCACATGATCGAGCGGCAGCTGGCCGCGCGCGAGTGGGTTGCCGGTGACGGTTTCGGCATGGCCGATTGCGCCGCCGCGCCCGCGCTGTTCTACGCGTTCACGCTCGAAGCGCCGCCGGCCGATGCGCCACGCCTGGCCGCCTATTTCGAGCGCCTGATGGCGCGGCCGTCGGTGCGCCGGGTGATCGACGAAGCGCGTCCGTACTTCCACATGTATCCGTTCAAGGAAGCGATTCCGCAGCGCTTCATGGAGGGAGGCTAAATGCCGGCGCCGGAACATCAACACACGCTTGACGCCAAGTTCCACGCGCTGGCGGACGGCACGCGGCGCGCGCTGGTCGAGCGCCTGAGCCAGGGGCCGTCGTCGGTGATGGATCTGGCCGAGCCGCTGCCGGTCTCGCTGCCGACGGTGCTCAAGCACCTGGCGATTCTTGAAAACGGCGGCATCGTGCTGTCCGAAAAGCAGGGCCGGGTGCGCACCTTCCGCATGGCGCCCGACGCCTTTGCCAATGTCGAGCGCTGGGTCGCCGAGCGCAAGCAAGGCTGGAACGCCAGCTTCGACCGGCTCGATCAATTTCTCAGCCAAGGGGAGGGAACATGAAAGGCAGCGCGACCGAACATGCCATCTTCGTCATCGAGCGCCACTTCACGGTGGCGCCTTCAACGGTCTTCGCCGCCTGGTCGAGCGCGGCGGCCAAGCAGCTTTGGCTGCGCTGCGACGACGCCATGGTGTTCGAGGAATTCGCGCTCGACTTCCGGGTCGGCGGGCGCGAGAACAACCAGGTCAGGGTGCCGGGCGGCGAGGCGCATCGCTTCGAGGGCGTCTATCTCGACATCGTGCCTGACCGGCGCATCATCTACGCCTTCGGCATGTATCTGGGCGAGAAGCGACTCTCAGCATCGATGGCGACAGTGCTGTTCGAACCGAAGGGCGCGGGCACGAAGATGGTCTTCACCGAGCAGATCGCTTTCCTTGACGGCTACGGCGAACGCGAGGCACGCATCCGTGGCACCGAGGTCGGGCTCGATAATCTGGTGCTCAGCCTGCGGGAGGTGCCGGCGCCGCCGCAGTAGGCGCCGCCGTTCGCCGATGCCGCCGGCGTGGGCTGGGAGCCGGAATTACGCCGCCTCCAGCGCCACCATCTCCACGCCCGGCAAATCGCAGGCCGCCACCGCCGCGCTGATCGCGGCGATCGCCGCGCGCCGTGTGAAGCTCTTGCGCCACACCAGTACCACGCGGCGCGAAGGCACCGGCGCCATGAAGGGCACGAAACTGAGCAGGCCGTTCTTGTCCTTCATATCCGGCACCGAGGCGCGCGGCAGCACGGTCAGGCCGATGCCGCTGGCGACCATGTGGCGGATCGTCTCCAGCGACGAACCTTCGAAGGTGCGCTGCATGCCATTGCCGGGCGCCGAGAAGCGCGCCATTTCCGGGCACACCTCCAGCACCTGGTCGCGGAAGCAGTGGCCGTTGCCGAGCAAGAGCATGGTCTCCGTCTTGAGGTCCTCGGCCGACACTTCCTTGCGCTTGGCCCACGGGTGGCTGCGCGGCACCGCCACCACGAAGGGTTCGTCGTACAGCGTCTGCATCGACATGCCGTGGTCGGGCAGGGGCAGCGCCATGATGGCGGCGTCTAGCTCGCCCTGGCGCAGCAATTCGAGCAGGCGCACGGTGAAATTTTCCTGCAACACCAGCGGCATCTGCGGCACCGTGTCGATCAGCCGGCGCACCAGCGGCGGCAGCAGGTAGGGGCCGATGGTGTAAATGACGCCGAGCCGCAGCGGGCCGGCCAGCGGGTCCTTGTTCTGCTTGGCCAGTTCCTTGATGGCGGCGGTCTGTTCGAGCACCCGTTCGGCCTGGGCGATGATCTGGGCGCCGAGCGGCGTGACCGACACTTCGGCGCCGCCGCGCTCGAACAGCACGACTCCGAGTTCGTCCTCGAGCTTCTTGATCGCCACCGAGAGGGTCGGCTGGGCGACATAACAGGCTTCGGCGGCGTGGCCGAAATGCTTCGCACGCGCGACGGCAACGATATATTTCAGTTCAGTGAGCGTCATGGGTCGTGTTCAACGGGTGGCGGGAACGAGCTCAATCCTCGCACAATGTTGCAGTATAGTCAGCAAAGTATTTCTCATTTTAGCGGAAGGCTGTCGATATAATTGCCGTAAGGGCGGATTTGCCCCGCCCACTTCTTGAAAGGCATGCATGTCGACGACGTTTGGACCGGCGGAAGCCCAGGCCTATATCCATAAACTGCTGACCGTGATGCACCATCAGGGCGGCTCCGACCTGTTCGTCTCGGCCGATTTTCCGCCGAGCATGAAGCACCAGGGATCGATGAAGCCGCTGAGCCAGCAGAAGCTGAGCGGCGAGGTCACGCGCGCGCTGGCGCTGTCGCTGATGAACGACAAGCAGCGCGGCGAATTCGAGCGCGAGATGGAATGCAATTTTGCTATCTCGCTGCCCAATGTGTGTCGCTTCCGCGTCAACGTGTTCGTCCAGCAGCAGTGCGTGGCGATGGTGGTGCGCACGATCGCCTCCGAAATCCCCAACTTCCAGAAGCTCGACCTGCCCGAGGTGCTCAAGGAAGTCATCATGACCAAGCGCGGCCTGGTGCTGGTGGTGGGCGGCACCGGCTCGGGCAAGTCGACCACGCTGGCGGCGATGATCGACTACCGCAATGCCAATTCGGCCGGCCACATCATCACGGTGGAAGACCCGGTCGAGTACGTGCACAAGAACAAGGGTTGCCTGATCACCCACCGCGAAGTCGGGGTCGACACGCTGTCCTGGCACAACGCGCTCAAGAACACGCTGCGCCAGGCGCCGGACGTGATTCTGATCGGCGAGATCCGCGACACCGAGACCATGGAGCATGCGATCGCCTTCGCCGAGACCGGCCACCTGTGCCTGGGCACGCTGCACGCGAACAACTCGAACCAGACCATGGACCGCATCATCAACTTCTTCCCGGAAGAGCGCCGCAACCAGCTGCTGATGGACCTGTCGGCGAACCTGCGCGCGATCGTCTCGCAGCGGCTGGTGCGCACCGTGGACGGAAAGGGCCGGGTGGCGGCGATCGAGATCCTGATCAATACGCCGTCAATTGCAGAGCGCATCTTCCGCGGTGAGTTCAATGACCTCAAAAGTGTAATGAACAAGTCGCGTGAGCTCGGCATGCGCACCTTTGACTGGGCTCTGTTCGAACTGTACAACAGCGGACATATTGCCTATGAGGAAGCGATCCGAAACGCCGATTCAGCCAATGAGCTGCGGCTGAACATCAAGCTGAAAAGCAATCGCGGCGAACCATCC
>JBDSTZ010000547.1:0-4136 GCA_039927975.1 Massilia sp. | reverse complement strand
GGCACGGCCAGCTTGTCCCACGGGTTCTTGACGGCGCCAAAGGCCGAGTTCTCGTTGGCCGAACCCATGGCGAATTCATCGCAATTGAGTTTGCCCAGGGTGACCATGCCGGCCGCGCCGAACTGCTTGACGACGGTGGCGTCGAAGGGGCTGGTGTAATTGCCCAGCATTTTGGAGCCGGCGGTCGAGCGCCAGCCCTCGGTGACGAAAATATCCTTGTGGGCGATCGGGATGCCGGTCAGCGGGCCGGCGGCGCCGGCGGCGATGCGGGCGTCGGCGCCGGCAGCTTGCGCCAGCGTCAGCGCCGGGTCGATGTGCAGGAAGGCGTTCAGGTCACTGGCCTGGGCCCGTTGCAGGTAGTGGCTGGCCAGTTCGGTGGCCGAGACCTGCTTGGCGTGCAGCAGCGCGGACAGTTCTTTGATGGTTTTGGTATGCATGGCTTCAGTCTTGTTCGTCAGGGAGGCGCGGGGCTACGGCGTGCGGCTGCGCTCAGTCTGCGCTTAATTGCGCTTCGTCTCGCGCCAGTCGCGCTTACTTGGTCTCGCGCTTAGTCGATCACCTGCGGCACCAGGTACAGGCCGTCCTGGGTTTTCGGCGCCGGCGCCTGGTAGGCTTCGCGGTGGTTTTCCTCGGTGACGACGTCGTCGCGCAGGCGCAGCGGCAGCACGCCCAGCACGGCGGCGAGCGGCTGTGACAGGGGCGCCACACCCTCGGTGTCGATCTCCTGCATCCGGGTGGCCAGGGCGAAGATGCCATTCAATTCACCCAGGGCGGTCTCGGCCTGGGCGCGGCTCATGTCGAGCTGGGCCAGCAGGGCTATGCGTTCTACGTCTGAAAGTGTCAGGGACATGTCAAATAGCGCGGACCGAACCGCGTTCAAGATGTTGAGGAAACGTGAAGATAATTATGCAACGGCGCGCTAAAGCGGGTAAAAGCTTCCGAATGCCGCCGATCTGGCCTTCCGCGGCAGTTCGCAATTGAAGGGGTATTCGGCATTTACGCTGCAAATTATAAGGTAGAATGGCGGGCTAATGCGTTGTCGGCGCCGAAACCAGGCCGCCGCCGCAGGTACGCAGGCCGGATGAGGCGCCCAGGGCGCGCATTCGGCAGGACCCGGTTTCGTAGTTGTCGAGTCAGCTCGAAGTTCCTCATTAATGCTTAGGCGCACACGGTTGCGCATCAGGACACACATGTTTGGTTTTTTACGCAGCTATTTTTCAAACGATCTCGCGATTGACCTCGGTACCGCGAACACCCTGATCTATGTGCGCGGCCTCGGCATCGTGCTCGACGAGCCGTCGGTCGTGGCGATCCGCCAGGAAGGTGGCCCGAACGGCAAGAAGACGATCCAGGCGGTCGGCAAGGAAGCCAAGCAAATGCTCGGCAAAGTGCCTGGCAATATCGAGGCGATCCGGCCGATGAAGGATGGCGTGATCGCCGACTTCACCGTCACCGAGCAGATGCTCAAGCAGTTCATCCGCATGGTGCACGATTCGAAGTTCTTCCGTCCTTCGCCGCGCATCATCATCTGCGTGCCGTGCGGCTCGACCCAGGTCGAACGCCGCGCGATCCGCGAATCGGCGATCGGCGCCGGCGCCTCGCAGGTCTACCTGATCGAAGAGCCGATGGCGGCGGCGATCGGCGCCGGCCTGCCGGTCTCCGACGCGACCGGCTCGATGGTGGTCGACATCGGCGGCGGCACCACCGAGGTGGGCATCATCTCGCTCGGCGGCATGGTCTACAAGGGTTCGGTGCGGGTCGGCGGCGACAAGTTCGACGAGGCGATCGTCAACTACATCCGCCGCAACTACGGCATGCTGATCGGCGAGCAGACCGCCGAGGCGATCAAGAAGGCCATCGGTTCGGCCTTCCCCGGCTCCGAAGTCAAGGAGATGGAAGTCAAGGGCCGCAATCTGTCCGAAGGCATTCCGCGCTCGTTCACCATCTCGTCGAACGAGATCCTCGAAGCGCTGACCGACCCGCTCAACAACATCGTTTCGGCGGTCAAGAACGCGCTCGAACAGACCCCGCCCGAACTGGGCGCCGACATCGCCGAAAAAGGCATGATGCTGACCGGCGGCGGCGCGCTGCTGCGCGACCTTGACCGCCTGCTGATGGAAGAAACCGGCCTGCCGGTGCTGGTGGCCGAAGATCCGCTGACCTGCGTGGTGCGCGGCTCGGGCATGGCGCTCGAGCGGATGGACAAACTCGGTTCGATCTTCTCGTACGAGTAATCCCGCGCGAGTAAAACAGGTTGAACAAGCAGCCCAACACGCTGTCGAACAAGCAGTCGAACAAGCAGTCGAACAAGCAGTCGATCGCACCATAAAAAAGAGACGCGACAGCGCATAAGACAAGGTGGCCACCGGCCGCGCGCCGCCACACTGCGAGCAGCATCGCGGCGCGCGCCGTCATTATTGGAAGTCATGGAATACAGTCCTCCGCCGCTCTTCAAACAAGGCGCCCCAGCCCGGCTCAAGGTGACCGTTTTCGCATGCATTTCGATCGCGCTGCTGATGATCGATTCGCGCCTGCACGCGCTCACCACCGTGCGCCAGGTCGCCGGCACCGTGCTCTATCCCTTGCAGATGGCCGCCCTCATGCCGCGCAACGCGCTGGCCAACATGGGTAACTACTTTTCCTCGCTGGCTGCCATGCAGAAGGAAGTGCGCGATCTCAAAAGCAGCCAGGTCGCCACCGCCTACGCCATGCAGCAGGCCCAGCTCCAGATGGCCGAAAACGTCCAGTTGCGCAAACTGATGGGCGCGCGCGAACACCTGCCGGTGCAATCGATGATGAGCGAAATCCTGTACGACGCGCGCGACTCGTCGACCCGCAAGGTGGTGCTCGACCGCGGCACCCGCCAGGGCGTCGAACTGGGGCTGCCGGTGATCGACAACGCCGGCGTGGTGGGGCAGGTCACGCGGGTGTTTCCGTTCACGGCCGAGGTCACGCTGTTGACCGACAAGGAGCAGGCGATCCCGGTCCAGGTGCTGCGTAACGGCTTGCGCAGCGTCGCCTACGGCCGTGGCGACTCCGGCACGCTCGAGCTGCGCTTCGTCGCGCCGAACGCCGACGTGCTGGTCGGCGACGTGCTGATCACCTCCGGCATGGACGGCATTTATCCAGCCGGGCTGGCCGTGGCCAAGGTGGTGCAGGTCGAGAACAGCGCGGCCGGCGCATTCGGCCGGGTGGTGTGCCAGCCGCTGGCCGGCATCGACCGCAACCGCCAGTTGCTGGTTCTGCTGTCGCCCCCCAATCCGATGCTGCGGCCCGCGCCCGAGGCGCCCAAGGCGGCCGGCAAGCGTCACGGGCTGCCCAAGATGGAGCCGGTCAAGGAAACCATGCCGGCGCCAGTGCCGGGGGCGACCGCGCCCGGTGCACCGACCGCCGCCACGACTGGCGCCGTTCCCAGGGCGCCGTCAGGCGCCGCCGGACCCAACGCAGCGGCCGCCGCCGCGACCGGACCCAAGGCCGCTGCTGCCGCTACACCGCGTCCGGCCGCGCCGGCCCCTGCCGCCACGTCGCGTGCGCCGGCGCCAACCGCCGCTACGCCGGCCGCCACCGCGCCTGCCGTCACCACGCCAGCCGTCACCGCGCCAGCCGCCGCCGCCCAGAAAACGCCCGCGCCATGAACCGTCCCCACTACATTCTGCTGCCGGTCAGCCCGCTGTTCATCGGCTTTAGCCTGGTCTGCGCCTTCATGCTCAACCTGCTGCCCTGGGGGCACTGGATCGGCGCGCCCGACTTCGTCGCGCTGGTGCTGGTGTTCTGGGGTATCCACCAGCCGCGCAAGGTCGGCATCGGGGTCGCCTTTTCGATGGGCCTGATGATGGACGTGCACGACGCCACCCTGCTCGGCGAGAACGCCCTGGCCTACACCCTGCTGTCCTACCTGGCCATCATGATCCACCGCCGCGTACTGTGGTTTCCGGTGCTGACCCAGGCCCTGCACGTGTTCCCGCTGTTGCTGGCGACCCAGGCGATCCAGGTGCTGGTGCGCCTGTTCGTGTCCGGTAAATTCCCCGGCTGGCTGATCTTCATCGAAAGCGTTGTGGCGATCGCGCTGTGGCCCCTGATCACCTGGATGCTGCTGGCGCCGCAGCGCCGCGCGGTCGACCGCGATCACACCCGGC
>JBDSTZ010000546.1:0-21313 GCA_039927975.1 Massilia sp. | reverse complement strand
GCGCCTGCCAGCCAACGCCGACGCCTACGCGCACGGCCTGTACGCCGCGCTGCGCGAAATGGACCACGCCGCCGCCGACCTGATTCTGGTTGAAACCCCGCCGCAGGAGGCATCCTGGCTGGGCGTCAACGACCGTCTGCGCCGCGCCGCCCACGGCGCCGGACACGTCCTCGCCGACCTGCTCTCCGGTTAAGCCGGCGCGCACGCCATTGCAAACAGGGCGCATACGCCGCGTCCGCTCAACCCATTGCCTCACTGCCGATCGCCTGCCTGAGCTGACGAACGTCGCGCGCGGGTGGTGCGCCGAATTGCCTGAGATATTCGCGGCTGAATTGCGAGGCGCTTTCGTAGCCGACCGCGAAGGCCACATCGGAGGCGCTGCGCGCGCCGGCGAGCAGCAATTGTCGCGCTTCCTGCAAGCGGAGCTGTTTCTGATATTGCAGCGGGCTGAGACCAGTTATCGCCAGAAAATGCCTATGCAGGCTGGCGCGGCTCATGCCGCTCGCGTCGCATACCGCCTCGATGCGCAGCCGGCTTGTGCGATGGTCCCTGATCCACGCCACCGCTCGCCGGATACGGCCCAGCGTACCCTCGGGCTGGGCGATCTGGCGCAACAGGCGGCCCTGCGGCCCTTGCAGCAGACGATACAGCAACTCCCGCTCCGCCAGCGGGGCGAGCACGGCAATGTCGGCCGGGGTGTCGAGCAAGGACAGCAGGCGCAGCAGGGTGTCGCGCAACGGCGCCGTCATCGGATTGATCGCGATGCCGATACCCTGGGAACTGGTCTCGCGCACCTGCGGCATGGTCAAGGCGATGTCGGCGAGCAGGGCAGGGTCCAGCACCAGCGACACCGCGACATACGGTTGGCCGTCCTCGGCATCGAATATCTGGCCGCTCAGCGGCAGATCGACCGCGCTGATGAGGTAGTGCGCCCGATCGTAGCGCAACAGCTCGTCGTTGATGGCCACGTGCTTCGACCCCCGCAGAATGAAGCAGATCATCGAGCGGTACAGGCAAGGCGCCCTGCCTGTGGTGGCTTGCCCCACGCCGATCTCGAGTCGCGCAATCGGCGTCATGGTCAAGCCGGTCGGCGCGTGGCGCAGAGCGATGTCGAGGTGGGGCATGAGATGGTCGGTCATCGTCGGACCATACCATCGCGACTCGGCCAGGTAAAGCGATTGAGACGATCGGGCAAGAGTCTGAGCGCATCGGCGTGGTTGGTCGGGCCGGTGACCGATATATTGAGGGCATCGAAAAGGCGCCATGGCGGCGCGCTTCGCAACCCTACCAATCACGCGGGACAGACCACCATGACCAAACAAATCGCACTGATCACCGGCGCCAGCCGCGGCCTCGGCCGCAACATGGCATTGCATCTTGCTAAACGCGGGGTCCAGATCATCGGCACCTACCGCAGCGGTGCGGCGCAAGCCGACGCGCTGCGCCACGAGATCGAAGCGCTGGGCGGCAAGGCCGTCATGCTGGCGCTCGATGTGACGGAGACAGCGAGCTTCCCGGGGTTTGCCGACAAGGTAGCCGACACCCTCAAGAGCGATTTCGGCCGCGAGCGCTTCGATTTTCTCGTCAACAATGCCGGCAACGGTCTCTTTTCCAACTTCGCCGATGCCACCGAAGCGCAATTTGACTCGCTGGTGAGCACCCATCTGCGCGGACCGGTTTTCCTGACCCAACAGCTATTGCCGCTGATTGAGGACGGCGGGCGTATCCTGAACGTCTCGTCGGGCTTTGTGCGTTTCACGCTGCCGGGCTACAGCCTCTACGCGGCGGTGAAGGCGGCAGTCGAGGTACTGACCCGATACCTGGCGATCGAGCTGGGCGCGCGGCGCATCCGGGTCAACGCGATCGCGCCAGGCGCCATCGCGACCGACTTCGGCGGCGGCGCGGTGCGCGACAATGACGAGGTGAACGCCTGGGTGGCGCAGGGCATCGCCCTGGGTCGCGTCGGCCTGCCCGACGATGTGGGTGGCGCGGTCGCCGCCATCCTGTCCGACGAGATGGGGTGGGCGAACGGTACGACTTTCGACATTTCGGGCGGGCAGTTGCTGTAGTATCGATGATGACGCACACCTGAATTTTCACTCAAGGGAAGGACCGAACAGATGACCGCTACCGACACCGCCGCCCACCCGATTCGCGCCTGGCTAGGGATCCCTTACGCCAGCGCGCAGCGCTTTGGCCGGCCGGTCGTGCTGCCGTTCAATCCGAACCTGCCTTACGACCGCAAGGGCCCCGCGCCGCTGCAAGCCGGCGACACCAGCTGGCTCGAGGCCGACAACGGACTTAGTGAAGACTGCCTGAACCTGAACGTCTGGGCACCCGACGACGCCGGCGCCGAACCGCTTCCCGTGATCGTCTATATTTTCGGCGGCGGTTTCGAAGTTGGCGCCAACACCCAGACCACGTCGAACACGTCAGGCCTGGCGGCGACCGGCCGCGCCATCGCCGTTTCCCTGAACTACCGGCTCGGTCCGTTCGGCTGGCTCTCGCTGTCCCAATACGGCGGCGTGTTCGCCGACGCCACCAACCTCGGTCTGCAGGACATCATCGCCGCGCTCACCTGGGTGCGGGAGAACATCGCCCGCTTCGGCGGCGACCCCGGCAACGTCACGGTCACCGGTCACAGCGCCGGCGCGTACTGCACGATCGGGGTGCTTGCCGCCCCGGCAGCAGACGGTCTCTACCGGCGTCTGGCCGCGTTCTCCGGCGGCGCATCGCGGATCGTTCCGGCCTGGTGGGCCGAAGAACTCGCGCTCAAGTTGCTTACCGAACTGGGCATCGCGGACGATCCAGAACGTCTGCTCAGCTGGGACGCGAAGTCCCTTGCCGAGGCGCTCATCAAGGTCAGTCCGCGTGACATTGGCGACCGGCACGGTATCGACAACACCACGATCGGCATCGTGGACGACCACGCCCAGCCCGGCGCCGTCCTCGCCGACACGCCGTTGCGGGTGCTCGCCTCCGGGGCTCGCCGCGACGTCGATATTCTCTGGAGTACGGCGACCAATGAGGCCGACTGGTGGGTCATCAACGCGACCGAGAAATTCGACCCCGGCAGCATCGACAAGCTGATTGATGAGCTCGTTGTGAAGTCGCGCATCGCGCGCAGCCGCGCGCGCAGCATCGTCGCCGTCTACGACGTCAACGGCCGCGCTCCTGTCGAGGTCCGTGGGGCTCTCTTCACCGACTACTTCTTCACCCTGCCGGCCGTCCGCGCGGCACTGGCGCACGCGGCGGCGGGCGGCAATGCCCGCTTGCTCACCGTGGGCCCGGTCGAGGGTGCGCCGGCCGTCCACGGCACGGAGATGGACGGCATCGTCGGGCGGCAACGTCCCGGACACAGCGACGAGCAAGCCAGCCGGGACAGCGTCGTCCGCGACACCCTCCTGGACTTCGCTGCGGGCGATCACGACCGGCTCTGGCAAGCCGTGACCACGGCGCCCACCTCGCACGGCATCGGCAACCCGCCATACGACCCCACGGCGCACGCGGCGGAAGTCCTGCGCAACTTCGCTAACGTCGAACGGACTTGAGCGGACGGAAGATGCCAGGCGGCTGATGGCGGAGGTCCGGGCGGATTCCGGGCCGAAGGGGTATCGGTGGGGCGCCTTGCAGCTGATTCGTTCTGCCGTCATCCTTCCCCCACCAATGCCAATGCCATCGCCATCGCTGCACTGTGTTGTAGCGAACCGACTGCCAAGAAATTAATCGCTATACAAGTCAATCGAACGCTGGCATATTAGTCCAAGATTTAAAAGCACGAACGTTCGTTTCTGTAATGAATCTTTCCCCAGGAGACAAAATGCGTCCAATTAATTTCGCGCTCGCACTGCTGACTGCCGCCGTGCTGACCGCTTGCGGCGGCACCGGCAGCAGCGGCGGCGACCAGACTCTCAAAACCAAATTCGCTTCCCAAGTCTCGTTCGGCGACAGCCTGGCCGACGTCGGCACCTACACGGTCGGCGCGGTCAAAGCCCTCGGCGGCGGCCGCTACACGATCAATGGCGACAACACCGCCAAGAACAGCGCCCTGACCGGCAAGAACTGGACCGAGCTGATGGCCGCCCAGTTCGGCCTGCCGGCGCCGTGCCCGGCGCAAACCGGCTTGAACGGCGACGCCGCCACCGGCTTTTCGGTCCCGGTGGTCAACAACGCCGGCTGTTTCGGCTACGCCCAGGGCGGCGCGCGCGTGACCAATCCGGTCGGTCCGAACAACCGCCTGACCGGTTCGGCGATCGGCGCCTTGACCGTTCCCGTGGTCACCCAGGTGGCCAACCACCTGGCCGTCTCGGGCGGCAAATTCAAGGGCGATGAAATCGTCTTCGTGATCGCCGGCGGCAACGACGCGCTGATCCAGCTGGCCACTATCTCGGCCGGCGCCACCGCCGAGGGCGCCAAGGTCGGCGCCCAGACCTTCGCCACCTCGCTGACCACCCAGCTGGCGGCCGGCGCCACCAATCCGGCCACCGCCGCCGTCGCCATCGGCACCGCCCTGCAGACCGAAGCGGCGCGGCCCGGCCATACCGACGCCAGCGTGGTGGCGGCGGCGGTCGGCGCGGCGGCGGTTCAGCCTAACAATTCGGCGGTCGCTTCGGTGGCCGTTTACGGCCCGATGGTGAGCAAGGCGCAAGCCGACGCCACCGCAGCGGGCAACAAGGCGGGCGCCGATTTCGCCGCCGCCGCCGGTCCCGCCGCCGTGGCCGCCATGGCGACCGCCGGCACCGAGCTGGCCAACCTGGTCAAGACGCAAATCGTCGGCAAGGGCGCCAACTATGTGGCGATCGGCAACTTGCCGGACCTGGCGGGCGCGCCGGCCGGCAAGGCGCAATCGGCCTCGACCCAGACCCTGATCGCCGCCATGATTGCCGCCTTCAACGACAAGCTGCTGACCGGCGTGGCGGGCGAACCGAAAATCCTGGTGGTCGACCTGTATGCGATCAGCCACGACCAGTTGAGCAATCCGGGGCCGTACGGGCTGACCAACACCACCACGCCGGCCTGCGGCGCCAATCCGCTCGGCACTTCCTCGCTCGGCTGCACGATCAACACCGTCATCGCCGGCGATGTCAGCCACTTCATGTTCGCCGACGATGTTCATCCGACTCCGTTCGAGAACCTGCTGATCGCGCGCTATGTTTCCGACCAGTTGGTCATCAAGGGCTGGCTGTAAGACCGGGCCGGCAAACCACACCCATACCTCAGGACCAGGATCGGAGACACCATGACACAATCAGTACATCGCCTTATCACCGCCCTTGCGGCCGCCGCCGCATTCGGCGCGGCCGGGGGCGCCGCCGCGCAGCAGGCCGGCCAGTGGACCGCCAAGGTCGGCGTCAACCAGATCACCCCGCACGTCGAAAGCGGCGACGTGTCGGCGCCGGCGCTGCCGGGCACCAAGGCCGACGTCGGCAGCGACATCGAACCGGTGTTCGTGTTCGCCTACGGCATCACCGACCACATCTCGGCCGAGCTCGACATCGGCTTGCCCTACTCGCACTCGATTTACGGCGCCGGCGCGATTGCCGGCACCGGCCGCCTGGCCACGGTCGAGGCATTGCCGCCCACCGCCTTCATCCAGTACCGCTTCTTCGAGCCGACCGCGACCTGGCGGCCTTACCTCGGGGTGGGCGTGACCTACGCGCGCTTTCAACGGGCGCGCGGATCGGGGGCGCTGACGGCGCTGACCAACACCGGCGGGCCGGCGACCAGCTTCAAGATCGACAACAAGGTGGCCGGCACCTTGCAGGCGGGTATCGTCTACAACATGAACGCGCGCTGGTTCGCCGACCTGAACGTGACCAAGACCTTCCTGAAAACCCGCGTCAATTACTCGACCGGGCAGACCCAGGACATGACGCTCGATCCGCAATCGGTGAGCGTGGGGATCGGCTACAAGTTCTAGCGCGTCGAGGGGCCGCGAAGGGGCCGCCAATTTGCTTTGCTTCGTGACGGCGTCCGATGGCGTCGTGTTCAGAGAGCCGCCCGCTGCGAAGCAGGCGGCTTTTTTTAGTGTTGACTCTCAGGATTTTGCGCGTTTTGCCGGGCGCAACGATGCGGCCAGTTTCCAGGATTGGCTGTCGGGAAGGAGAACCCAGATTACTTTCCAGGCATTCCGGCGCAGGCCGCCGACGGCATTGGCAAAAGCGCTTGGCGAAGTCGACTGGCCGTCGTAACGCAGATGATCGTCTTCAACCCGACAGTGAAAGTTCTTGCCTTTGAAGACGGTGCGCAGGATCGTTCCGTTGGGAAGAAAAAGGTCCTTCCATTGGAAACCCCGCACCGCTGGGAGGGCAAGCACGTCGGGGTGTTGGCGAAGAATCCAGTCCTTGATTGCCAGGGCCGCGATTTCCCAGTCCTCCTGCTGAAATCCGGTTTGGATGGAAGCGTCTACCAGTAAGCCGTAAATCTCCGACGAGATCGGCAGAGACTTGGCCGGGGCGGGGTGCTGTCTTTGCATGGGATAGCGCGCTTTCACACGATAGTGGACGATAGTGACCGATTTGGCCGCGAAACCACACGATTTTTTAACGAAAGCGCACGATTTTCTTACGAAAATGGCCGATAAACCGACGAAATCGCGCGATTTTTGCGTCGTGTGGATGAGTTATTGGTTAGACCTTCGCCATGGCAATCGTTCATTTTCGTGTGAAAATCGCTCACTTTCGTCGAGAAAACGCGCGCTTTCGTCGAGAAAACGCGCGGTTTCGTAGGCCTATCGTGCGCAATCGTGCGGAATCGCGCGAAAGCGCGGGTATTCGATGCGCCGAGCAATTCGGGGTAGGCCGCCGGCAGATGCGGTTTCCCAGTCTCTACATGAAACGAAATGGGTTTCGCCGTCGGCGAATGCGGGGCGGGAAGCTTAACGGCGTAATGAAAAGATAAATTGGCGAGGATCGCGCCGATCGGTCGCGCGTCAGGGGCCCGGTGTCGACGTCATCTTCAACTTGCAGATGGCAGGCGCTACCCCACGCACCCATCGCGCCAAGCCCGGCAGCGGGCCATTATTGAAACGCCTGAATCCCCGTCTGCGCCCGTCCCAGGATCAGCGCGTGAATGTCATGCGTGCCTTCATAGGTGTTGACCACCTCGAGATTGACCATGTGGCGAATCACGCCGAACTCGTCGGAGATGCCGTTACCGCCAAGCATATCGCGCGCCACCCGCGCGATGTCGAGCGACTTGCCGCAGGAATTGCGCTTCATCATCGAGGTAATTTCCACGGCCGCCGTGCCGGCATCCTTCATGCGTCCCAGCTGCAAGCAGCCTTGCAAGCCCAGCGTGATCTCGGTCTGCATGTCGGCCAGTTTCTTTTGCACCAGCTGGTTGGCGGCCAGCGGGCGGCCGAATTGCTGGCGGTCCAGCGTGTACTGGCGCGCGATGTGCCAGCACGCCTCGGCCGCGCCGAGCGCGCCCCAGGCAATGCCGAAGCGGGCCGAATTGAGGCAGGTGAACGGGCCCTTCAGGCCGCGCACTTCGGGAAACGCGTTCTCTTCCGGACAGAACACATTGTCCATCACGATCTCGCCGGTGACCGAGGCGCGCAGACCGAACTTGCCATGGATTGCCGGCGTGGACAAGCCCGCCATCCCCTTGTCGAGGATGAAGCCGCGAATCTCGCCGGCGTCGTCTTTGGCCCACACGACAAACACATCGGCCACTGGCGAATTGGTGATCCACATCTTGGCGCCCGACAGCGCATAGCCGCCCGGCACCGCCCGCGCGCGCGTCACCATCGAGCCGGGATCGGAACCGTGGTTCGGCTCGGTCAGACCGAAGCAGCCGATCGCTTCGCCGCTGGCCAGCTTCGGCAAGTATTTCTGGCGCTGCGCCTCGGTGCCGAAGGTGAAAATCGGCAGCATCACCAGCGACGATTGCACGCTCATCATCGAGCGATAGCCGGAATCGACGCGCTCGACTTCGCGCGCGATGAGACCATAGCTGACGTAGTTCAGGCCCGGGCCGCCGTACTGTTCGGGAATGGTCGGGCCGAGCAGGCCGAGTTCGCCCATCTCGCGAAAGATCGTCGTGTCCATCCGTTCATGGCGGAATGCTTCCAGCACGCGCGGCTGCAACTTGTCCTGCGCGTAGGCGGCGGCGGCGTCGCGCACCATGCGCTCGTCTTCGCTCAGCTGCAGATTGAGGAGGAGGGGATCGTCCCAGTGGAATTGGGCTTTGGCGGGCGAGGCGGATCGGTTCATGGCGTTCCTCATGGTATGGTCGGCTCGCCCTCGGTAAGGGCGCCTGTCGAGACCGGATGCGGTCAAGAGCGGATTCTACCGTGTTTGAGTACTGCTGAATTGACCGCCATGGAAAATCAGCGAGGGCTGCGGATGCACCGCGCATTCCTCCACTTCGCCGACGAAAATGACGTGGTCGCCTTCCGGATAACGGCTGCGGTTGTGGCACTCGAACCAGGCCGACACGCCCTTGAGGATGGGTTGGCCGGTGCGCGAGAGTTCGTACTCGATGTCGCCGAAAGGGTCCTCGGTGCGGCGCGAAAAGCGCTGCGCCAGCGCGGCCTGGTCGGCGCCCAGCACGTTGATGACGTAATGCGAATTGCCGGAAAATATGGGCAAGCTGTTGGCGGCCGCGCCCAGACTCCACAGCACCAGCGGCGGCGACAGCGACACCGAGTTAAAGGAGCTGGCCGTCAGGCCGCGAAAACTGCCGTCCGCCAGGCGCGTGGTGATCACCGTCACGCCGGTGGCGAACTGCGACAACGCCTGGCGGAACTGGACCGAATCGAAGGCGCGGCTGTCGGCGCGCGGAGAGCTTGTGTTCATGGTGAGCCTGTGTATTTCTATCATTATGCCACCAGGATGGCCCGCTGTTGCTTCCTTGCGGAACCCGCCGCGCCCTGTCTTGCATGGGAGATGCGCGCGGGCGCGCTTTGCGTTACAGTGAAAGCCATGACAAACAGTATGGGCAGAGGTGAGCCATGAGCGGCCAGACAACACAGGTGGCATATTTGGGCGGCGGCTGTTTCTGGTGCCTGGAAGCGGTCTACCAGGAAATGCGCGGCATCGCGCGGGTCGAGTCGGGCTATATGGGCGGCCACGAGGACAATCCGAGCTACGAGCAGGTGTGCGCCGGCAGCACCGGCCACGCCGAGATCGTGCGGCTCGAATTCGACCCGGCCATCGCCAGCTACCGCGACATCCTCGAAGTGTTTTTCACCATCCACGACCCGACCACCCTGAACCGCCAGGGCAACGACGTCGGCACCCAGTACCGCTCGGTGATCTTCACCACCTCCGACGAGCAGGCCGCCACCGCGCGCCAGGTGATGGCCGAAATGGCCAATGTATGGGACGGCCCCATTGTCACCCAGTTGCTGCCGGCCGAGACCTGGTACAAGGCCGAGGACTATCACCAGGATTATTTCCGCCAGCACCCGTTGCAGGGATATTGCGCCTTTGTCGTCGCGCCCAAGGTGGCGAAGTTCCGCAAGGTGTTCGCCAACAAGCTTTAACTCTGTCGTGCCCGCGCCCCGGGGCCGTCGTTCCCGCGCAGGCGTTCCCGCGCAGGGCGGGAACCCCATAGCACCCATGCGCAGCCGCGACATCGCGATGAAGCCGTCGCTGCGACGCCCCCATCGCGGCGAACACTTCACCCTCAGCCCGGATACATATACCGCCGCGACCACGGTATCGGATCGGCACTGCGGCCTGCCTTGCCGCACACGATTTGATACAGGCTGATCCAGTCATGGCTGAAGGCGTAGCTGCAACCGGCCAGGTACACATGCCAGATGCGGAAGCGGCGCGCGTCGGTCAGCGTCATCAATTGCTCGGCGCGCGCCTCGAAATTCTCTGTCCATAATTCGCAGGTGCGGGCGTAATGGCGGCGCAGGTTTTCGACGTCGCGCACTTCGAGTCCGCCCTGCTGCATCGCCTGGATCACCGTGCCCAGGTGCGCCAGTTCGCCTTGCGGAAACACGTAACGGTCGATGAACTCGCCGCCGCCGTACGGGCTGGCCCGGTGCGCCACGTCGGTGGTGGTGATGCCGTGATTCATGACCACGCCGTCCGGCGCCAGCAGTGCATGGATGCGGCCGAAATACGCCGGCAGCTGCGCCACCCCCACGTGTTCGAACATGCCGACGCTGGTGATGCGGTCGAACTCGCCGTCGACATCGCGGTAATCTTGCAGGCGGATCTCGACCAGGTGCGCCAGCCCGGCTTCGGCGACCCGTTCGCGCGCCAGCTCGGCCTGGTTCTGCGACAGCGTGACGCCGACGCAGCGCGCGCCGAAACGCTGGGCCGCGCGGATCGCCAGCGCGCCCCAGCCGCAGCCAATGTCGAGCAGGCGCTGGCCGGGCCGCAGGTCGATCTTGCGCAGGATGTGGTCGATCTTGCCGAGCTGGGCGCTGGCCAGGTCCTCGTCGCCATTGGCGAAATACGCGCAGGAATACACCATGGCGGGGTCGAGCCAGGCGCCGTAAAAGGCGTTCGAGACATCGTAGTGATAGCGGATCGCCTCGGCGTCGCGCGCGCGGCTGTGGGCGAACGGGCGCTGCAGAAAGCGCGCGAGCAAGCCGCCCGCGCCATGCGGCCGCAGGCTGGCCTTGGCCAGCGCGTTGACGATGGCGATCATGTCGGCCGCGCGGCCCTTGACCTCGATGGCTCCTTCGACGTACGCGCTGCCGAGGTTGTAGAGCGAGGGCGAGAGCAGGTAGCGCAGGCTGGCCGCGCGCGGCACGCGGATCGTCACGCGCGGCGGCTCGGGGGAAAAATCGAATTGCTGTCCGTTCCACAGCACCACCCGCAAGGGCAGGGGCAGCGCGAGCTTGTCGCGCAAGCCGCTGCTCCATGCGCTCATTCTGAGCTGGTTGAACACGCTTGCCTCCCTGTCGGCAGCCCGCGGCGGCGTGGTCCGCCTACGGCTGCAATCGTTGCCGCGCCCAGCTGCCGTCGGCCTGCAGCAGGTACACGATACGGTCGTGGAATCGAGAGCGCCGACCCTGCCAGAACTCGATCCGCTCGGGCACCAGCCGGAACCCGCCCCAATGCGCGGGCCGCGGTGGCGCCTCACCATATTGCTGTTCCACCGCGTGGTAGTTCTGTTCTAGCTCAGTCCTGTTCGCGATCGGCGCGCTCTGTGCGGAAGCGATCGCCGCCAGCCGGCTCTTCAGTGGGCGGCTGTGGAAATAGGTGTCGCTCTCGTCGGCGGCGGTGCGCTCGACGCGGCCTTCGATGCGCACCTGGCGTTCCAGTTCGGGCCAGAAGAACAGCAGCGCGGCGTGCGGATTGTGCGCCAGCTGGCGCCCTTTCTGGCTGTCGTAATTGGTGTACCAGGTGAAGCCGCGCGCGTCGAACTGCTTGATGAGCACGATGCGCGAGGTCGGCTTGCCGTCGGCGTCGACGGTCGCTACGCTCATCGCGTTGGGCTCGTTGACCTTGGCCTGCTGGGCCTGCTCGAACCAGCTGGCGAACTGGACGATGGGGTCGTCCGCCACCGCGTCCTCGTTGAGGCTGGCGCGGCCATAGTCCTTGCGCAGCGCGTGCACGGTGTCGCCGGTCGCCGGCGCGGCGGCGCTGTCGGCGGACGCTTTCACGCCGGTGTTTGCATCGGCTGTCGCCGTCACGCCGGCGATGCCACCAGCGCTCGCCGCCACGCCGCGCCGCGCCTGCATCGCCTGGCCGAGCGCGGCCATTTGCCGCGCGCTGAACAGGCGCTTGGCCATCGGCGCGATGTGGCCCTCCTCGGTCTCCATGTGGCGCAGGTAGCGTTCGCCAAACGACGCCACCAGTGCCGGGTCGAGCCGCGCCGCACTGCCGGCGGCGATGCCGCGCAGCTGCTCGTGCAGGTCTTGCCACATCGCGTCCATGGCGTCGTGGTCCTGCAGGATGCCGGGGCCGAGCGCGGCCAGCGTGGCGGCGTCCTCGCCCTCGGCGCAGGCTTGCAGCATCGGGATCAGGTTCTCTTCCTCGTCGGCGTGGTGCAGCGGCGCGGCCTGGTCGAAATACTTGAGCACGGCGGCCGCCGCCTGGCGGGCCTGCTCGTCGGCGCCGTGCGCGGGCAGGTGGGCGAGCAGCTTGTCGAGCGTGGCGAGCTGCTTGCGGATACGGTCGTGGCAATGCTTGAGCACGGCGATGGGGGTGTCGAATCCGGGGGCGGTGGCGGGCAGGGACATGATGACTTTCATGGCGTCCGGCCGCGGCGGCGAAGTCGCCACCGTGCCTGGCGCGAAGTGAAGGTGAGATGGACGAAGAGATTGACGAATGGCTATTTTAGAGCAGTCTCGCGCAGCCGGTCCGCTAAAATGGGAGGATGACTACCATCACTATCCCTGTGGACTCGGTTGGCGCCGCCGATTCCGATCCGGCCGGGCCGGATTTCAAGCGCCGCTTCGGCGGCATCGGCCGCCTTTACGGCGAGCCTGCGCTCGAACGCTTCGGCGCGGCGCACGTCTGCGTGATCGGCGTCGGCGGGGTCGGCTCGTGGATCGTCGAGGCGCTCGCGCGCAGCGCCATCGGCCGCCTGACCCTGATCGACCTCGACAACGTGTCCGAATCGAACATCAACCGCCAGATCCAGGCCACCAGCGCGAGCGTGGGCCAGGCCAAGATCGACGCGCTGGCCGAGCGCGTCGCGCTGATCAACCCGGCCTGCGAACTGACCCTGGTGGAGGACTTCATCGGCGCCGACAACCTCGAGCAACTGCTCGGCGGGCAGCGCTTCGACTACGTTGTCGACGCCATCGACAGCGCGCGCGCCAAGGCCGCCGTGATCTCGTATTGCCGCGACCACAAGATCCGCCTGATCGTGATCGGTGGCGCCGGCGGCCAGACCGACCCCTCGCAAATCCATGTGCGCGACCTCAACCGCACCGAGCAGGAACCGCTGCTCAAGCGTGTGCGCAAGCTGCTGCGCACCCACTACGGCTATCCGCGCGGCGAGAAGCACAAATTCCATGTCGAGGCGGTGTTCTCGATGGAACCGCTGCGCTTCCCGGCCGACGATGCGTCCTGCTCGCTCGACGCCGACGAGCGCGGCGTCACCGGGCTCAACTGCGCCGGCTTCGGCTCCAGCGTGGTCGTCACCGCCAGCTTCGGCATGGCGGCGGCGGCACGGGTGCTCAATGTGCTGGCCGCCGACGCCACCGTCGCCGCGCCATCCGCCGATCAACTAGCTGTGCAGGGTGACGGCGCCTTGGTATCATAGTTGCCAAGATGATGTTGCTATCCTCTTGAATGTGTTTTTTTCCCATCCAGAAAGAATTGTCATGATCCGTCGTCTGATGTTGCTTGCCCTTATGTCCGCTTCGACCTTGCTGGCGCAGGCGGCAGAGCCCGCCGTTGTTCCCGCCGCCGCCCCTGCTGCGGCCGCCGCCACCGTCGCCGCGCCGGTCGCCGTCCCGGCCAAGGTGCCATTTGAAATGTTGCCCGAGCTCACAGACAAGGTGGCCAAGGTCGACACCGTGATCGGCACCGGCAAGGTGGCCACGCCCGGCAGCACCGTGATCGTCAATTACACCGGCTGGCTCTACAAGCCGCTGGCGACTCGCCAGCGCGGCCGCAAGTTCGATTCCTCGCTCGACGCCGGCCGCAGCCCGCTCGACTTCGTGGTCGGCCAGGGCCAGGTCATCAAGGGCTGGGATCTCGGCGTCGCCGGCATGATGGTCGGCGGCAAGCGCACCCTGCTCATTCCGAGCGAACTGGCCTATGGCCGCGCCGGTTCGCCCGGCACGATTCCGCCGAACGCCGCACTGGTATTCGAAGTCGAACTGCTTGAAGTGAAGTAAGTCCCCCCACCCATCGCGGAGAAGCACACCATGAGAATCGCAAACGACGTCACGGAATTGATCGGCAACACCCCGCTGGTGCGCATCGCCCGCATGTCCAAGGGCAGCGGCGCCGAGATCGTCGCCAAGCTGGAGTTCTACAATCCGGCGCACAGCGTCAAGGACCGCATCGGCCTGGCGATGATCGAGGCGGCCGAGCAGGCCGGCAAGATCGGCCCCGACACCATCATCGTCGAACCGACCAGCGGCAACACCGGCATCGCGCTGGCGATGGTGTGCGCGGCGCGCGGCTACCGCTGCAAGCTGGTCATGCCCGAGACAATGAGCAGCGAGCGCCGCATGCTGCTGCGCGCTTACGGCGCCGAACTGGTGCTCACGCCCGGCAGCGAAGGCATGCTGGGCGCCATCGCGCGCGCCGAGCAGCTGGTGGCGGAAGATCCCAATTGCTTCATGCCGCAGCAGTTCACCAACCCGGCCAACCCGGAAGTTCACCGCCGCAGCACCGCCGAGGAAATCTGGCGGGACACCGACGGCCAGGCCGACATCCTGGTGGCCGGCATCGGCACCGGCGGCACCATCACCGGCGTGGGTGAAGTGATCAAGGCGCGCAAGCCGAGTTTTCAAGTGATCGCGGTCGAACCGGACGCCTCGCCGATCCTGTCGAAAGGCACCAAGGGACCGCACCCGATCCAGGGTATCGGCGCCGGCTTCGTGCCGCAGGTGCTCAACACCAAGATCTACGACGAAGTCATCACCGTCAAGAACGACGACGCCTTCGAGACCGCGCGCGCCGCCGCCCGCGAGGAAGGTCTGCTGGTCGGCATCTCGTCGGGCGCCGCGCTGTGGGCCGCGCTGCAAGTGGCCAAGCGGCCGGAAAACGCGGGCAAGCTGATCGTCACGATCATTCCTTCCTTCGGCGAGCGCTACCTGAGCACGCCGCTGTATGCCAATCTGGCTGGTTGATTCTCACAAAGGAGCGGCATGAAGCGCTTGATCATCGCCGGCCTGCTGTGCGCCTGCGCACCGCTGGCCGGCGCGCAAAACGAGGCGCCGGCGACACCGCTGGTTCCAGTGCCGGCGCCTGACTCCGCGCCGGTCGCAGAACCGGCACCGGCACCGGTAGCCGAAGCGCCGGCCGCCCCGCAAGTAGAGATCATCGACACCAAGGTCGGCAAGGGCAAGGAAGCGGCGCCCGGGCGCAGCGTGGTGATGCATTACACCGGCTGGCTGTACAACCCCAAGGCCAAAAACAAGCACGGCAAGAAATTCGATTCCTCCTTCGATGCCGGGCGCACGCCGATCGACTTCACCCTCGGCGCCGGTCGCATGATCCGCGGTTGGGAGCAGGGCGTGCCGGGCATGAAGGCGGGTGGCAAGCGCACCCTCATCATCCCGCCCGAACTCGGTTACGGCGCGCGCGGCGCCGGCGCCTTCATTCCGCCCAACGCCACCTTGGTGTTCGACATCGAACTGCTGAAAGTCCAGTAAGCGTCCCGTTCAGGCGCCGTGCAGGGTGCAGCCGTGCACCGTGGTGCCCTGTTCGACCTGCAGCGTGCAATGATTGATGGCGAAGTCGCTTTTGAGCTGGTCGACGATGGCGTCGATCGCGGCGTCGCCCGGATACCCGTCCGGCATCACCAGGTGCGCGGTGAGCGCCGTCTCGGTGGTGCTCATGGCCCAGATGTGCAGGTCGTGGATCTCCGACACGCCGGGCCGCGCCTGCAGGAAGTCGCTGACGCCGCTCGCGTCCACATTGTCCGGCACCGCCGCCAGCAGCAGGCGCAGCGATTCGCGCAGCAGCGACCAGGTGCTCCAGACGATCAGCAGCACGATCGCGATACTGGCGGCCGGGTCGATCCAGGCCTGGCCGGTGAACATGATCAGCACGCCGACCACCACCACCCCCAGCGAGATGGCGGCGTCGGCCGCCATGTGCTGGTAGGCGGCGCGGATATTCAGGTCGCCCTTGCTGCCGGCCATGAACAGCCAGGCCGAGATGCCGTTGACCGCCACCCCCACCAGCGCTACCACCGACACCGTGTAGCCGGCCACCTGGGCCGGCGCGCCGATGCGCTGGATCGCTTCCCAGCCGATCGCGCCGCAAGCCATCATCAGCAGCAGGGCGTTGAGCATGGCCGCCAGGATCGACGAGCCGCGCAGACCATAGGTGTAGCGCCGGCTCGGCTGGCGTTTGGTCAGCACCGCCGCGCCCCACGCCAGCGCCAGGCCGAGCACGTCGGACAGGTTGTGGCCGGCGTCGGCCATCAGCGCGGTCGAGTGGGCGATGAAGCCGTAGCCGAATTCGATCGCCACGAAGACCGCGTTCAGGCCGATCGCCAGGGCGAAGATGCGGCCGTTGCCGTTCGGGTCGACCTGGTGGTGATGGCCGTGACCGTGCCCGTGGCCATGAGCGTGGCCGTGGTCGTCATGGTCGTGATGATCGTGGCCGTGGTGCTCGTGATCGTGGTGTTCGTGTTTCATGTTTCTGTCCATTGCTTGGTTGATACGCGCTACTTGCGCACGCCGTCGGCGTCGCGCACTTCGACCGGCGTCAGTTTGAGGGTGTCGAGCTGCGGGCCGATCTTGGCGCGGTCGCCGACCGCCACCACCACCAGCTTGTCCTGCCCGAGGTAGGCCTTGGCCACCTTCTGCACGTCGGCGATGGTCACGCCGGCGAACGCCGCCGGCAGCTTGCTGTAGTAGTCGAGCGGCAGCTCGTAGATATAGGTGTTGGCCAGGCTGGCGCCAAGCGCGCGGTTGGTGTCGAACTGGCCGGGCAGCGACAGCATCTGTGAATTTTTAGCGTTGGCCAGTTCGGCGGCCGTCATCGGCCGCTCGCGCATGCCCTTGACCTCCTTGAAGATTTCGCTCACCGAGGCGCCGGTGACATCGGTGCGCACGCTGCCGGCGATGGCGAACGGGCCAGGCGCGCGGCGGTACTGGAATTGCGAGAACATGCCGTAGCTGTAGCCTTTTTCTTCGCGCAGATTGTTGTTGATGCGGCTGGAGAACAGGCCGCCGAGCGCGGCGTTCATCACCTGCAGTGCCGGAAAATCAGGGCTCTTGCGCTCGGCCGCCACGTTGGTCACGCGCAGCGCCGTCTGCGGCGCGCCCGGTTTGTCGACCAGCACCAGGCGCGCCTTGCTGCCCGCTCGCACGGCCGGCGCCATCGCGGTCACCGGAGCCGGCTTCCATTTGCCGAACAGGTTCTCGGCCAGCGCCTTCAATTCGTCGCGGCGGATGTCGCCGGCCACCACCAGCGCCGCGTTGTTGGGCAGGTAGTGGCGCTTCCAGAACCCGAGCAGGTCGTCGCGGGTGGTCGCCTTGATCGACGCTTCGGTGCCAAGTTCGCTAAAGCCGTACGGGTGCTTGTCGCCATACAGGGTGGCGGCCGCCGCCAGCGCGGCCACCGCCTCCGGCGCGTCGCGTTGCTGGCTCAGGTCGCCGAGCCGGCTGGCGCGCTGGCGTTCGACTTCGGCGGCCGGGAAGGCCGGCTGCATGGCCAGGTCGGCCAGCACTTCGAGCGCCTTGGGAAAATTCGAGCGCAGCGATTGCAGCGAAATGCGCGCGCTGTCGGCCGCGCTGCTGGTGCCCAGGAAGGCGCCCAGCTGGGCGATGTCGTCGGCGATCTGCGGCGCGCTGCGGCTGGCCGTGCCTTCCTCGAGCATCTGCGCGGTGTAGCCGGACAGGCCCGAGCGCGCCAGCGGATTGGCCTCCGAGCCGGCGCGCACCACCAGGTCGGCCGCCACCAGCGGCAACGCCGGATTGTCGTGATGGATCACCAGGAGGCCATTCGACAGCTTGAATGATTCGCCCTGCGGCAGCTTGATCGCTGGCGCCGGCCCGGCCTTGGGCGCCTGCGCGCGCCACGGCTGGTCGGCGTTGATGCCGGCCGCGCGGCCCGGTTTTTCCGTCAGCGGCGCCGGGGTGGCGACCTCCGGTCCCAGGTCCTGCTTGCCGGGCACCGCCGTCACCACCGCGCGCGCCTTGTTCTGCAGCTGGGCGCGCACCACGCGCTGGACGTCGGCCGCCGTCACCCGGCGGTAGCGCTCGATATCCTTGACCAGGTAGCCCGGGTCGCCGGTGTACTGGTTGTACAAATTGAGCTGGTTGGCCAGGCCGGCGCCGCCCAGTTTTTCGACCCCGCTCAGCATGCCAGTTTCAATCGTGTTGCGGGCGCGCTGCATTTCCTTCTCTGTCGGGCCGTTGGCGCGCAGCGCCTGCAGTTCGGCGTCGATGGCCGCCTCCAGCTCGGCGCCGGTGTGGCCGGCGCGCGCAGTGGCGTCGAGCACGAACATCGAGGTCAGCGCGTTCGACCCTTGCGATGCCGAGACGTCCTGGGCGATCTGCTTGTCGTACACCAGCGCTTTGTACAGCCGGCTCGATTTGCCGCCCCCCAGGATCTGCGCGGCGACCGCCAGTTCGGCGTCGCCGGGCGCGAACGCCGGCGGCGTCAGCCAGCCCATGAAGACGCGCGGCAGCTCGACCCGGTCGGCCACCACCAGGCGCCGCTCGGCGGTGATGGCCGGCGTCGCCACCGCCGGCTTGGCCACCGGCGCGCTGCGCTTGAAGCTGCCGAAGTACTTGGCCACCAGCGCGCGCGCGGCGGCCTTGTCGATGTCGCCGGCGATCACCAGGCTGGCGTTGTTGGGACCGTAGTAGCGCGCGAAAAATTCGCGGATGTCCTTCAGTTTGGCATTCTGGATGTCGGCGTGCGAGCCGATCACCGCCGCATAGTACGGGTGCGACTTGGGGAACATCAGGTGGTACAGCGCTTCCTCGACGATGCCATAAGGCCGGTTCTCGGTGCTCTGGCGTCGCTCGTTGCGCACCACGTCCTGCTGGTTGGTCAGCGCGGTCTGGTCCAGCACGTCGGGCAGGTAGCCCATCCGGTCCGAATGGATCCACAGCGCCAGTTCGAGCTGGTTCGACGGCACCGTGTCGAAGTAGTTGGTGCGGTCGAAATCGGTGCTGCCGTTGCTGTCGTTGGCGCCGGCGCTTTCGAGCAGGGTGTCGGCCAGGCCGCGCGGCACGTGGCGGGTGGCGGCGAACATCATGTGCTCGAACAGGTGGGCGAAGCCGGTCAGCCCGGGCGCCTCGTTGGCCGGGCCGACGTGGTACCAGATGTTGACGGCCACCACCGGCAGCGTGTGGTTTTCGACCAGGATGACTTCAAGGCCGTTTGGCAGCGTGTATTTGTCAAACGCCACCGGCGCGATCGCCGACGGCGCCATCGCGGCAGGCGCCGGCGTGGCCGCTGCTCCCGATGGCGCCGCTGGCGCCGCAGCGGCGCTGGCGCAGAGCAGGGCGGGCAGGATGGCCAGGGCAAACAGGGTCGAACTCTTCATGCTGGCAGCTCCGTGCGAACGCGTGACGAATGGTGGGGATGGATGGTTCAGGGCTTCTGCAATTCGGCCTGGATCGCGCTGCGGGTTTTGGTGTCGAGCTTCTGGACGATCTTCGCCAGTTTCTCGCCCTGGCGGAGGGCGGCGCTTTGCTCGGCCGTCAGCTCGCGCGCCTGGATCACCGGCGCCGGGGCCGGGGCCGGCTTGAAGAACAGCGCCTGGCCCAGCAGCACCAGCAGCGCGCCCAGCACGGCGGCGCCGGCGGCGATGCCGATCAGGCGCCGCTCGGCCCCGCTCACGCCGCTCGCCGCCGCCTTGGATGGCGCTGGCGCCGGCAGGCTGCCGGCCGGCAGCAGGGAGCCGGCCTGTTCGACCAGCGCGGCGGTGGCCTGGTCGAGCAGCGCCACGTGGCGCTCGACCGCCTCGGCCAGCACCGCCTCGTTGAGCGCGACGAGCGCGAACACCGGGTCGTCGACGTCGATCCGCACGCCGGTCTTGTCAAACACCAGGGAACGCAGTTTTTGCTGGTCCATGCCGCTTACCACCGCACTTTGTCGAGCTGCTCGAACAGGTCGCGGAACACCACCTTGATGCGCTGCTTTTCCATGACGTTGAATTTGTCGCTGGCGCGCACTTCCTCGACCGTCATGCGGGCGATGTTCATTTTCTTGATGTCGGCGCCGAAGGTGTCGGCGTTGCGCGCGCTGAGCACCACGCGCCCGCACACCCGCTCGGCGTGCTCGGCGTAGGTGGCCGATTCGGTGAACACCTTGCCGCTGGCCGACTGCAGCGGGCCGAAATGCTCGTTCTCCCACAGCACCAGCGGCACCTCGGTCGACTTGGCGGTCGAGACGAAGCCCATCGCGGTGTCGTGCAGGGTGTCGCCGCCGCCGACGATGGTGTGGATGTAGACCTTGCGGCCGGACTCCTGCAGCAGCGCGAAGCAGTCGTTCTCGAGCAGGTAGCCCATCAGCGGCGAGAAGGTGTTGGCGCCGTTGTCGATCACGCAGTTGCCGTCTTCTTCGAGCAGGTCGATCATCAGGGCGTCGAAGCGCTTCGGATCGATGTTGCGGCTGTCGGTCATCACCGGCACGTGCTTGACGTCCATCGCCTTGTAGCGCGAGAAGGTGGCGTTCTCCTGGTCGGTGTCATAGCAGCGCAGCGGCAGCTCGTCCTTGCCGACCAGCCATTGCGCCAGGATGGTCGAGACCAGGGTCTTGCCGATGCCGCCCTTGCCCTGCAAGATGAAGTGAACCGTGTTGTGCATCCAATGCTCCAGTGTGTGCTGCCGTCGTGGTCAAATAATATTGCGTTTCAGTGGCAGACGCCGCTGCCGCGGTCGGGCGCCGGGCCGTTCGCAAAGCCGTCGTAATGCGCCTCCAGGAATTCCCAGCGGTAGCGGCCCTCGTCCAGCTGCAGCTTGAGTACGCCCGTGCGGCTGTTGTCGCGCCACTCGCTGTGCGCGCGCAGGCGCAGGAACGGGGTCAGGAAGGCGCCGCCGGTGCCGACCACGAACTGGCGCACGCCGCGCGCCGGGTCGGCGTTGCCGTCGGCGTCCTGCGGGGCGAAGCGTTCATAATCATGGTCGTGGCCCGACAGCACGAGCTCGGCGCCGGCGCGCTGCAGCAGCCGCCAGGCCGCGCGCATGATGTCGACGTTGCCGTGTCCCCCGGAACTATACAACGGGTGGTGCCAGTAGGCGAGGGTGCAGGCCGACGGGTGCGCGGCCAAGTCGGCTTCGAGCCAGGCCAGCTGGGCCGCCTGGGCCGGCGGCGCCAGGTTGCTGTCGAGTGAAATCAGGCGCCACGATCCCAGTTGAACGCTGTAGTAGCCTTGCTGCGCGGCGGCGCCGAAGTAGCCGAAATAACCGGCCGCGCCGGCGGTGGCGTATTCGTGGTTGCCGGGCGCGGGCAGGGTGCGCGCCTTGAAGCGGCCCCAGGTGGGTTCGTAGCAGGTGGCGAAGTCGGCTTGCGTGCCGCGCGGGTAGGCGACGTCGCCCAGCACCAGCGCGACGGCCTGCGGATCGGCCGCCAGGCCGGCCGCGACCAGGTCGGCGGTGGCGGCGGCGCCCGACCAGGCCGCGCCGCTGCGGCCGCACTGGGCGATGTCGCCGGCCGCGTAGACGGTGACCGCGCTGGCCGCAATCGGCGCAATCGACGTGGTCGCCGCAATCGTCGCAGCCGTTGTATTCGTGCTCGCCGCG
>JBDSTZ010000545.1:0-24428 GCA_039927975.1 Massilia sp. | reverse complement strand
AAGGGCTGGATCATCGGCCAGCCGAACAAGGGCCTGAACGCCATGTTCGTATTCATGAACGCGGCTCGCCTGGGCGTGGGCATGCAGTCGCTGGGCCTGACCGAAGTGGCATACCAGAACGCCCTGGTCTACGCCAAGGACCGCATCCAGATGCGCAGCCTGTCCGGCCCCAAGGCGCCGGACAAGACGGCCGCCCCGATCATCGTGCATGCCGACGTGCGCCGCATGCTGCTGACCGCCAAAGCCTACGCCGAGGGCGCGCGCGCCTTCACCTCCTACGCCGCGCTGCAGATCGACCGCGAACTGCACCACCCCGACGAAGAAGTGCGCAAGGAAGCGGCCGACGAAGTCGCGCTGCTCACCCCCGTCATCAAGGCCTTCATCACCGACAACGGCTGGATCGCCACCTCCGAGGCGATGCAGGTCTACGGCGGCCACGGCTACATCGCCGAATGGGGCATGGAGCAGTACGTGCGCGACGCCCGCATCAACATGATCTACGAAGGCACCAACACCATCCAGGCGCTCGATCTGCTGGGCCGCAAGGTCCTGATGGACAACGGCGCCAAGCTGCGCAAGTTCGGCGAGAAGATCAAGGCCTTCGTCGAGGACAACGGCACCGACGAAGCGCTCTCCGAATTCATCACGCCGCTGGGCGACCTGGGTGACAAGGTCACCAAGCTGACCATGGAAATCGGCATGAAGGCCTTCCAGAATCCCGACGAAGTGGGCGCCGCTGCCGTGCCTTACCTGCGGGTGGTCGGTCACCTTATCTACAGCTACTTCTTCGCCCAGATGGCCAAGATCGCGCTGGAGAAGGAAGGCGGCGGCGACAAGTTCTACACCGCCAAGCTGGCCACCGCGCGCTTCTACTTTGCGCGCCTGTATCCCGAGACCGCGATGCTGATCCGCCAGGCCCGTTCCGGCTCGGCCAATCTGCTCGCGCTCGACGCTGACCTGTTCTAAACGCTCCACGCCGATCTGTTCTAAATGCTCGACACCGATCTGTACTAAACGCTCTAGATGCAAACGAAGTCGCACGTCGGTGCTGCCACCGACGTCAATCGCTTCCACAGTCCCCGTCATTCCCGCGCAAGCGGGAATCGAATCTCGCCGAGTCATCGCGGAATTGGATCCCCGTCTTCGCGGGGATGGCGTAAAGTGGAGCGAGTGACGTCCACAGCGAGCCGGCGGCGGTGACAGCAATCTCCAAAACAAAAGGACTGCCATGACCAATTTCATCGTTAAAAAAGTCGCCGTGCTCGGCGCCGGCGTGATGGGCGCCCAGATCGCTGCCCACTGCCTCAACGCCAAGGTGCCGGTCGTGCTGTTCGACCTGCCGGCAAAGGAGGGGCCGAAGAACGGCATCGTCCAGCGCGCCATCGAGAACCTGAAAAAACTCAGCCCCGCGCCGCTCGCCAACAAGGACGACGCCAACCTGATCCAGGTCGCCAACTACGACGACAACCTCGATCTGCTGGCCGGCTGCGACCTGATCATCGAGGCGATTGCCGAGCGCATGGACTGGAAGCACGACCTGTACAAGAAGGTCGCGCCGCACATCGCCCCTGGCGCGATCTTCGCCTCGAACACCTCCGGCCTGTCGATCACCACCCTGGCCGAAGGCTTCGACGCCGATCTCAAGGCGCGCTTTTGCGGCGTCCACTTCTTCAACCCGCCGCGCTACATGCACCTGGTCGAGATCATCCCGACCGCCTCGACCGGCGCCCACATCGTCGACCAGCTCGAAGGCTTCCTCACCACCACGCTCGGCAAGGGCGTGGTGCGCGCCAAGGACACCCCGAACTTCATTGCCAACCGCGTCGGCGTGTTCGGCATGCTGGCGATCATGCATGAAGCGCAGCAGTTCGGCCTCTCGGTCGACGTCGTCGACGACCTGACCGGCGCCAAGCTGGGGCGCGCCAAATCGGGCACCTTCCGCACCGCCGACGTGGTCGGTCTCGACACCATGGGCCACGTCATCAAGACCATGCAGGACTACCTGCCGGACGACCCGTTCGCCGCCGTCTACAAGACCCCCGACGTGCTGGCCAAGCTGGTCGCCGCCGGCGCGCTGGGCCAGAAGTCGGGCGCCGGCTTCTACAAGAAGGTCGGCAAGGATATCCAGCGCCTCGACTTCGCCACCGGCGACTACGTCGCTGGCGGCGGCAAGGCCGCGGACATCGTCGGCCGCATCCTGAAGGAAAAGGACCCGGTCAAGAAAATGAAGGCGATGCGCGAATCGACCAACCCACAGGCGCAGTTCCTGTGGGCGATCTTCCGCGACGCTTTCCACTACATCGCGGTGCACCTCGAATCGATCGCCGACAACGCGCGCGACATCGACTTCGCCATGCGCTGGGGCTTCGGCTGGAACGTCGGCCCGTTCGAAACCTGGCAAGCCTCCGGCTGGACCCAGGTCGCCAACTGGGTAAAGGAAGACATCGACTCCGGCAAGGCCCTGTGCGCCGCGCCCTTGCCAGCCTGGGTGTTCGAAGGCCCGGTGGCCGAGAAAGGCGTGCACACGCCGGAAGGCTCGTACTCGGCCAGCAGCAACAGCTACGTGCCGCGCTCGACGCTCGGCGTGTATGAACGCCAGCCGTTCCGCGCGCCGGTGTTCGGTTCGGGCGCGCCGGATGGCCGTACTGCCGGCACCACTGTCCACGAGGACGACTCGGTGCGCATCTGGCACATGGACGACGAGGTGCTGGTCATCTCGCTCAAGACCAAGATGCACGTGATCGGCGAAGGCGTGATCAACGGCCTGAAAATGGCGCAAGCCGAAGCCGAGAAAAACTTCAAGGGCCTGGTGATCTGGAACGCCGACGCGGCCGAAGGCGGCGCCTTCTCGGCCGGCGCCGACCTGCAGGCGGCGCTGCCGCTGTTCATGCAAGGCGGCGTCAAGGCGATCGAGCCGGGCATCAAGCTGCTGCAGGACACCTTCATGGCGATGAAATACTCGAACGTGCCGGTGGTGGCAGCAGTGGCCGGCCTGGCGCTGGGCGGCGGCTGCGAAATGGCGCTGCACGCCTCGAAGCGCGTGGCCTCGATCGAAACCTACATCGGCCTGGTGGAAGTGGGCGTCGGCCTGATTCCGGCCGGCGGTGGCTTGAAGGAAGCGGCGCTGCGCGCGGCCAATGAAGCCAAGGGCAGCGACATCCTGCACTTCCTGAAAACCGGCTTCACCAACGCGGCCACGGCCAACGTGTCGAAGTCCGCGTTAGAGGCGAAGGCGATGGGCTACCTCAAGGAAGACGACGTGATCGTCTTCAACGCCTACGAACTGCTGCACGTGGCAAAAGTCGAGGCGCGCGCCATGTTCGACGCCGGCTACCGTCCGCCGCTGCAAAAGCCGGTCACGGTGGTCGGCCGCTACGGCCTCGGCACCATCAAGGCGCAGCTGGTGAACATGCGCGACGGCGGCTTTATCTCGGCGCACGACTTCAAGCTGGGCGAGATGATCGCCGAGATTGTCTCCGGCGGTGACGTCGACCAGGGCAGCGTGGTCAACGAGCAGTGGTTCCTCGACATGGAGCGCAAAGCCTTCCTGGAACTGCTGAACAACCCGAAAACGCAGGAACGAATCATGGGCATGATGCAGACCGGTAAGCCGGTTCGCAACTGATCGACCATCCGCGCACACTGAGAGAACAACATGAGCAAACAACTTCAAGACGCATACATTGTCTCCGCCACCCGCACGCCGATCGGCAAGGCGCCGCGCGGCATGTTCCGCACCACCCGTCCGGACGACCTGCTGGTGCGGGCGATCCAGTCGGCCATGGCGCAGGCGCCCGGACTCGATCCGGCGCTAATCGACGACGCCATCATCGGCTGCTCGTTTCCGGAAGCGGAGCAGGGCTTCAACATCGCCCGCATGTCGGTGCTGCTGGCCGGCCTGCCGAAGACCGTGGGCGGTGTGACGATCAACCGTTACTGCGCATCGGGCATCACCGCGATCGCCATGGCGGCCGACCGCATTCGCGTCGGCCAGGCCGAGGTGATGATCGCCGGCGGCGTCGAATCGATGTCGATGGTGCCGATGATGGGCCACCACCCGTCGATGAACCTGGCGATGTTCACCGACGAAAACGTCGGCATGGCGTATGGCATGGGGCTGACCGCAGAGAACGTGGCCAAGCAGTGGAAGGTCACCCGCGAACAGCAGGACGCCTTCTCGGTCGAATCGCACCGGCGCGCCATCGCTGCGCAGCAGGCCGGTTTCTTCAAGGACGAGACCACGCCGGTCGAGATCATCACCCGCACGCCGAACCTGGCGACCGGCCAGATCGACGTCAAGACCCGCACCGTCGACACCGACGAAGGCGCGCGCGCCGACTCGAGCATGGAGTCGCTGGCCAAACTCAAGCCGGTGTTCGCGGCCAAGGGTTCGGTCACCGCCGCCAACAGCTCGCAGATGTCGGACGGCGCCGGCGCGCTCCTGATCGTCAGCGAACGCATCCTGCGCGAGCACAACCTGACGCCGCTGGCGAAGTTTTCCTCGTTCGCGGTCAAGGGCGTGCCGCCAGAGATCATGGGGATCGGCCCCAAGGTGGCGATTCCGGCGGCCTGCGCGGCGGCCGGCATCACCCAGGACCAGCTGGACTGGATCGAACTGAACGAAGCCTTCGCCGCGCAGGCGCTGGCGGTGATGGGCGACCTCGGGCTCGACCCGGCCAAGGTCAACCCGATGGGCGGAGCGATCGCGCTCGGCCACCCGCTCGGCGCGACTGGCGCGATCCGCGCCGCCACTGTGGTGCATGCGCTGCGCCGCAATAAGCTCAAGTACGGCATGGTGACGATGTGCGTCGGCACCGGCATGGGCGCGGCGGGGATCTTCGAGGCGATGTAAGTATCTCGCCGTCGTCCCGTGCAGGCAGGGAAAACGCGTCGCCGCCTGGCCCGCGCCGTCGTCCCTGCGTCGTCTCCGTACAGGCGGGAATATCGAGTCGTCGCCCCCGCGCAGGCGGGAATGTCCCGTCGTCGTCCCCGTACACACGGGAATATCGCGCCGTCGTCCCCGCGCAGGCGGGGATCCATACCACCTGTGTTCCAAGAGGCTATGGGTTCCCGCCTGCGCAGGAATGACGGAATTTGAGTCAACGAATCGCCCTTTGCAAGGCCCATCAATGGACATCCTCACCAGCACACAGCACGGCATCCTCACGATCGAATTCAATCGCCCCGAGCGCAAGAACGCCATCACCGCGGCGATGTACCAGACCATGGCCGACGCCCTGAACGCGGCCGAAACCGACCACGCGGTGCGGGCCATCCTCATCGTCGGCAAGCCCGACATCTTCACCGCCGGGAACGACCTCGACGACTTCCTCAAGAACGCCCCGCGCGCCGGGTCGGACATGGAATCGGCGCCGGTCTACCGATTCATGCGCGCCCTGAGCGGCAGCTCGAAACCGGTGGTCGCCGCCGTCGCCGGCAACGCGGTCGGCATCGGCACCACGCTGCTGATGCACTGCGACCTGGTCTACGCGGCCGACAACGCCAAGTTCTCGATGCCGTTTTCCCAGCTTGGCCTGTGTCCTGAATTCGCATCGAGCCTGCTGTTCCCGCAACTGGTCGGCTACCCGCGCGCGGCCGAAAAGCTGCTGCTCGGGGAAGCTTTCACCGCCCAGGAAGCGTACCAGATGGGCATGGTGTCGAAAGTGCTGCCGGTGGACGAACTGCTGTCGCATGCGCTGCGCCAGGCCGCCAAGCTGGTCGCCCTGCCGGCCGCCTCGATCCGCACCACCAAGCACTTGATGAAGCGCGCCTCGACGGCGGCGATCGACGCTGCCATGGCCGCCGAGCTAACCCAGTTTTCAGCGATGCTGCAGGCGCCCGAGGCGAAGGAAGCATTCACCGCGTTCTTTGAAAAACGCAAACCGGATTTTTCGAAGTTCAGCTGATTCGACGCGATGGGTCATGCTGGTGAGCCTGAGAATGCTTGCCGCATGTCGCCAACTCAACGAATTAATCGACCGGGTATCAATCCGGTTCACCCTCGATCGCTTTGTGCGCGCTGGACGAAAGTGCGAGCTTGCGCGCTTTTTCCAGAACCTCGCGAAGGTTCATGCGCAGATAGTCCACATTGCCAACAAAGTTGAGCAATGCCTCTTCGGCCCGAGTTTCTATCTCCTCCGCGCTGATCCCAAATGTCGCAATCAGACTTTCGACGTCTTGTGGATCAGGTCCCTGGTAGCGGGCGATCTTACTGACGATGAGGTCAACGGGACTTAGCACATAGACTTCGATGTGCTCAGTGCCCAGCGGTGACCGAATTGCGTCCTCAAGATAATCCTCGTGCATGAGGGAAAACGTGCTGTTGTAGGTCGGATCAACATAGAGCATATTCCCTTCTTTGGTCTCGACAATCAGGTCATTGGGGAGCAGGATGCGTTTCGAGAACTCCGCGTCCACGTCGGCCGTCACGCGCGCCTGTGTGTAGAGGTGGGTTGCCATACCGCCCGCAATAAACATCTTGATTGGCTCGCTCAGACCTGTGCGTTTCTCAAGTTGATTCAGCAATTCCTGCAGACCGTTGACGAGGTCAGAATTGGTGACAAACGCGATTTTTTCTACCATGCGCGTATCCCGGCCATCCGGTTTTCGAGCATATGGCGCAGCCGGGCGACGTCGCTGACCAACCCATCAGAAACAACCTGGGGAAAAGACCGGGGCTTGATTTTGTGCTGTGAAAAGTAGTGCTTTGCCATCGCGTCGAGGGTATTCGCCTCGTGCGGATAGCGTGACTTGAGTAGTTGCGCGGCGAAACGAAAAAGGTCCGCCTCTCTATTCGATGAGGGCGAACGGTTTTCTCTCGCTGCCTCGACGAGCAGGTTCATCAACTGCGCTTCGGTATCTCTAGCAGAAAGTGGCATCGTAATTTTTCCTTGAGCAGTCGCCAGCGCGGCCGGCGCGTCGGCGAAATAGGCTTGCTGCAATGAACTCAGAACGGCATTGCCTGTCGGCAGACCCCACGAATGACACGAAAAATTGAGATCACGGACACACAGCCTCCAGGGGCATAGTCCGGAAAGTCATGGATCTCGTCGGTCGCCACTTCGATGGCTCATTATAGTCCGTTAAATGACACAAACAAACGGCAGTGCGATCTGCCTTTGGACGAGTCGGCTTACCGAATGCGGTTCATTGTCACTCGCATGGTCGGTGCTTTACTTTGCGGATCGGGACCGTGAATCGGCACCCGTGAATCGGGACTTGAGCCCTCCTCGAATTATACGGCCCCCTCAAGCTTTCCATAACAACTGCAATATTGCCTAATGGCTAACGCGCGCTATGCCCTGGCCAGGAACGCTAGACTGCGTGCAGGTATCGTCGTCAAGGTATTGATTTCGTTACCTTTATTGCGGAAAACATGCGTCGCACGGCCGAACTCTCGCGTCCCCGCCATTGTCAAAAAACGCACAGGAGAAGCGCGCGGGCCTGTTTGCCATGCGCCAGTCATCACCCCAACCCAACAGGAGATCACCATGCGTATCAACAATAAAGTAGTGCAAAGCTTGCTCGGCGTGTCGGTCGCAGCGGCGCTGGCCGCCGGATTGCCGGTCCAGGCGCAAACGGGCGGCTCGACCAGCGGCCAGGGCAGCACCAGCACGTCCGGCACCGCTGGCGCGACCGGGCACGGCGCTACGGGTGCCCAGGGCAGCGACCAGTACAACACCAACCAGCGCAGCGGCACCAGCGGCAGCGCCGGCAGCACCAGCCGTCCGGGCGATCTGGCCGGGCAGACCGGCGCCAGCGGCACCACCGGCAGCGGCGCCAGCGGTGCTGGCACTGCGGCCACCACCGGCGCCACCACCTCGGGCAGCGGCAAGGTCGCTAAGGCCGACCAGAAACTCGTGATGGATATGGCCCAGGGCAATATGGCCGAAATCGAGATGGCCAAGCTGGCCCAAACCAAGAGCCAGAACGACCAGGTCAAGACCTTCGCGCAGCAAATGATCGACGACCACACCAAGGCGCTGGGCGAGGTCCAGCAACTAGCGCAAAGCAAGGGCATCACCCTGCCGACCGACGTGGACGTCACCCACAAGGCGGCCGCCGCCAAGCTCAGCGCGCTCAGCGGCGACGCCTTCGACAAGGCGTACATGAAGCAGGGCGGCATGACTGACCACAAGAAGATGCACGCCCTGCTCAATTCGGCCCAGTCCAAGGCGAAAGACCCCGACGTCAAGGCGCTCGCCGCGCGCATCGCGCCCACCGTCGACCAGCACCTCAACGCCGCGCAGCAAATGAGCACGGCCACCGGTTCTTCCAAAACCAAGGGGAACACGGCCACCGGCTCGGGCAAGTAAGTTGCGGCTGAGCGCGTGCTGGCGCCACCCCGGTCCGGTGCGCAAGCTCTCGGCAATGCGCGCTGTCACTGACCGGTGCGCATTGCCTCAGCAAAGCGCCCCGTCACAGGCCGCTGCGCAAGCCCTCCGCAATGCGCGCGCGGTCGGCCGGCGACTTGTTCTGGCTCTGCTTGAACTTGCCGTCGATCCGCTCGATGCGCAGTTCAATGCCGACGATGGCCTGCGTCAAGCGGGCCAGGTAGTCGGCCGGCGCATCCTGCACCGCCCACGGCGCGGCGCGGTTGGCTTCGTTGCGCGCGGTTAGGCGCGTGAGCAGGGCCAGCAGCCAGGCCGGGTCGTCGACGCTGCGCAATACGCCGTGGGCGTGCACGGCCGCGTAATTCCAGGTCGGCACCACCTTGCCGCTGCGTGCCTTTTCCTCGTACCAGGCCGGGGTGATGTAAGCCGACTCGGCCTGAAACAACACCATTATGCTCTGTCCGTCCTGCTGCCACAGCGGGTTGGCGCGCGCCACGTGGGCGCGCAGCGTACCGAAAGGCGCCTCTTCGCTGGGCGCGACGATCTCGAAGGGAATATGGTCGGCGCTCAGCCCGTCCGCGCCATGCCGGACCACGGCGCCCAAAGGGTTTGCCTCGATCAGGCCGTGCAGCACGTCGAGCCGCGTTTCGATGAATTCCTTGGGTGAGTACATGGGTCAGTCCGCCTTTTCGATGGTGATCTCCGCCTTGATGGAATTGGCGATGTAGCATCGCTCGTGCGCGGCGTGATGCATGGCGTCTAGTTGCGCGGCGTCGGGCAGGCGCGCGCCGGAAAATGCGATCGCCGGACGCAGCGCGATGCGCGTCATGGCGGTCCTGCCCTCGGCGTTGGGTTCCATGGTGCCGAGCGCGTGATCGCGATAGCTGTCGACCACAAAACCGCGCTGCGCCGCGATCGACAGGAAGAACAGCATGTGGCAGCTCGACACCGCCGCCACCAGCGCTTCCTCCGGATCGAGCGCCTGCGGGTCCGACATCGGCAGCGGCACCGACAAAGGGGATGACGAGGCCGGCACTTCCAGCCCGCCATCGAAATGCCATCGATGGGCGCGGCTGTAACGCTGGCCGGCGAAGTCCTGCTCGCCCCGTGCCCATTCCAGGCACGCTTCAAATTGCTGCATGCTGGCCTCTCAGTTCGTTGTCAGATGCTCCATCTTACCCGGCGCTTTGGCTTGCTCAAATATCCAATAAGCGGCAATATTCGAATACCAATTTCCGCCGCCCGCCCATGCCCACCTCCGACATCATCGCCGCCTTGCCGCTCGACCGCGATGCCGCCGAACCGGTGTTCCGCCAGCTGTACGCGCAGATCAAGAGCGCCATCCTGCGCGGCGCCCTCGATCCCGGCATGCGCCTGCCGCCCACGCGCGCGCTGTGCGCCATGCTGCGCATTTCGCGCCAGACCGTGCTCAATGCCTACGACCAGCTCATGGCCGAGGGCTACCTGCAGGGCAGCGTGGGCAAGGGCACCTTCGTCAGCGCGCAACTGCCGATCAGCGCCGGCGCAGCGTCGCCCACCGCAGCGCGCGGCCTGATGCGGCCCCTGTCCGCGCGCGGCCAGCGCTATGCCGGCGCGATGGGCACGGTGCGATACCACGAAGGCCCGCTGCGCGCCTTCCGCGTCAGCATGCCGGCGCTCGAACTGTTCCCCTTCGATGTGTGGAGCAGGCTCGAGGCGCGCCGCTGGCGCCATCCCGACCATCACATGGGCTATGGCGATCCGGCCGGTTACGCGCCCCTGCGCGAACTGCTGTGCGTCTACTTGCGCGCCTCGCGCGGCGTCAACTGCACGCCCGAGCAGATCGTTATCACCTCCGGTTCGCAGCAAGCGCTCTACCTGCTCACCCAGCTGCTGCTGGCGCCCGCCGACGGCGTGTGGGTCGAGTCGCCCGGCTACCAGGGCCTGAGCGCGCCGCTGTTCGCCGGCGGCGCCCGGGTCTGCACGGTGCCGGTCGACGCCGGCGGCATGGACGTGGCCTACGGCGCCGCCCACTACCCCGACGCCAAAATGGTCTTCACCACGCCCTCGCATCAGTTGCCGCTGGGCGTGACGATGACGCTGGCGCGCCGTCTCGAACTGCTGCAGTGGGCCGGCGCGCGGCGCGCCTGGATCATCGAGGACGACTACGACAGCGAGTACCGCTACACCGGCCCGCCGCTGGCCTCCCTGCAAAGCCTCGACCGCAACGATTGCGTGATCTACGTCGGCACGTTGTCGAAGGTGCTGTTTCCGGGACTGCGGCTCGGCTACATCGTGGCGCCGCCGGCCCTGGTCGAACCGCTGGTGCGCGCCAAGTCCCTGATCGACCGCCACAACGCGATCGTGCCGCAGATGGTGCTGGCCGACTTCATGGGCGAGGGCCACTTCGGCCGCCACATCCGCCGCACGCGTGACGCTTACGGTGAACGCCGTCAGGCGCTGCTGGCCGCCATCGAGCGGCGCCTGGCTGATGACTTGCGCCTGGCGCCATCCGATTCAGGCCTCGACCTGTGCGTGCACTTCCGCCGCGCCCGCGACGAGTTGGCCGTGGTGCGCGCCGCGCTCGAGCACGGCGTCGAAATGCGGCCGCTGTGCTACTACGCGCATCCCGGCGCCAGCGCCGCCTGCGCCACCGCACCCGGCTTGCTGCTCGGCTTTTCGGCCATCGCGCCGCCGCAAATCGCGCATGGCGTCGAGCTGCTCGCCAGGGTGCTCGCCGCCACGCGATGAACTATACTGCTGCCCATGAACCAAACTCGCTGCCGCTGGGCCAATATGGCCAACCCGCGCTATGTCGCCTACCACGACGAGGAGTGGGGCGTGCCCTGCCACGACGAGAACCGCCTGTTCGAGATGCTCAACCTGGAAGGCGCGCAGGCGGGGCTGAGCTGGGAAACCATCCTCAACAAGCGTGACACGTATCGGCTGGCCTTCGACGGCTGGGACGCCGAAAAAATCGCCCGCTACGACGCCGCCAAAGTAGCCGAACTGCTGGCCAATCCCGGCATTGTGCGTAACCGCCTGAAGGTGGCTGCCGCCATCACCAACGCCCAGGCCTACCTGCGCCTGCGCGATGAGGGCCTCACGCTCGACGCCTATCTGTGGGCTTTCGTCGATGGCAAACCGATCGTGTGTCACTGGCCCGGCGGCGAGCGTCCGGCCAAGACCGAGCTGTCGGACCGGCTCTCGAAAGACCTGGCAAAGCGCGGCTTCAAGTTCGTCGGCTCGACCATCGTGTACGCCTACATGCAGGGGATCGGCATGGTCGACGACCACGACCCCGCCTGCTTTCGCCACAGCTAGGATGGATTTAACGCCGCACTGGCGCGGCCGCAAGCGCTTCGTCGTGTTCGACGCAGCCTTCGGCGACGGCGATCGCTATACGCGAACGGTCGCGCAGTGGCGCGCCGATCCGGACCGCTGCGAGCACCTGCACTACATCGCCCTGTGCGACGATCCGCTGCCTGGCGCGCGCCGGGTGCCGCAGACCGATCCGCGCGTCACGCTCGACCTGCTGTCGGCGACTATCGGCCAGGCCCTGTCGCAGCTGAGGGCGCGCATCGACGCCGCCTTTCTCGACGATCTTGCCCCCGCCGACACCCGCTTCGTCGGCCAGCTCGCCCGCCTGCTGAACCAGGGCGCGCGCGTCGCTGCGGTCCGAACCAGCGCCACGCTCGCAATTGCGCTCGCGCGCGCAGGCGTGGGCGAGGATGGTGTCTTCACCACCCGCCGTCCACGGCCACCGGCTGCCGCCCCACCCGAACGGCGCGCGATCGTGCTCGGTGCCGGCCTGGCCGGCAGCGCCGCCTGCGAGCGCCTGTGTGCGCGCGGCTGGAACGTCACGCTGGTCGAACGCCACCCGCAGCCGGCGATGGAAGCGTCGGGCAACTTGGCCGGCATCTTCATGCCCTTGCTGGCGCTGGACGACAACATCAGCGCGCGCCTGACCCGCGCCGCCTACCGCTACGCCCTCGCATATTGGGAGCGTCTGGGCGGCATTGGCGCCGCCATTGACGGCCAGACCTGCGGCGTGCTGCAACTGGCCCGCTCGGCCGACCATAGCGCCCAGCAGCGCCGCATCGCCGCCAGCCACCGGTATCCGCCGTCCTTCGCGCAATGGCTGGAAGCCGATGCCGCCGGCGCGCTGGCCAGCGTCGCCGCGCCGCACGGCGCATGGCTGTTCGCCAAAGGTGGCTGGGCGCGTCCGGCCAGCGTCTGCGCCGCCATGCTGGCCGCCTGCGGCGACCGCCTTGAGCGGCGCTTCGGCGTGGGCAGCGTGAGCTTCGCGCGCGAAGACGGCCAGTGGTGCGTGCGCGACGCCGGCGGTGCGCTGATCGCCCGGGCCCCCACGCTGGTGCTGGCCAGCGGCAGCGGCGCCGCCGCACAGACCGGGCTGCCGCTGGCGTCGGTGCGCGGCCAGGTGACCCACGTGCCGGCCGGCGAGCTGCCCCCGGTCTCCCTGGTGCTGTGCGCCGACGGCTACCTCACGCCGGCCTCGCAAGGCGTGTGCAGCGTCGGCGCCAGCTATGACGACGATGACGATCCATGCCTGCGCGGCGCCAGCCAGCTCGCCAATCTGGAGCGCCTGCGCACGCTGATCCCGCACGCCGACTTGCGCGACAGGCTGTCGCTGGCCGGCAGGGTAGGTTTTCGCAGCGTCGCGCCGGACCGCCTGCCGCTGGTTGGCGCGCTGCCGGCGGCGGCCGCGCCGGTCGGTACCGAACGCTTGCGCGACCTGCCGCGCCAGAGTGGCCTGTTCGGTTTGCTGGGCTACGCGTCGCGCGGTTTGATCTGGGCGCCCCTTGCGGCCGAACTGCTGGCCTCTCAGCTCGAAGGCGAGCCCTTGCCGCTCGAAGCGGCCCTGGTCGACGCCCTCGACCCGGCCCGCTTCCTGCGGCGAACATTGTCGCGCGGTTCCCCGGCCTAGTATGATCTTCGCCACATTGCATCCGATTACTGATGCATTTCGGAAGCAATCAGCGCCAAGCCGGTATAATTGATTTAAAGCAACACCAAGCCGACGGCGACCGTCGGGCTCGCCCACTGGAGGCCATGCACGATGGAAGAGTCACCTGGCTCGCAAGAGCTGTTCCTGTTTCTCGCGTCAACCGCGCACGACATGAAAAACTCGGTCAGCGTGCTCACCGGCACGCTGGAAAAACTGCTGGTCGGCGCCGTCGAGGGCGCCCCGGCCACGCCGCAGATGGCGCACATGCTGTACCAGACCAAGCGCATCAACGACAACCTGATGCAGTTGCTTGCGCTCTACAAGCAGGTCGGCAAGCCCGAGTACCCCTTCGAGATCGCCCCGCTTGAAATCGCCACCCTGGTCGACCAGGTGGTGTCGAGCGAACGCGTGCTGCTCGACTCGAAAGGCATCATCCTCGAACTCGACGTCGACGCCGAGCTGATCTGGCACTTCGACGAAGACCTCATCATCGGTGTGGTCGGCCACGCCATCAACAACGCCATCCATTACACGGTCGACAAGATTCGCCTGGCGATCGCCGAAGTCGACGGCTGTCTGGAAATTCGCGTCGAGGACAACGGCAGAGGTTACCCGGACGCCATGCTGCAGGCTGGCGTCTCGGCCATGAGCGGTGTGCGCACCGGCGTCAATTTCCTCACCAATAGCGCCGGCCTCGGCCTGTATTTTTCCAGCGAAGTGGCCAAAATGCACAAGCATCGCCAGCGCAGCGGCAGCTTGCAACTGGAAAATGGCGGCGCTTACGGCGGTGGCTGCTTCGTGCTGAGGCTGCCATGAACGTGCCTGCCGCAAGCACCAAGATCGTCCCCGTCGACTGGTCTGAAAAACACTACCTGGTGGTTGACGACTTCATCGGCATCCGCCAGTTGCTGCGCGAAAGCTTGCGCAACCTGGGCGCCAAATACATCGACCAGGCGTCGAGTGGCGGCGAAGCGATCGCGGCGCTGGCGCGCACCCGCTACGATGTGGTGCTGTGCGACTACAACCTGGGCGAGGGCAAAAACGGCCAGCAAGTGCTGGAAGAAGTCCGCCTGCGCAACCTGCTGCTGCCGAGCAGCGTCTGGCTGATGGTCTCGGCCGAGAAAAGCGTCGAGTCAGTGATGGGCGCCGCCGAGCACCAGCCCGATGCCTACCTCATCAAGCCGATCACCGAAGGCGTGCTGCTGACGCGCCTGAACCGCGTGTGGCACAAGAAGCAAGTGTTCCGCCCGATCGACCAAGCCTACGCCGACAAGGATTACCTGAGCGCGGCCAAGATGTGTGACGTGCAAATTCAGAGCAACAAGGTGCATCAGATCGAGTTGCTTCGCATGAAGGCGAGCCTGATGCTCAAGAGCGGCGAGCCGGAGCAGGCGCGCGCCGCCTACGAAACCGTGATGGCGCAGCGCGAATACCAGTGGGCGCGCGCGGGCCTGGCCAAGATTCGCATGGCGAACGGCGAGTTCGAGCAGGCCCGCCAGATGTTCCAGGGCGTGATCGCCGAAAACCGTTACTACATCGATGCCTACGACCAGCTCGCGCTGGCCTTGCAGGGCATGGGCAAGACCGAGGAAGCGTGCAGCGTGCTTGAACGGGCGGCACTGCTGTCGCCCAATTCCGTGCTACGCCAGCGTAATCTGGGCCAGCTATGCCTAAAGCTGGGCAATATCGGCATGGCCGAAAAGGCTTTCCGGAAGTGCATCGCAATCGGCGAATACTCGATCATGAAATCGGCCGACGCCTATTTCGGCCTGGCCCGCGTCTGCGGCCTCAAGAATGAAACCAAGGAAGCGCTGCAATTGCTGCTCGGCGCCCAGCGCGAGTTTGGCGGCGAGGACATGCGCCTGCGCGCCAAGATCACCGAAGGCATGGTGTTCCACGAGAGCGGCGACTACCGCCTGGCGCGCAAGGCCGGCGACGACCTCGAAGACATGCTGCGCGCCACTGCCGACCGCCCCGACACCGCCACCTGCCTGGAAATGGCAACCCTGCTGTTCGCGGTCGGCGTCAAGGAGTCGCCGGTCGAGCTGCTCTGCTACGTGATTCGCAACAACCACGACAACACCCTCCTGCTCGAAGAAGTACAAAAGATTTTCGACAAGGCACGCATGGGCGACGAGGGCGCGGCCCTGATCCGCGCGTCGAAGAAGGAAGCCTCCGACCTGATGAACCAGGGCGTGTTGCTATGGAAAACCGGCAAGCTGCCCGAAGCGGTCGAATGGATGCGCGACGCCCGCGCCAGCTTGCCGAACAATATGCGCATCCTGTTCAACACCGCGCAGATATTTATTTCGCATATGCAGCAACTCGGTTACGACCCGGCCTTGTCGGCCGAGGCCCACGGCGTGTTGCTGCATGTGGACAAGCTTCAACCGGGGCAGCAGCGCTTCGCCCAGCTCATGGAGCAACTCGCCTTGCTGTCGCCGGCGGCAGCCCCGCGCGCCGAGCAGGCAGCGGCCTGAACCTGGGCTGTTCTCGCCCGGCGCAGAGGGCAGCCGGTCACTTGAACCTGGGCTGTTCTCGCCCGGCGCAGAGGGGAGCCGGTCACTTGAACCTGGGCTGTTCTCGCTCCGTGCGGAAAGCGGGCGGCCGCCTGAACCCCGGCCAGTCTCGCCCCGCGCGGTGAGCGGGCGATCTCCTGAACCCAGGCCGGTCTTGCAGCCTTGGCACGACTTAATCTTGTATTCGGCCTCGCGGATGATAAACTGCTATCTCTGCGGCTTCGTCCGCGCCCATTTCCGGGAAAGGTTTTACCAATGCGTGACATCGCACTAGAAGTTTATGAAAAAATGCGGGTCGGCGGCACAGCCTGGATCCGTCCGGTAGCCGCCAAGGGCGATACCATCGAAACGTTTCAAAGCGTACACGATCAGGCCAAAGCCATGGCCGAAGAAGGTTTGATTTCGATTTCGAGCGTCAAGCGCGACGCGGCGGGCCTGATCGACAGCATTCGCATCTTGCGTCTGGCCTAGGGTAGCCTCCGAGGGGCGGGAATGCGATTCCCGCGCCGGTAGCGCCAGTATGTGCCGTCGAACGGCGCACCACTGTGCAGGAAAACAGATCCCCGTATCTCGACACTGGTAGCCCTGCATCCAGCATCAGGATGCAGCGCTTGAGCCTCCAGCGGCCGACCAAATATGGTCGATGTTGCGCCGCTTTCCTTATGACTTGTCCGTCTTCTTGCCCGTACGTGCCTTGCCGGCGTCGCTCGGTGCTGTCGCGTCCGGTGGCGTGGCGCCAGGCGCCGCGCCTGCCGCACCAGCTGCCGGCGCTTGCGCCCCTGCAACGCCCGATCCCGCGTCCGTTGGCATTGCCGCCGCCACCGCCTGCGCAAATTGTTCCTGCAGCATATTCCACCACATGGCCGGGTTCGGCATCGGCGTGGGCTCGGCAGCCGGGGAGGCCGCTGATGCTGCCGAAGCCGAAGCCGCTGTCGAAGCCGCATCCGCTTTGCCTCCCGCCGCCCCGCCTGGCTTGCCGCCGGCAGGCGCAGGTGCAGGTGCAGGCGCCGAGGCCGCCCCCTGCGGAAAGAACGCCGACATGAACGGCGCCGCCGCCAGCACCGTTTTTTCGTCCGCGCCCGGTTGCTTGACCGCCTGCGCCAGCGTGGCCCCCATCGACTTGAGCGTGGCGATGGTGCCGCGCTGAACTTCGAGCGCCTGCACCGTGCCGCGCAACATGGCGACGTTGACGTTGAGCCAGGCTTCGACCGCTTTCAGGTCGGCGATCTTCTTGTCGAGATCGTCCAGCGACAGGCTCGGCACGGCCATGCCGGGGATGCTCATGCCGGGAACCCCCATGCTGCCCCACAGGTTCTTGACGAAATCCAGGGTGTCCGTCATGGCGCCGATACCGGACAGGTTGGGCGTGGGTTGTTTCAGCATGTGCGTCTCCGTGTTGTGAAGCTTTAGCGTAGCAGATAATCAAATGCATTCAAAGAATCTTGGCGGCCATACCAAACGCGGGCCATGCGACGCGGGTACGCCCGCCTGACCAGCTTTCACCTGCGTGTCAGCGGACCAGGCGGGCGGCACGTTAAACTAGCACCATGTCGCCTGCCTTGTTCATTTCCCATCATCGCCGCGTGCTGCTCCTGTGCGCGGCGACGGCGCTGCTGCATGCTCTCGTCATCAATTACATTGGACCGCGCCTGGGCCTCTCGGTTCCCGAGACCGATCCGGCCGCGCCGCCGGCCATCGTCGCCCAGCTGCGTTCGGCGCCGCCCCCCAGCGTTGCTCCCGCCGCGCCCGCTGCACCGAATCCGCCAGCGCCGAAGCGCCATGCCCGCAAACGACCGGCGCCGCCAACGGTGTCTGAGGGCGGACCCGCCTCCGGCACCGCGGCCGGCCCTGCGCCCGAGTCGGCCGACACGGCCGCGCTCGCCAACTCCGCCAACTCCGCCGACCAGCCCACTCAGCGTGGCGACGCCCTCGTCGCCGACGACGTAGTATTAGCCGACCCCGCGCCGGTTCCCGCGCCGGCATTGGCGCCGCTGCCGGCGCCGCGCCGCCTGTACAAGGCATCCCTGCCGCCGCCGGCCGAAATCACCATGGCCCTGCAGCGCACCGATGCCGACGGCAAGCTGTGGCACGGCGAAGCGGTGATTGGATGGCAGCGCGAGGGCCAGCGCTACCGCATGAAGGCCGAGGCCGGCATCCGCCTGCTCGCGCGCATCAACTTGCTGGTCGTCACCAGCGAAGGCGCGCTCGGCGAGGACGGTTTCGCCCCGTTGACCATGACCGAGCGGCGCGCCGGCCGCTCCCTCACCGCCACGCATTTCGACCGTAGCGGCGAGCGCATCACGTTTTCGGCCTCGTCGGCTAGCGTGCCCTTGTTGCCGGGCACCCAGGACAAGGCCACCTTGCCGTTCCAGCTGGCCGCCATAGGCCGCGCCGACCCCGGCCAGTTCAGTGGCGGCGTCACCGTGCTGGTTGGCGAGGACAAGGATGCCAGCGTGTTTCAGTTCGAGCTGGTGGGGCAGGAAACCATCGCCACCGGGATGGGCAGGCTGGGTACCTGGCATTTGTCGCGTCCGCCACGTCCGGGCGCTTACAATTCGCACCTGGAAGTCTGGCTCGCCCCATCGTACGATTGGATGCCGGTGCAGCTGCGCAATACCGAATCGAGCGGCGCCATCACCATCCAGACCGCCAGTAAAATTGTTGTCTCGACTATAGCCAAGGACCGGAACTGACCATGACCAGACACTATGTCGCACACGCCCTCGGCGCCGTCCTGCTGGCGCTAACGCTGGCCCCGGCGGTAGCGGCCGACCGGGTGGCCGCCAAACATGATGTCGATCTGCCGCCTTCGGCCGACCTGCACTATTCCATCAAGGCGCGCCAGAAAGGCTTCACCATCAACGGCGACGCCGTCATCACCTGGCGCAAGGGCGACGGCAAGTACAGTCTCACCTCGGACACCCGCGCCGCGCTGTTCGGCAAGATCCTCGAAAACCGCAGCCGCGGCCTGATCGACAGCTTCGGCATCGCGCCCCAGGAATTCTACGAGAAGCGCATCCGCAAGGACCCGTGGACCACCACCTTCAATCGCGACAGCAAGACCATCACCTTCACCGAGAGCAAGCTGAGCTATACGATCAAGGGCGGCGAGCAGGACCGCAGCACTGCGCCGTGGCAACTGCTGGCATTGGCCCGCGCCAACCCCGACAAATTCACCCCCGGTTCCGAATGGACCCTGTTCGTCGCCGGCCGCCGCGACGCCGAGCCCTGGACATTCAAGGTCGTGCGGCCCGAAACCATCCGCACCGCCATGGGTTCGATCGAGACCATCCACCTGACCAAGAACCCGCCGGCCGACTCCAAGGACCAGGATGTCGACATCTGGCTGGCGCCCTCGCAGGACTGGTTCCCGGTGCGCCTGCGCTTTACCGACAGCGACGACGAATTCGTCGAGCAGACGCTCGACCGGATCACCCGCAAGTAGCAGCCGCGCGACAGGCGTCCCGCCGATGTTCGGCCAGCCCGGCGCGAGGGGTCGATTCGCCGGGCCGCCCCATCCATTGCTGGTATACTGACGCCCCCGCGCGCGCTTTGGGCAGCGCACAGGTACCGGATCGAGGAAGATGGACATAACGGCAACGGCAACGGCAAATATCGCATTGGCAGCAGACGCACTCCCGCTCGGGCCCGTTGACGGCCAATCGCTGCAGGCGCACTTCCAGCCCGGCGTCTCGGCCGACGAGATCGAACAGGTCTTCCACCTCAAACGCGCCCAGCCCACGCTGCAAGCCTTCACCGCGCTGTTCCACGGCGGCGCCGACGGCGTGCTGATTCGCCTGCTGGTGCTGCGCGAGCTGGCGGCCGACGCCACCACCTCGGCCTTCTCGCGCGCCGACATCAATCAGAAGCTCGCCTACCTGATCCCCGAAAGCCTCGAAACCGTGTTGATGCGCCTGCGCTCGCACGGCCTCCTGGCGTGGGACGCGCAAGCCGCCGTCTACCGCGTCACGCCGATGGCGCGCAACGTCCTCTCCGCGCTCGACACCTTGCTGTCGATGGGCCAGGCCGACGACGAGGCCGAGATGGGCTTCCTGCTCTCGCAAGTGGCCGGCGCCCAGGCGGTCGGCGGCGTCACCGTCGACCAGTTGAAGCACCTGCTGGGCCGCCTGGTCGACCTCACCGAGGAATTCCGCGACGCCATCGCCTCCGGTTCCGAATTCCGCCTGCGCACCTCGCAGGCCAAGTGGCACATGGCCTGCGACTGGGTCGAGAAGGGCTCGCAGATCCTGCGCGCGATCACCTCCGACGAACGGGCCGACAGCGCCACCCACAAGGCGGCCCAGGCGATCGGCCGGGCCCAGAGCGCGCTGCTGAACATGCAGGGCATGTTCTCGCGCGCCCTCAACCAGATCGAGCGCCAGCGCGTGCACCTCGGCCAGTCGGGCCTCTCGACCACCGACGTCAAGCGCTGGCTGCTGGCCCATCCCGACCTGCCGAGCCTCGCCGAAGGCGCCATCGACCGCCCGGTGCTGCCGCTGTTTATCACCCCGGCCGAAATGATCGACGTCGCCGAGACCGAGCTGCTGACCGAGCGCGCCGCCCAGCTGAGCGCGAGCGGCCTGCCGGCCGGCCAGGACGCGCCGCTGACCGTCAACGACGCGCCGCAGATCCAGGCCGAACTCGATGACTGGCTGGCGCGCCTGTCCGACTTCGCCAACCTTGGCAACTTCCCCAGCTTCTCGCAGGACGGTCCGAAGTCGGTGCCGATCCAGGATTCGCTGCTGCCGGCCAGCTTCGCCATCGCCTCCTACCGCGCCTCGATGCTGCCGCTGCTGGGCGACGCCGCCGAGGCCAGCCTGCAGGGCGCCACCGCCAAGCTGGCGCGCCTGCCGATCACCTTCGAGCCGACCGACGACATGGTGCAGCTGAACGACCCTCACGTGGCGGCGATGTCGATCGCCACGCTCTCACTAGACCTCGACCTCGAAAGCGGCCCGGCCGATGAATGACGATTCCCAGATCCTGATAGCGCGCCTGCTCACGCACCAGACCTTGCGGCGCGACGACAAGATGGTCAAGCGCGTGCTGTCGGACGAACTGTTTCGCGCCGAGATCGACAAGCGCCTGCTCGAATCGGGCCTCAAGCTGATCGACAACGTCTACGCCGACCATGTCACGCTGGCGCTGCACCGCGCGGTGGAGCCAAAGATCTTCGGCGCCAAGGACATCTGGCAGAACAATAACTTCGGCCTCACGCGCGACGGCGTGGCGCTGCTGGTGGTGCTGTGGGCGCAGATCATCCTGCCCAAGCGCGAACGCCAGGAGAACTACCAGAACGCCGACGACGACCAGAACGACCTGTTCGAAAAGGACAAGCCGGTGCCGCGCGCGCTCGACGCCTCGATCGGCATCTCGTACAGCGCGCTGCTGGCCGACTTCGGCGACAAGCTTGGCAAGAAGACCCGCATGGACATGAACCTCGGCTCGCTCTCGCGCATGGGCTTCATCGAGCGGCGCGGCGACGTGATCCTCGAAGGTCCGCTGCTCGACCTGCTGATGGACACCGACGTGCTCAAGGAGCGCATCATCAACGGCGCCCTGTCCGACGTCTTCAAGCGCGCCCCGCTGGCGCTGGCGCCGCGCCCAAGCGCCAACGACGCCCAGATCGAGCCGGAGGGCGACCCCGATCAAGCCGCTGAACCGGTGGCCGAACCTGCCGCCGAACCGCCTGTCAAACAAGAGACGGACGTGCCTGCGGACGCAGCTTCCAACGCCGCGACCGACGCCGCATCCGACGCCAGCGACACCCCAACCTGAGGCCTGCCATGTTCCACATTAAATCGCTAGAACTGGTTCACTGGGATTACTGGCAGCGGATCAAAAACATCCCGCTCGACGCCAAGATCATCACCATCGCCGGCCAGAACGGCTCCGGCAAAACGACCTTGCTCGACGCCCTGCGCACCCTGTTCGGCCTCGATTGCTCGATGGGCCGCACCTACAAGCACTACGCGCGCCACTCGGGCCAGCAGACTGCCTGGATCCGCGCGGTGGTCGACAACCAGGCCTCTGGCCGCCAGCTGTCGAACCGTCCGTTCCGCAGCTCGGGCTTTTTCAGCGACGACGAAGTCACGCTGTTCTGCCAGATTCAAAAGAACGGCGGCGACTGGAAGCGCCAGTACCTTATGCGCCCCGGGAACATCGACATCGAGGAAGTGACCGAAGCGACCGACTGGCTCGGCGTCGAGAACTACCGCAAGCGCCTCGCCAACGCCGGCCTGTCGCCGGCCATGGCCAAGGTGCTGGCGCTGGAGCAGGGCGAAACCGACAAGCTGTGCGAATATGCGCCGCGCCAGCTGCTCGACCTGGTGTTCCAGGTGTTCGGCGACAAGGAGGTGCTCGACGCCTACGACGAAGCCAAGCGCCACCAGCGCGACACCGAGACCGAACTGAAACGCTTCGAAACCGAGCTGGAAGCTTCGCGCACCAACCTCGAAGGCTTGCGCCTGCGGGTGGCCAACTACCACCAGTGGGAAGACCTGCACAAGGAGCGCCGCAACCTGATCGAGGAAGTGCTGCCGAGCCTCGAATACCACGAGGCGCGCGAAAAGGCGGCCAACGTCAGCCGCCAGCTGCGCGACGCCCGCAAGCCGATGGCGCAGGCCGATACCCAGCTCACCGACAAGCGCAACGCGCTGGCGGCGCAGGCGCGCGCCCTGACCGATGCGCAGAACCAGGAAACCCTGCTCGAACAAGAGGCAACCGTTCTCGCCAGCCGCCTGACCCAGGTCAACGGCAAACTGAAACCGCTCGACAGCCTGCTGGAGCAGAAGCAGCGCCTGCAAAAGCTGGCCGCCGATTCGGGCGCCGACATCGCCGAAGTGGCCGCCCAGCTCGACGAAAAGGAAGCCGAGCTGGCGCGCCAGAAGCAGGCCCGCGACACGCTGTCGAACCGCATCGCCACCGAGCACGCCACCATCTCCGCCTTGCAGGGCAAGACCGCCATGCCCGAGCCGGAAGCGGTGCGCGGCATGCGCCGCGCCTTGCAGGACGAAGGTATTCCGCACGCCATGCTGTCCGATATCGTCGAAGTGACCGACGCCAAATGGCAGGGCGCGATCGAAGGTGTGCTGGGCGGTTATGCATCCGTGGTGCTGCTCTCGCGCGCCAAGGACGCGGCGGCGGCCTACCGGCTGGCCGAGAAAGAGCGCTATCGCCACTTCATCGTGCCCGAATGCGTCAACGCGCCGACGGTGAGGGACGGCAGCCTGTTGTCGGTGGTGCGCTTCTCTGCGCCGGCGCCGTCCTGGCTGATCGACCAGCTGCAGCGCATCGAGCGGGTCGACTCGGTCGACGCCGGCTTCAAGCTGGCCGGCTCGGACGAATGGATCACGCCGGACGCCTACCACCGCGAACGGCGCGGCGGCCGCTCGCTGTTTGTCGAGGCTTCGCGTTACCGCTTCGGCCAGGCTGGCCGCACCCAGCGCCTTGAAGCGCTGCAGCGTTCACTGCCGGCGCTCGAAGCGCAGGAAGACACCCTCACGCTGGCGATCAGCAAACTAGCGTCGGAAGTGGGCGCCCTCAAGGCCCGCATCGCCGGCGTCGACGCCGCCAAGGAACTGGCCGCGCGCCAGGCCGAATTCGAAGAAGCGGTGCGCAGCAGCGCGCCGCTCAAGGCCGAGCGGCTTGAAGTCGGCTCGCGCCTGGGCGAGTTGCAGTCGCTGACGAAGGAAGCCACGGTCGCACGCACCCGCGCCGACACCGTCTGGCAGAACGCCCGCATGGCGCTGTCGGAAGCGGAAGCCGGCCTGCGGCTGGGCCACAAGCGCCAGATCGAGCAGCGCGCCGAACACGCCAAAAACCTGGTCGAGCTGCGCCACGCCTGGCGCCACCTGCCCAAGGGCTGGAAGCGTCCGGCGCGCCGCGCCTCGCTGGTGGCCGAACACCAGAACACCCACCAGGTCGACCTGCGCGTCTCCTCGCTTGAACACAGCCTGGCGCGCGACGACTGGGAGTTGGACGCCACCGTCATCGACCAGCATCACCGCCTCAACGAGCAGCTGCAAGGCCGCCAGAGCGAGACCGACGAGCGCCGCTACCAGAACAACCGCGCGATCGAGGCGACCGCAAACGCGCGCGGCGCCTACATCGAGCGGCTGCGCTACACGATCAAAACCTACAGCAAGAACATCCGCGAGCTGGGCGAGCTGGCCGGCATCGACGTGCACGCCGATCCGGTGCGGCTGGAGAACGACGACGTGCAGCTGGCGCAGGCCGGCCTGCACGTGCGCTTCAAGTTCGACGGCAAGGACCAGATCGGAATGAACGACGGCGAAGCGTCCGGCGGCCAGCAGGTGATGAAGTCACTGGTGCTGCTGATTGGCCTGCTCAAGTCGGAAGACGGTTCGGGCGGCTTCGTCTTCATCGACGAACCGTTCGCCCACCTCGACATCCGCAACATCCAGCTGGTCGGCGAATTCCTCAAGAACACCGACGCCCAGTATCTGATGACGACGCCGCTCACGCACAACACCGACGTCTACGATCCATCAGAATTGACGCTGATTACCAGCAAGAAGAAAAAAGATTCAGAGTGGGCGCAACCGATTTTTGTCTTGCAGCGCAAGGTGGAAAAGCTGAAAGATTTACGGGCTTAACAATATGGAA
>JBDSTZ010000544.1:0-20628 GCA_039927975.1 Massilia sp. | reverse complement strand
AGCTGGTCAAGCTCGGCGAATCGTGCGCGATCTGCGAGCAGATTGGCGACCCGGCCACCAGCAAGGGCCCGGTCGAGCGCAAGGTCATGCGGGTGGTCACCCCCGGCACCCTGACCGACGCCGACCTGCTGCCCGAAAAAGCCGAGCGCCCGCTGCTGGCAGTGTGCATGATCAGCCAGCGCAAGGTCGTCACCACTGGCCTCGCGTGGCTGTCGCTGGCCAGCGGCGCGCTCAAGCTGATGGAGTTTTCCGGCGACGCCCGCACCGTCGGCGTGCGCCTGCAGCAGGAGCTCGAACGCATCGCCCCGGCCGAAATCCTGCGCGCCGACGGCGCCGACATGTTCGTCGACAGCGATCTCGCGCACACCCAGCAGGTGCCGGACTGGCACTTCGACGTGGTCGGCGGCCACAAGGCGCTGCTCGACCAGCTGGCCGTGGCCACCCTCACCGGCTTCGGCGCCGACGGCCTGGGCGCCGCATTCGGCGCGGCCGGCGCGCTGCTGCGCTACGCCCAGTCGACCCAGGGGCGCGGCCTGCAGCATGTGCGCAGCCTGTCGACCGAGACCGAGCACGAATTCATCGGCCTGGACGCGGCCACCCGGCGCAACCTGGAGCTGACCGAGACCATTCGCGGCCAGGAGTCTCCCACCCTGTTCTCGCTGCTCGACCACTGCCGCACGGCGATGGGTTCACGCATGTTGCGCCACTGGCTGCATCACGCGCGGCGCGACCAGAACGTGGCGCGCGCACGGCACGCGGCGATCGCCTCGCTGGCCGCCAGCGACACCAGCGGCGCGCTGGCCGCCACGCTCGGCCAGGTGCCCGACATCGAACGCATCACCACCCGCATCGCCCTGTTGTCGGCGCGCCCGCGCGACCTGGCGAGTCTGCGCGACGGTCTCAAGCAGCTGCCGGCGCTGCGCCACAGCCTGCAGCAAGCCTTTATCGCCGGCGAGGCGAGCCTGCTGGCGAGCGTGCACGCGGCGATCGCCACGCCGGAAGCCTGTCTCGACCTGCTGGTGCGCGCAGTGGCCGAGGAACCGGCGGCAATGGTGCGCGACGGCGGCGTGTTCGCGCGCGGCTTCGACGCCGAACTCGACGAGCTGCGCGGGCTTTCCGAGAACGCCGGCCAGTTCCTGGTCGACCTCGAAACGCGCGAGCGGGCCCGCACCGGCATCGCCAATCTGCGGGTCGAGTACAACCGGGTGCACGGCTTCTACATCGAGGTGACCCACGGCCAGACCACCAAGGTGCCGGACGACTACCGCCGGCGCCAGACCCTCAAGAACGCCGAGCGCTACATCACGCCGGAGTTAAAGGTGTTCGAGGACAAGGCCCTGTCGGCGCAGGACAAGGCGCTGGTGCGCGAGAAGCTGCTGTACGACCAGCTGCTGGCCGACCTGGCGCCGCACATCGGCACCTTGCAGACGGTGGCGCAGGGCCTGGCGCAGCTCGACACCCTGACCGCCCTCACCAGCCACGCGCTGCAGCACAACTGGAGCGCGCCGCAGCTGGTGGCCGAGCCCTGCCTGAACATTTGCGAGGGTCGCCACCCGGTGGTGGAAAACCAGATCGAGCGGTTCATCGCCAACGATTGCCAGTTGAAGGACGAGCGCCGCCTGCTGCTCATCACCGGCCCCAACATGGGCGGTAAATCGACCTTCATGCGCCAGGTGGCGCTGATCACGCTGCTGGCCTACGTCGGCAGCTACGTGCCGGCCACCAGCGCCACCATCGGTCCGATCGACCGCATCTTCACCCGCATCGGCGCGACCGACGATCTGGCCGGCGGGCGTTCGACCTTCATGGTCGAGATGACCGAATCGGCGGCGATCCTCAACGGCGCCACCGAGCATTCGCTGGTGCTGATGGACGAAGTCGGGCGCGGCACCTCGACCTTCGACGGCCTGGCGCTGGCGTGGGCGATCGCGCGCCACCTGATCGACACGAGCCGCAGCTTCACGCTGTTCGCCACCCATTATTTTGAATTGACCCAGCTGCCCGAGAGCCATCCGTCGGCGGCGAACGTGCACCTGTCGGCAGTCGAACACAAGGACAGCATCGTGTTCCTGCACGCGGTGCAGGCCGGCCCCGCCTCGCAAAGCTACGGCTTGCAGGTGGCGCAGCTGGCCGGCGTGCCGCAAGGCGTGATCAAGGCGGCCCGCAAGCACCTGGCGCGGCTTGAATCGCAGGCGCTCGACACCACCCCGCAGCGCGACCTGTTCGCGCTGCCGTGCGTGGAGCCGGACGACGAACCGGCGCCGGCGCCCGCGGCCGACGGCGCGCTGCGGCAGGCGCTGGCCGAACTCGATCCGGACGCCCTGAGCCCGCGCGAGGCGCTCGAACAGCTGTACCACTTGAAGCGCTTGTCGGCGTGATGCTGACCCGCGTCCCGTTCACGCGCCGCGCGCTGGCCGCGGCCAGCCTGCTGGCGCTGTGCGGCGCCGGCGCGGCCGCGCCCAAGCAGGCGGACGAGCAGTATCGCTTCGCGGCGGCCGGCAACCAGTTCGCCAGGCCGGATGGCGAGGCCAGGCTCAAGCAGCTTGTCGCCGACAACACCGAGGCTGCGCAGGCCTTCATGGTCGTCATCGGCATCAAGGGCGCGGCCGAGCCTTGCAACGACAAGCTGTACGAGCGGCGCCGCGAGCTGCTCGACGACGCGCGCCGTCCGCTGATCGTGGCGCCGGCGGCGGCCGACTGGAGCGAGTGCAAGGTCGGCGGGCGCACCGTGTCGGCCGAGCGGCTGGCGCGCTGGCGCGAGATCTTCGCCGCCGAACCGGCCACGCTGGGCAAGCATGCGCTGCCGGTGTCGCGCCTGTCGAACACCGCCAAATTCCGCAGCTACGCCGAGAACGCGTATTGGGATGTGGGCGGCGTGCTGTACGCGACGATCAATCTGCCGTCGAATAACAATCACTATCGGCCAGAGGCGGGGCGCAACAGCGAGTTCGAGGACCGGCTGGTGGCCAACCGCTTCTGGCTGCACCAGCTGTTCGCCTTTGCGCGGCGCGACAAGCGCAGCGCGGTGGTGCTGTTCTCGGACGGCGATGTGAAGGCGCTGTCGCAGCCGACCGGCTTGCGCGCGCTGCTGGGCAGGCCGAGCGGCTCCGCGCGCGATGGCTATGAAGAGGTGCGCAAGCAGATCGTCGGCCTGGCGCAGAAGTTTTCGGGGAAGGTCTTGCTGGTCGACACGGCGGCGCCGGAAGGCGGCACGCCGGCGATCGTCTGGCGCGGCAGGCTCGGTCACCTGAGCGTGGGGTCGAAGGTGGTGGACGTGCGGGTCGATCCGGACACGACCGGCATGTTCACGGTGCGCGAGTAGCTAGCCGGTAGTTTGTCGGTAGCTGACCGGTAGCCTGCCGGTGCTTGGCCGACAGTGGCCAGTAGCGGGCCGCGGGTTGACCGCAGTCTGCGAGCAGCACGCCGGCGGCCAAGGTCGCAACCCTGCCGGCGGCCGCGCTACCGCCGCCTCGCGCGCGCCGCCCTGATGGCGGCACAACACATCAATGCACAGGATGGGTGCGGAAGTGGTCGCCCTCTTCGCCGTCATCTTCTTCGCCATGGTGATGGCCATGGGCGCCGTGCACGTGCTCGTGGGCGATTTCCTCGTCCGTTGCGGCGCGCACATCGACCACCGACAATTCAAAGCGCAGGGCCATGCCGGCCAGCGGGTGGTTCCCGTCGAGCACAACCTTGTCGTCGGCGATGTCGGTGACGGTGAAGATCATCGCTTCCTCGTCGCCGTCGGTGCTGTCGGGCATGCCTTCAAATTGCATGCCGACTTCAAGCGGCTCGGGCAGGCGGTTGCGCGGCTCGACCTTGACCAGCGCCGGGTCGTAATCGCCGAAAGCGTCGTCCGGTTCGATCTGGATCGTTGAGGCGTAGCCGGCTTCCTTCCCGTCGAGTTCTTCCTCGATCTTGGGCAGGGTGTTCTCGTAACCGCCGTGCAAATAGACCATGGGCTGACTGCCGTCTTCGATCAGGTTGTTCTGTGCGTCCGATAGTTTGTAGTTGACCGTCACTACCGTGTTCTTGGCAATCTTCATAGTGCATTCCTTTCATGGTTTTGGCAGGCAGATTATACCCCCGGCGCCGCCGCGACCCGTTTCGGCATTGTTATAATGACGCATGAAAAAATTACAGCTCCTCGGCGACATCACGCCCGCCCAATTTTTGCGTGATTACTGGCACAAGAAACCGCTGCTGATCCGCCAGGCGATCCCCGGTATGAAGCCGCTGCTCAAGTTCGAGGCGCTGGCCGAGATGGCCAAGCTGAATCACATCGAGTCGCGCCTGATCACCCAGGTCGACGGCGAGTGGAACATGCAGCACGGCCCGTTCGAGGCGTTGCCGCCGCGCAGCCAGGAAGGCTGGACCATGCTGGTGCAGGGCGCCAACCTGTACGACGCCAAGGCCGACGCCCTGCTGCGCCAGTTCAGCTTCATTCCCGACGCCCGCCTCGACGACCTGATGATCAGCTACGCCAGCAACGGCGGCGGCGTCGGTCCCCACTTCGATTCCTACGACGTGTTCCTGCTGCAGGCGCACGGCCGGCGGCGCTGGCGCATCGGCGCCCAGAAGGACTTGTCGCTGGTCGAGGGCATGCCGCTCAAGATCCTGCGCAACTTCACGCCGCAGGAAGAATTCGTGCTGGAACCGGGCGACATGCTCTACCTGCCGCCGCACTACGCGCACGATGGCGTGGCCGAGTGCGAGTGCATGACCTATTCGATCGGTTTCCGGGCGCCCTCCTATCAGGAACTGGGCGAAGCCTTCCTGCAATTCATGGCCGATTCGATCGACCTGCCCGGCCGCTACGCCGATCCGGACCTGGCGCTGTCGAACAACCCGGCTGAAATCCCGCGCCATATGCTCTCCACTGTCGCCGAGGAATTGAACAAGGTGCGCTTCACCGAGGAGGACATCACCATCTTCCTCGGCGAGCACTTGTCGGAACCGAAGCACAATGTGTTTTTCACCGGCCCCGCCAAGCCCTTGACGGTGGGCCGCTTCGGCGAGGCGCTGGCCAAGCGCGGCGTGGTCTTGTCGCGCAAGACGCTGATGCTGTATCGCGGCAAGCACGTGTTCATCAACGGCGAATCGTTCGCCGTGGGGCGCGCCGACAAGGCAGTGCTGGACACGCTGGCCAACACGCGCAAGCTCGATGGCGCGGCAGCGGCGGCGGCCTCGGACGACGTGCTCGAAGCCTTGTACACCTGGTATCAGGACGGCTGGGTGGAACTAGCGTCCTGAGCATTTATTGTTCAACGAACTAGCAACTCAGGACACTGGCTGAAGCACCCTTCAATCAGACGATGCAAGGAGATGCGCGATGGACCATGAACGCAAGGGCGGCAGCTACGAGGCGCAGCCATTCGACACGCAGGCTGCGCTCAAGGCGCACTTCCAGGAATGCATCGCGCGCTCGCGCGCGAGCCTGCAGATGTTCGATCCCGACTTCCGAGTGTTCGATCTCGGGCATAGCGAGACCGATGCGGCGCTGCGGCAATTCCTGCTGGCGGGGGGCAGCATCATGCTCGCTATGCATCGCAGCGAACATATCGAGCGCAGCTACCCGCGTTTTATGAAGCTGCTAAGGGATTACAGCCACCGCATCGAGTGCCGGCTGACCAGCAAAAACCTGCATCATCTGACAGATTCGTTCTGCATCGGCGATCGCCTCCACATCGTCCGGCGCTTCCACAGCGACCATCTGCGCGGCGAGGCGGCATTCGACGCGCCGGCGGCGACCGAGATCAGTCTGGAGCGGTTCGAGGGGATGTGGGCCGAATCGCGACCCGGATTGCATGCGAGTACGACGGGATTATGAACACATGGCGGCGAATTGGGCACCATTGCGTTGACTAGCGTAAATTTTGGCCGGAAAAACGCCCATTCCAACAATTTGTTACAAAATCTATCCTCCTATATAAGTAAACACTTCCGTAAAAGCATCTTTTGTCTATTGCGGGGCAACAAATTTCGCTATAATATCGGGTTAGGAAGTTTCCGTTGTCTGTCAGGCACCATCACAGGTACGAAAGCTAACGAGAATTCCCTAACGAGCGATAATTACCGGTAATTATTCATCGCATTAACTTGTTTCAACACTTGAATTAATTAAGGAAAAACCCATGAAAAAATCCCTGCTGATCGCCTCCCTGTTGGCTGTTGCTCTGGTCGCTTGCGGCAAAAAAGAAGAGCCAGCTGTTGTTGCTCCAGCACCAGTTGTTGAAGCTCCTGCCGCTGTTGCTCCTGCTGCAACCCCAGCTGCTGACGCTGCTGCTGCCGCTGCTGCTGCTTCGACCGCTGCTTCGGCCGCTGCTGATGCAACCGCTGCTGCTTCGACCGCTGCCAGCGCTGCTGCTTCGGCTGCTTCCGCTGCTGCTAAGTAATAGCTGCACTGAAAAAACCGGCCTTCGGGCCGGTTTTTTTACGTCTGTCACTTTGTCAGCTGTGCGGGATGACAGCTATCAGATGACAGCTATCAGATCGACGGCTGGTGCATCGACAGCCTGGCATGAGGGCTTGTGCATTACCCGTTCGCCTGACGGCGTCGGCATGACCGCCGCTGTACGGCTCGCGTGACGCCGATCCCGTCGACCTGGATCGCCACCACAGCAGTCACAGCGGCTTGCCCGCCGGCCGTCAGTGCTGCGCGCGCCAGCTGACCTCCAGCATGAATCCCCACTCCGTTCGGCAGTAAAAGCATGGACCGCCCCGCATGTCCTGCAGCGGCGACACGACCACGCTCGCCGCTTCGAGCTCGGCATGCTTGTCGGCGACCTGGGCCGCTTCCGGCACCAGAAAGCCGACGTGGAAAGTCTTGGGATAAGCCAGGCCCTGCGTCACGCGCGTGAGCACCAGCACGAAGCCGCCCTCGCCGGCCAGCACCGCCATGCCCTGCTGGCCCTTGGTTTGCAACAGGGCGAAGCCGAAATGGCGGCACAGGAAAGCCGAGGCCGCGCCGACGTCGGACACGGAAAGATCGAGATGATTGAGTTGCATTACTACCTCCTTGGTGATGGGCCCAAGGGGAGTGCCTGACAGCGAAAATGGCGACACCCCGACGAGCCCGAGACGCGGGTGCGCCGGGATCGTCGTGGGTTCTCATGCGCGGCAAAGCGCATGGAGCAGAGCTTTCCCGGGGAGGGAAAGGGACCGGGCTTACCTTGAACCAGTCCTGCCTTTTTCGACATGCAAATTCTAGCACGAAGGATGCGCGATGGACCGCCGCAAGCGCGGCGATCGCCTGTCACCGCGGTCCGCCGACACCGGGCGCAACATCCACATTTAACGGTGACACAGCGAGCGTTGATCGCGCCAACGCGGTCGCCACCCACGTCGCCGGCCCAAAAAAAACCGGCCTTGCGGCCGGTTTCGTTTTCACCCCGAAAGGCTTATTTCAGTTCGTCGTTCAGCACGCTCAGGATGCGCGCGCCGGTGGCGCCGGGATCGGTCTTGCCATCGTTGCTTTGCACGGTGACCTGCGTCGTGCTGCTCTCGGCGGCCGACTTGACCAGCACCTTGTAACGCTGGGCTTCCTTTTCCTTGTCGCTGTTGCTGCCGAGGCTGAGCAGCTTGGACAGGAAACTCGGGGCCTTGGCGTCCGGATCGACATAGCGCACGAAGTACACGCCCTGCACGCGGTCCCGGTCTTCGACGGTGAAGCCGACGCGGTCGAGCGCGAGGCCGACACGGCGCCAGGCGCGGTCGAAGCCTTCGTCGAGTTCGACGGTCGCGGCAGCGCCCGCGCCGACCAGCTTGGCGTGCGGAGTGGCGGCCGGGGCGCCGTTGACGGCGGCCACGGCGGTCTTGACTTCCGGCGTGCCGCTCACGCGCGCCATGAAGCGCGCGAGGAACTGGGCTTCGAGGCCGGGATCGTTCGGACGCACGGTCCAGGTCGGAACTTCCTTCTGCGGCCCGGTCAGCACTTCCTCGGCGCCGCGATGGCTGATGAAGATATCGGTCGAGCCGTCGGCGTTGCGCTCAAGGCGGGTACGGAACCTGTCGCGCGTGCCGGTCGAATACAGCGAATCGAAGACCTTGCCGACCGTGTTACGGATGAAGTCCTGTGGAATCTTGGCCCGGTTCTCGGCCCAGTTGGTTTCCATCACGCCGGTGACGGCCGACTCGGTTTCGATGGTGAAGCCGTTGTCGTGCCAGAATTCCTTGAGCTGCGGCCACAGCTGCTCCGGGGTTTGCTTGACCACCAGCCAGCGCTGGCTGCCGGCGCGCTCGATGCGCACCTGGTCGGTATTGACCGGGCCGACCGTGGCGCCGGTCGGCGTTGCCGCCGTCGGACTGGCCTTCTGCTGCTGGAAGCCCGAGGCCGTCGCGACGCCCTTACCATCCGGCACGGCGTAGCGATTGTCGCGCTCGAGCTGGGTCAGGTCAGGCGGCACTTCGAGCGGGGTGGCTTTCTTGGCGGCCTTGTAGTCGACCTTGTCGGACTCGATGACCGAGTTGAGCATGCCGCAACCGGCAAGGCTGGCGAGCATGGCCGAAACCACCAGGCCGCGGGCGGCGGGGGGGAGAGCCGATGCCAGGGACGGCGTAAATGTCTTGCGAATAGTCATGTCGTTACTGGATAAGAGCTAAAAGGCAGCTGGTGTCAGGAAAGTTTCCGGAACCCTTGCGGGTTCAGGGCTGGGGTAGGACACCCGCTTCGCGCAAGGCGGCGCGGACGGTGTCGTGAAATTCGGCGCCAAGCGGCGCCAGCGGCAGACGCAAGCCGGGCGGCATCAGGCCCATTTCGGCCATCGCCCATTTGACCGGCACCGGGTTCGGTTCGACAAACAGATTGGCGTGCAGCGGGATGACCCGGTTGTTGATCTCGACGGCCTTGGCGGCGTCGCCGGCCAGCGCGGCCTTGCACAGTTCGTGCATCGCGCGCGGGGCGACGTTGGCGGTGACCGACATATTGCCGGCGCCGCCAAGCAGCATGAGCGCGATGGCGGTGGCGTCGTCGCCGGAGAACACGGAAAACGACTTCGGCGCCAGGCGCAGCAATTCGGTGCAGCGCGCGATATTGCCGGTGGCATCCTTGATACCGATGACGTTCGGCAGCGCCGCCAGGCGCAGGATGGTGGCGTTGGACATGTCGGCCACGGTGCGGCCGGGCACGTTGTAGAGGATGATCGGCAGATCGACCGATTCGGCGATGGCCTTGAAGTGCTGGTACATGCCCTCTTGCGTCGGGCGATTGTAGTAAGGCACGACCACCAGGGCGGCGTCGGCGCCGGCTTCCTTGGCAAAGCGGGTCAGCTTGATCGCCTCGGCGGTCGAATTGCCGCCGGTGCCAGCGATGATCGGAATGCGGCCGGCGGTGTGCTCGACCGCCAGCTTGATCAGTTCGCAATGCTCCTCGACGCTGACGGTGGCCGATTCACCGGTGGTGCCGACGATGATGATGCCGTCGGTGCCCTCGGCGATGTGCCAGTCGATCAGTTTGCGCAAGCCTGGCAGGTCCAGGCTGCCGTCTGCGTGCATTGGCGTGACGATTGCTACTATGCTGCCCTTAATCATATTTTCGCTAAAGTGCTGGTAAATAAACTCTGATTGTAGCGGATCGCCCGCCCGCGTGGTTCATTCTTGACTAGAAACGGTCCTTAAGGACGGCTTAAGCGCCTGCCGTCCGGCGCCGATGCGCTGCCAGGCCGCCTCTTCATCCTTGGTCGAGCCGCGCGGCGAGCGGGGAAAACGCCGCTCCGGCGGCACAAATACGCTGCACCATCGCCGGCTTCGGCGCGGCCTGAAACCCGTCCTCATAGGCGATCACGCGCAGCCGGCGCCGTGCGCCAGCGCCAGCAATTCTCCCGGCGCCAGCAGGAAGGCCGGGTTGGACGGCTTGCCGAAGGCTTCGTTGCCGACGCTGAAGGTTTCATAGATCAGCAGGCCGTCCGGCGCCAGGCTGGCCAGCAGCGCGCCGAACAGCGGCCGGTGCAGATAATTGGTGACGACGATGCCGGCGAAGCGGCCGGCGCCGAAGGGCCAGCGAGTGCCCGCCGCCTCCAGATCGTGTTCAAGCGTGGTGACGCCGGGCGCGGCGGCGGCGGCCAGCGCGGCCGGATCGCGGTCGAGCGCCAGCACGGCGTGGCCGCGCGCGGCCAGCCAGTGCGCGTGGCGGCCGCTGCCGCAGGCCAGGTCGAGCACCTCGCCTTGCGGCAGCAGCGGCGCGAAGCGCGCCACCCAGGATGAGATGTCGGCCATCAGCTGTACGACAGGCCCATCGCCTCGCGCACGTCGCGCATGGTTTCCTGGGCCAGCTTGCGGGCCTTGTCGCAACCGTCGGCGACGATCGCACGTACCAGCGAGGGGTCGTCGAGGTATTGCTGGGCGCGCTCGTGCATGGGAGCTTGCTCGGCGATGATGGCGTCGATCACCGGCTGCTTGCATTCGAGGCAGCCGATGCCGGCCGTGGTGCAACCCTGGGTGACCCAGTCCTTGGTGGCGGCGTCGGAATAAACTTCGTGCAGTTGCCAGACCGGGCACTTGAGCGGGTTGCCGGGATCGGTGCGGCGCACCCGCGCTGGATCGGTCGGCATGGTGCGCACCTTCTTGACGACCGAGGCGGCGTCTTCGCGCAGCGAAATCGCGTTGCCGTAACTCTTGGACATCTTGCGGCCGTCCAGGCCGGGCAGGCGCGAGGCGACCGTCAACTTCGCCTGCGGCTCGACCAAGATCAGCTTGCGGCTGCCTTCGAGGTAGCCGAACAGGCGTTCGCGGTCGATGTTCGACAGGCTCTGCGCATCGTCGAGCATGGCGCGGGCCTGGTCGAGCGCGGCATCCTTGCCGTCCTGCTGGTATTCGGTGCGCAATTCGGCGTACAGCTTGGCGCGTTTGCTGCCAAGCTTCTTGACCGCCGCCAGGGCCTTTTCCTCGAAGCCTTTTTCCTTGCCGTACAGGTGATTGAAGCGGCGCGCGATCTCGCGCATCATTTCAATGTGCGGGACCTGGTCGTCGCCGACCGGCACCTGGCTGGCGCGGTAGATCAGCACGTCGGCCGCCTGCAGCAGGGGGTAGCCGAGGAAGCCGTAGGTGGCCAGGTCCTTGCTGGCCAGGTTCTCGATCTGGTCCTTGTAGGTCGGCACCCGTTCGAGCCAGCCGAGCGGCGTGGCCATCGACAGCAGCAGGTGCAGTTCGGCGTGTTCGGGTACCTTGGACTGGATGAACAGGGTCGCCTGCGAGGGGTCGACGCCGGCCGCCAACCAGTCGACCAGCATGTCCCAGGTGCTGCGCTCGATGATGGTCGGGTCGTCGTAATGCGTGGTCAGGGCGTGCCAGTCGGCCACGAAGAACAGGCAGGGATGCTCGGCCTGCATCCGGATCCAGTTTTTCAGGGCGCCATGGTAGTGGCCAAGGTGCATGGTGCCCGTGGGGCGCATTCCGGAAACGACACGATCGGGGTACATGATTTCACTTCAAGAGATAGGTAAGAGGACTGGTCAGGAGCTCAAGCAGGGTCTGGGTCAGCGCGCTCATCGGCACAAACCAGTAATCGAGCAATTTCATCGCCAGCAAGGCGAGCACGATGAAAAAACCGTAGCGCTCGATCTTGGCGAACTTGAATGCGTATCGGTTCGGCAGCATGCTGGTGACGATGCGCCCGCCGTCGAGCGGCGGTATGGGAATCAGATTGAGCACGAACATGAGGATATTGACGACCACGCCCGCCTTGGCCACCTGGTAGGGATACGCCTCGCCCAGACCGCTGGCCAACAGCAGTTTGAACACGATCAGCCAGCCCAGCGCCATGACGAAATTCGACGCCGGTCCGGCCAGGGCCACCCACAGCATCTGCTTTTTCGGATTGCGCAGGCGGTTAAAATCGATCGGCACCGGCTTGGCGTAGCCGAACACGAAAGGCGTGAACATGAACATGAGAATCGGCAGCACGATGGTGCCGAAGGGGTCGATGTGGCGCAAAGGATTCATGCTCATGCGGCCGGCCGCGAACGCGGTCGAGTCGCCGAAATACCGGGCGGCGTAGGCGTGGGCGGCTTCATGCAGAGTAATCGCGAAGATCACCGGCAATGCGTACACGGCGATGGTCTGCATCAGCTGAGGTATGTTCATGGATGGGATTCTATCAGAGGCCCGCGCCCGCCTTGACGGCGGTGGCGCGTGGCAAACAAAGGCGGCTCGCTTACAAGCCGAAGATGGCCGGATCGCCGCGGCCCTGGCGCACCAGCAGCGGATCGGCGCCGGTCAGGTCGATCACGGTGGTCGGCGCCATCGAGCAGGCGCCGCCGTCGATGATCAGTTCGAGCTGCTTGGCCAAGCGCTCGCGAATGCTGTCCGCATCGTTGAGCAATTCGTCGCCCAGCATGAGGGTGGTGCCGATCAGCGGCTGGCCCAGTTCTTCCAGCAGCGCCATGGCGATCGGGTTTTCAGGCACCCGCAGGCCGATGGTCTTGCGCGAGGGATGCGACAGGCGGCGCGGCACCACCCGGGTCGCTTCCAGGATGACCGTGTACGGCCCGGGGGTGGCGGCCTTGAGCAGGCGGAACTGGCGGTTGTCGACGCGCGCGTATTCGGCGATCTCGGACAGATCTCGGCACAGCAGCGTCAAGTGGTGCTTCTCGTCGATGCCGCGAATCCGCCGCAGTTTTTCGACCGCGCCCTTGTCGTCCAGGTGGCACACCAGCGCGTAGCAGGAATCGGTCGGCAGCGCAACGATGCCGCCGGCGTGGATGATCTGCGCGGCCTGGTGCACCAGGCGCGCCTGCGGGTTGTCGGGATGAATCTGAAAGAATTGGCTCATCGAATTTGTTGTAGCGCGGCGATCCGCTCTTCCATGGGTGGGTGGCTGGAAAACAAGGCGCCCAGGCCGTGACCGCCGCCGGAGATGCCGAAGGCCGACATATTACGCGGCAACGCGCCCTCGCCCATGCCGCCCAGGCGCCGCAGCGCCTGCATCATCGGCGCCGGGCTGCCCAGCAAGGTGGCCGAACCACGGTCGGCGCGGAATTCGCGCCAGCGCGAAAACCAGGCCACGATGAGCGAGGCCAGGATGCCGAACACTAGTTCGCAGACGAACACGGTGGCGATGTAGCCGATGCCGGGACCGCGATTGTCGTTGCGCAGCACGACCTTGTCGACAAAGAAGCCGACCACGCGGGCGAGGAAGATGACAAAGGTGTTGACCACGCCCTGGATCAGGGTGAGCGTGACCATGTCGCCGTTGGCGACGTGCGCGACCTCGTGGCCGAGCACGGCCTCGACCTCCTCGCGCGTCATGCTTTGCAGCAGGCCGGTCGAGACGGCGACCAGCGCGGAATTCTTGAAGGCGCCGGTGGCGAACGCGTTCGGCTCGCCTTCGTAGATCGCCACCTCGGGCATGCCGATGCCGGCCCGCTCGGCCAGCTGGCGCACCGTGTTGACCAGCCACAGTTCATTGGCGTTGGCCGGATTGTCGATCACCTGGGCGCCGGTCGACCACTTGGCCATTGGTTTGCTCAGCAGGAGCGAGATGATCGAACCGGTGAAGCCGACCACCAGCGAGAACACCAGCAAGGGTCCCAGCTCGCCGGTGCGGCCGCTCACGCCGAGCACATTGAGCACGAGCGAGAGCACCAGCACGACGGCTAGATTGGTGGCAAGAAACAGAACGATGCGCTTCATGGAGAATCTCCGGCCAAATCTGGTTGACAGGCCGATAAGATAGGGGTGAGCGGCGGAAAATACAAGAGTTGGCGGTCGAATCGCCGCCGGCCCGGTGCGCGCCGGGTGGCGGCGTCTGGCCGGCCAGGCCGGCGCGAGCGCCGCGACCGCCACGTCGCGCCGCGCCGCGCTTACATCGCGTTCAAGGCCGCCAGCGACTCCCCGTCGAGCCGCAGGGCGCCGGCCGCGACGTTCTCGCGCAGGTGCGCCAGCGACGAGGTGCCGGGGATGACCAGCAGGTTCGGCGCGCGCCGCAGCAGCCAGGCCAGCGCCACCAGCATCGGCGTCGCTTCCAGCCTGGCCGCCACCTGGCGCAGGGCGTCCGACTGCAAGGGCGTGAAGCCGCCCAGCGGAAAGAACGGCACGTAGGCGATGCCTTGCAGCGCCAGCGCGTCGATGAGCGCGTCGTCATCGCGGTGGGCCAGGTTGTAATGGTTCTGCACGCAGACGATCGGCCCCATCGCCTGCGCCTCGGCCACCTGGCCCGCATCGACGTTGCTGAGCCCGATGTGGCGGATCAGTCCTTCCTCCTTCAGGCGCAGCATGGTGTCGAAGGCGGCCGCGATCGACGAGCCATCCGGGCCGCTCATGCCCGGCGCGCGCAGGTTGACCACGTCGAGGGCGTCGAGGCCCAGGTTGCGCAGATTGTCGTGCACCGCCGCGCGCAACTCCTCGGCCGAGGCCGCCGGCAACCAGGACGCGTCGGCGCCGCGCCGGAAGCCGACCTTGGTGACGATGACGAGATCGTCGCGGTAGGGATGCAAGGCTTCGCGGATGAGTTGGTTGGTGACGTGCGGGCCGTAGAAATCCGAGGTGTCGATGTGGTTCACGCCCAGTTCGACCGCCTCGCGCAGCACGGCCACGGCGGCGGCGCGGTCCTTCGGCGGGCCGAACACGTGCGGGCCGGCCAACTGCATGGCGCCATAGCCGAGGCGCTTGAAGCGGAGGGAGCAATCGGCGGGAGTGAACTGCTGGTCGGCGGGGAAATGGGTGGACATGCTGGCTCCTGTGGGGTGGGAATGGTGGCGGGCGGATCGGTGCGTCCGCCCGCGTCATGTCAAACATGGTAGCGCCGCCCGGGCCGTGTGATAATCGGGGCAATCACGCACGGGCTGTGCGGAAATCCGCACAATCGACGCATTCCCTCTCCTCCCAAGGACCCATTCCACATGAGTAGCGATCTGCATTCCATGGCCGATCTGTCGAGCTTTGCGCTGGTCGCCCAGCACCGTGGCTTCCGCGAGGCCGCGCGGGCGGGAGGACACTCGGCCTCGGCGTTGAGCGAGGCCGTGCGGCGGCTCGAACAGCAGCTCGGCCTTCGGCTGCTGCTGCGCACCACCCGCAGCGTCACGCCGACCGAAGCCGGCGCGCTGCTGCTGAGCCGCTTGCGGCCGGCCCTGGATGAAGTCGCCAGCGCGCTCGACGTCCTCAATGCGTTGCGCGACACCCCGCGCGGCACCCTGCGGCTGAACGTGCCGGTGAGCGCGGCGCGCTTCTTCCTGCAGCCGATCATCGAGCAATTCCTGCTCGCCTACCCGCACATCACGCTTGACCTGATTGTCGACAACAACTTCGTCGACGTCACCGCCAGCGCCTGCGACGCCGGCATCCGCTACGGCGAGCGGCTCGAACAAGACATGATCGCGGTGCCGATCGGCCCGCGCCTGCAGCGTTTCGCGGTCGCCGCCGCGCCGGCCTACCTGGCGCGGCGCGGCGTGCCGAGTCACCCGCGCGAACTGCTGGAGCACGCCTGCCTGCGGATGAAATTTCTCAGCGGCGCGATGCCGCCCTGGGAGTTCGCGCGTGAGGGCCAGGCGGTCAGCGTGGAACCGCGCGGACCGCTGATCGTCACCCCCACCGCCGCCGACGTCGCCGTCAGCGCCGCCGTGGCCGGGCACGGCGTGATCTATCTGTTCGAGGAATGGCTGGCGCCCTACATCGCGGCGGGACAGTTGCAAGCGGTGCTGGAGGAATGGTGGCTGGCGTTTCCCGGTCCGTTTCTCTACTACTCGGGACGACGCCACATGCCGGCGCCGTTGCGTGCGTTTATCGATTTTATCCAGGCGCCGCCGCGTTGAAGGCGGCGCGCGCGGCGGCTTAAAACCAGTCGTGCCAGACCGGCTTGACGCTACTCGGCAAAGGCGGCAGCAAGGAAAATTCGGCGCGCGATTCGCCCGGCGCGTGGAAGTCGGTGCCGCGCGAGGCGAGGAAACCGTAATCTTGCGCAACGCGCGCGTAGACCGGGTACTGGTCCGGCGTGTGGCTGCCGGTGACGACTTCGATGGCGCTGCCACCCAGGTCCTTGAACTCGCCGAACAGCTCGCCCTCGGCCAGCTGGCTGAACTTGTAGCGGCCCGGATGGGCCACCACGGCAATGCCGCCGGCGGCGCGAATCCAGCCGACCGCCTGTTCGAGCGTGGCCCAGCGGTGCGGCACGTAGCCGGGCTTGCCTTCGGTCAGATACTTGCGGAACACTTCGGGAATGTTCTTGCACACGCCGGTCTCGACCAGGTAGCGGGCGAAGTGGGTGCGCGACATGAGGTCGGGATTGCCGACGTACTTGAGAGCGCCTTCGTAAGCGCCGGGAATGCCGGCCTCTGCCAGCTGCGCCGCCATTTCCAGGCCGCGCGCGTCGCGCCCGGCGCGGGTCGTGGCCAGGCCGGCCAGCAGAACGGGATTGGCCGGGTCGATGTTCAGGCCGACGATGTGCACCGTCGCGTTGGCCCAGGTGATCGAGATTTCCACGCCGGCGACGAAGCGCATGCCGAGCGCGGCGGCCGCCTCGCTGGCGGCGGCGATGCCGCCGACTTCATCGTGGTCGGTCAGGGCCCAGACGTCGACGCCGCCCTTGCGCGCGTAGTTGGCCACCGCCGCAGGAGGCAGGACACCGTCGGACACGTTCGAGTGGCAATGCAGATCTACATTCAACATAGGGAAACGGCGGCTTTGCTGCGGCGAGGTGACCAAAGTCTTATTGTACGCTGACTAAGCGCGGCCGGCAGCGGCCGGTCCGCTGCGCGAGCGCGGGCCCTGTGGATAGCGGCCGATACAGGCGCGTGATCGGCGCGGGCGCGCGGCGCTGCGCGAAGGCGAGGAGGCGCGCCCCATTTCCGCGCGAAAATACCGTCGGTCGCCTTATGGCTCGCCGAGAAAGTCTTCGATCATGCGCGCCAGCAGTTCGGGCTGGTCGTGGTGCAGCATATGGCCGGCATCGGCCATCATCTCGGCGCGCACCTGGCGCAGTTGTGCGAGACGGCGGTCGATCTCAATGCGCGCGGCCGGCTTCGGACCCATCCATTCCCACATATTGGTCTCGACAGCCTCGACCCACAGCACCGGCGCAGTGATGGCGCGCCAGGCGGCCAGCACTTCATCGATCTGGTACAGCACCGGATTGGGCTTCTTGTGGGCAGGGTCGGCCAGGATTTCCCATTGCCCGCCGGCGTTGGGCGCGGCCCAATGTTGCGCGAGAAACTGCGCGCGTTCGTCCGACAGACGCGGGTTGGTCTTTTGCAAGCGGGCCGCCACCGCCGCCGCGCTCGGATAGGGCCGCAACTGCGGTGGTTCGCGCAGCGCGTCGAGCCACTGCACGAGGCGCTTCGGCGCCTGCTCTGGATGGCTGGCCGGCAAGCCGAAGCCTTCCAGATTGATCAGCTTGCGCACGCGCGCCGGCCGCACCCCGGCATACACGCTGGCGATGTTGCCGCCCATGCTGTGGCCGAGCAGGTTGACCGCCTCGCCGGGCGCGTAATGGTCGAGCAGGACGTCGAGGTCGGCCAGGTAATCGGGAAACCAGTAGGTGTCGGACGCGCTGCGCTCGGACAGGCCGAAGCCGCGCCAGTCGGGCGCGATGATCTGCCAGTCGCCGGCCAGGCTGTCGGCGACGAACTGGAACGAAGCGGCCACGTCCATCCAGCCGTGCACCATGAAGATCTTCGGCGCGCCCGCCCTGCCCCACAGACGGACATGGGTGCGCAAGCCGCGCACGGTGATGAATTCGGATTGCGATGGAACCATGAATTGCCTCGGGAATTAAACGAACGACCGTGCAATTATACGCGAGCGCGGGGGCTTTGCCGGCCGGCCGATTCGGGCTGACTGAACGACAAGTGGTGCGAGGGCGTAAAATAGCGGCTTCCCCTCTCCTTCCCAGCGAGCCTTGCCATGGCCATATATCAATTGGGCGACGACGCGCCCGAGATCGACCCGTCCGCCTATGTGGCCGACTCGGCCAGTGTGATCGGCAAGGTCACGCTGGGCCCGAACGTGAGCGTGTGGGATCACGTGACGATACGCGGCGACAACGAGCGGATCACCATCGGCGCCGACAGCAACGTGCAGGAAGGCACGGTGATGCATACCGACATGGGCTTTCCGCTGACCGTTGGGCGCGGCGTGACGATCGGCCACCAGGCCATGCTGCATGGCTGCACGGTCGGCGACGACAGCCTGATCGGCATCCAGGCGGTGGTGATGAACGGCGTGGTGGTCGGCAAGGGTTGCCTGGTCGGCGCCGGCAGCCTGGTCACCGAAGGCAAGCAGTTCGCCGACCAGACGCTGATCCTCGGCAGCCCGGCCAAGGCGCTGCGCCAGCTCGGCGCGGAAGAGCTGGCGCGGCTGCAGGAAAGCGCGGTCAGCTATGCGCGGCGCGGCCAGCGCTTCAAGACGGACCTGAAAAAAATCGGCTGAACGAGCCGGCTGACACATCGCCGACATCATCGGCCAACATAATCGGCCAAAAAAGCCAACGAATCGGAACCAAGATGACTACAGACATGACCACGAGCTTTCCCACCGACACCCTGCAAAAATTCATCTTCGACAATGCCGCCGTGCGCGGCGAATTCGTCGAGCTGTCCTCCGCCTGGCAAGAAATCCAGGCGCGCCACAGCTATCCGGGCGCGGTCAAGACCGTGCTGGGCGAAATGATTGCCGCCGCCGCCCTGCTGTCGGCCAACCTCAAGTTCAACGGCGCGATCATCATGCAGATCCACGGTGACGGTCCGGTGCGCCTGCTGGTGGTCGAGTGCGATTCCGATTTGCGCCTGCGCGCCACGGCCAAGCTGGCCGAAGACGCGGTGATCGCCGACGACGCCAGCCTGACCAGCCTGCTCAACGCCCAGGGCAAGGGCCGCTTCGTGATCACGCTTGACCCGATCGACAAGGTGCCGGGCCAGCAACCCTACCAGGGCATCGTGCCGCTCGACGGCGAGGACATGGCGACCGTCATCGAAAACTACATGCTGCGTTCGGAACAGCTCGATACGCGCCTGTGGCTAGGGGCGGACGAGCATGTCTCGCGCGGGTTGCTGCTGCAAAAACTGCCGCGCCACAGCGGCAAGGATGACCAGACTGTGCAAATGACGGAAGAAGAAGATTTGGAAACCTGGAACCGCGCGGTGACGCTGGCCTCCACCCTCAAGCAGCCTGAGCTGCTGTCGACCGATATCCAGACCCTGATGAACCGGCTGTTCTGGGAAGAGACGATCCGCGTGTTCGAACCGGCGCATCCGCAATTTCATTGCAGCTGCACGCGCGAGAAGGTCGGCAATATGCTCAAGATGCTGGGCCGCGCCGAGGTCGAAGACGCGCTTTCCGAACTGGGCCAGCTCGGTATCAACTGCGATTTCTGCGGCAAGCACTACGACTTCGACAAGGTCGATTGCGCGCAGCTGTTCGCCAGTGACACGCCGGTGGAAGTGTTGATTCCGGCGAGCGACGTCAAGCATTGAGGCGGGGCTCGGTCCGAGGCGGCCTCGCGGTTTTTTGAGGGATTAGTTCGACGCCGCAGCGCGCTTGCGCAACGCTTCCAAGGTCTGCGGAATGCTGTCCTTGCTGAGGCTGTCGACGATCCAGCCGAAGCCGAACGGGATCGGTCCCGGTTCGGTCCTGACGTCGTAGCGGACCAGGGTTTTGCCGGCCACGGCCGAAGGAGTCAATTGCCATTGGCCGGTGGTGTCGGCGATGGTTTCTTCCTGCTTCAAGCCGGGCCACGACACCAGCTTCCAAGCCAGTACGCACGAGGTTGGCGTCACTTTCGGTTCCATTTTCAAGCGGTATTTCTTAATCTTTCCCATCGGTAGTTTGAGGGTGACGTCGATCACCGAATGGGTAGGCGCGCTCTGCGAGATCTTCACCGAGTCGGTGTTGGGCATGAAGGCGGGATAGTCGGCGTAACGTTGCAGTTGCGCGCACAGCTTGTCGATTGGCGCGCCGATGATGGTGGCGGCGCTGAATGATTTCGCGGCGGCGCCATTTTCGCTAACGTCGAGCAAAGTGACCTTGGATTCCGTGATCTCGCTCGGGTCGATCGACTTGATGGCGTGGGCCGGTTGCAGTGCGACGGTCAGGAGTAAAGCGGCGTGCACGGCAACGGTAAGAAAGCGCATTTTTTTTCCAGGCGATGGGATAGCTCGGCAAGCATTCAGGGGTCATGCGGCAATCGAAAGACCGCCCATTGTATCAAGCTGATGCGCACACTCTGCCGGCTTCTCCTGTGCGGCTTCGCGAGCGAAAATCGCGAACGTGCAATCTGCGTTCAGGGGAACAAGCGCGGGTCGTAGAGCCAGCGTTTCAGGGTAGTCGCCGCGATCCCGGCAGCGTCCACTTGCCGCGGATTGATCATCACGTTGTATTCGTCGGGCACAATGACCGATGGCACCAACAAGAGTGCGCTCGCGCCCGACGCGACCCATGCGTCGCCGGCGATCCGGGAGGACAGGCCAGCCGGTATGGCATCCCATCCGCCCGGCAGCGGGTCAAGCACAAGGCGCGCGCGCCAGACGGGCTCCGGTATGTCGACGCGCACCAGGAAGCGGTTGTAAGGCAGGCTGCCGCCAGCCACAGAGTGCGCGGTCTCGAGCGTGGCCAGCGCGATGGTGGTGGCGCAATACACGAGCGGCGTACCCTTGCTGTTCCAGCGCCCTCCCGACGACTTGGCGCCGGCGCCACTCAGATCGTTGG
>JBDSTZ010000543.1:0-5981 GCA_039927975.1 Massilia sp. | reverse complement strand
CGTGGTGGTCGAGATGCTATCGAAAAAACCGCTCGGCCTGGGCGTCTACCATGGCTGGGCGCCGCGCGGGCCCGCGCTTCGGGTCACCGAAGCCGACGGCAACCGCCTTGTCAGCCTCAACGCCATCCCGGCCGGCGACATGTTCGAGCAGCACGCGCAAGCGACCGGCCAGCAATTCAATCGCGCCGACCCGCTGCCCTTCTTCCTGCACAATGTGATCGGCATCGACACCGGCGACGGCCATAAGCTGCGGGTGCCGCTTGCTCTCAACGAGGACGGTTCGATTTCCTGCGCGGCGGCGGTGCCGGCCGGCGCCACCGTCAACATCATGATGGCCAGCGTGGCATCGGCCTGCGACGCCGCACGCCAGGCCGCCCAGGCGGCGCTGACCGGCTTGCAGGGCAATGAACTGGCCGGCTCGCTGCTGTTCGATTGCGCGGCCACCCGCCTGCGGCTGGGCCAGGAGTTTGGCGACGAGCTGCGCGCCGTCGCCGACACACTCGGTTCCGAGACCTTCGCCGGTTGTAACACCTACGGCCAGATCGCCCGCTCCGAAGGCCAGTTCAGCGGCTTTCATAACTGTACCGCGGTGGTCTGCGCCATCCCCCGATAGCGCGGCGCGGTCATGGTGTCGTTTCAGCTCGTGTCGATTTTCACCCGCTTGCAGGCGCCGGCCAGCCGCGTGGAGGCGGCTGCCGAACTGGCGCGCCTGAGCGGCGCCGACCAGGTGCTTTTGTTCGGCAAGGACCGCGAGATCGGCGTGTTCCTGCCGGCGCCGGGGCTGCCGCAGACGCTGCGCCACGGCGCCCGCTGGCAAGCGTTTCTCGGCCAGTGCGCGCAAGCGGGCAGCGCCAGCGGCAAGCTACCGGACCCGCTCGACGGCGAGGACATCCCGGCCCAAGCTATCAGCGATCCTGAGCGCGCCGCGATCATCGTCTTCCTCGGCGGCGGCCCGCCCCCGCACGAGCGGGAGGCGGTCGCCGCCCTGTTGCCGCTGATTGGCGTCACACTGGCCTTCGAGCGCGACCAGGTCGCCGCAGGCGGCAACGCCGAGGCGGAGCGCGACTTCAGCCGGCGCGCCGGCGCGCTTAACATCGCGCTCGACGTCAGCAGGCGCGAATTGCAGCGCGCTTGCGAACAGGCCGAGCGCGAACTGGCATTTCGCCGGGAGGCCGAACAACGCCTGCGTGACGCCGACCGTCGCAAGGACGAATTCCTGGCGATGCTGGCGCACGAACTGCGCAATCCGCTCGCGCCGATCAGCATGGCGGCGCAAATCCTCAAGCTGGGCGAGGTGACCGAACAGCGCCTGCGCCAGACCAGCCAGATCATCGAGCGCCAGATCAGCCACATGACCAGCCTGCTCGACGACCTGCTCGACGTCTCGCGCGTGACCGGCGGCCTGGTCACGCTGGCGCAGGAAATCCACGACATGCGGGCAGTCGTGCGCGACGCCGTCGAGCAGGCCCGCCCGGCGATTTCGGCGCGCCAGCATCATCTGACCGTGGAGCTGGCGGTCGACCCGGTACATGTCTGCGGCGACAGCACACGGCTGGTGCAGATCGTCACCAACCTGCTCAACAACGCCTGCAAATACACCCCGCCGGGCGGCGAAATCTCACTGACCATGCGCGCCGGCGCGGGGGATGTCGAAGTGGTGGTGCGCGACAACGGCATCGGCATCGGCGCCGACCTGCTGCCGCATGTGTTCGACCTGTTCACCCAGGGGGAACGTTCGCCCGACCGCGCCCAGGGCGGCCTAGGGCTGGGGCTGGCGCTGGCCAAGAGCCTGGTCGAGCGCCATGGGGGCACCATCGGCGTGGCCAGCACCGGCGCCGCCCAGGGCAGCGCGTTCACGGTTCGCCTGCCGCGCGCCCACGGCGTGGTCAACGTCCAGGACGCGCCGCGCGAGGCCGCCTCCCTCGGCCCAGGCCACGCCGGCCTGAACCTGCTGATCGTCGACGACAATGCCGATGCCGCCCACACTCTGTCGCTGTTTCTCGAAGCGCTCGGCCACAAGGTACGGGTCGCGTTCGACGGCCATGGCGCGCTCGGAATGGCCGTCAGCGAAGCGCCCCAAGTGCTGCTGCTCGATATCGGCCTGCCCGACATCGATGGCTACGCGCTGGCGCGCAGCCTGCGCGCGCTGCCGCAGACGTCGCGCGCGATCTTCATCGCCCTGACCGGTTACGGCCAGCCGGAAGACCGCGAGCGCGCCAGCGAAGCCGGCTTCGATCACCATCTGACCAAGCCGGTCGATCCGGCCGAACTGGCGCGCCTGCTGGACGAAATCAGGTTGTCTTGAGCGCTACCTGGCCGATCCCTGGCCCGCGGCTCGCCGGCGGCGCGGTCACCAGCCGGCTCTCGTACAGCGAAGCGACCAGGTCGGACTGGGTGACGATGCCGACGAAGCGGTTCTCCAGGTTCACCACCGGGATGTGGTGCATGCCGGCGTTGGCCATCAGCGGCACCAGTTCGACGATCGGCGTGTCGTCGCGCACCGTGCGCACCGGCTGGCTCATGATCTGGCCCACCACTTCCGGCTTGTCGGAATGGGTCTTCAAGGTCTTTTGAATGAAGCGGCGGAAGCGCTCGGCGTAGGTGTGGTAATCATCGAGCTCGCCCTGGTGCAGGAAGTCGTTCTGCGTCACGATGCCGATCACCCGCCGCGCGCTGTTCAACACCGGCAGCGCGTGCACGTGATGGTGGCGCAGCAGGCGCCAGGCGTCGGCCAGCTCGGTCGAGAACTCCAGCGTCACGACGTCCTTCGACATCACGTCGGCGCACGTGATCACGCCGAAGCGGCGGCCGTAGGCGTGCATCTCGGTTTGCAGGATGATGTCCTCGAGGTCGTCGCGGCTGACGTCGAGCACCTGGCCGTAGCGTTTGAGGACCGCGTCCAGGTCGTCGTTGGAAAAGCCGATCCGCCCGGTCGGCGCCGGGTCGCGCGTGTCGTGCACGTTCTGCATGGGCGAATGGGCCATGTGCGGATAGCGCCGGCCGGTCATGTTGTTGTAGGCCAGACCGGCCGCCACCAGCAGGCTCGAATTGAGGCACACCGGCACCAGCGCGAAATGGTAGCCGGCCGCGTGCACGGCCGGCCCGGCCAGCACCGCGGTGAGCGCCACCGCGCCGCCGGGCGGGTGCAGGCAGCGCATGAAGAACATGGCGACGATGGCCAGGCTGCCGGCCAGCGGCGCGGCCATCATCGGCGCCTCGATGAAGCGCGCGCAGGTGATGCCCACCAGCGCCGAGACCACATTGCCGCCGACGACCGACCAGGGCTGGGCCAGCGGGCTGGCCGGCACGCCGAACACCAGCACCGCCGAGGCGCCCATCGGCGCGATCAGGAACATCGCGTCGAGGTTGGCGCCGAGCGCGGCGAAGCTGAGCAGCGCGGTCAGGCCCAGGCCGAGCGCGGCGCCGAACGCGGCGCGCGCCTGCTCGCGGTCCGGCACGTTGTGGGGCGGCGGCAGGAAGCGGCCAAGCCATTGCACGAATTGAGTCCCCATCATTGCCCGTATTTCTAAAAATAAAGTCCAATATTGTGGCACACGCCCGCCAAACGCACCAAGTTGGTGAGCAAGGCAGGGGGCGGCTCGTCGTGCGGGTGGCACGGTTCTTGATAGCAATGAAGTGTGCGGCGAGCGCGCCGCACCCGGATTTACACGCAGTGATTACAGAGGTGACCTCATGGCGCAATTTTTCAATGAAATGCATGCCCACGGTCCAGCAGAACAAGGGGCCGTCCGCGAACATTATCGCGAGTTCGACAGCTGGCTGGCGCGCCAGAGCGCCGAGCGCATCGCGCGCAAGCGCGCCGAAGCCGACCTGACCTTCCGCCGCGTCGGCATCACTTTCGCCGTGTACGGCGACGACGCCGGCACCGAGCGCTTGATCCCCTTCGACACCATCCCGCGCATCATTCCGGCGCACGAATGGGCCCACCTCCAGCTCGGCCTGGTGCAGCGCGTCAAGGCGCTCAACATGTTCATCCACGACATCTACCACGACCAGGCCATCATCAAGGCCGGCGTGATCCCGGCTGAACAGATCTACCAGAACGCCCAGTACCGCCCCGAGATGCAGGGCATCAACGTGGCCTCCGACATCTACGCCCATATCGCCGGGGTCGACATCGTGCGCGCCGGCGAGGGCGAGTTCTACGTCCTCGAAGACAATCTGCGGGTGCCCTCCGGCGTGTCCTACATGCTGGAAGACCGCAAGATGATGATGCGGCTGTTCCCCGAACTGTTCGCCCGCAACCGCATCGCGCCGGTCGAGCACTACCCCGACATGCTGCTCGATAACCTGCGCTCGGTGGCGCCGAACGCCTCGAACGATCCGACCGTCGTCGTCATGACGCCGGGGATGTACAACTCGGCCTACTTCGAGCACGCCTTCCTGGCCCAGCAGATGGGCGTCGAACTGGTCGAGGGCAAGGACCTGTTCGTCAACGACAATACCGTCTACATGCGCACCATCCGCGGCCCCAAGCGGGTCGACGTCATCTACCGGCGCGTCGACGACGACTTCCTCGACCCGCTGGCGTTCCGCTCCGATTCCACGCTCGGCGTGCCGGGCCTGCTGTCGGTCTATCGCGCCGGCCGCGTCACCCTGGCCAACGCGATCGGCACCGGCGTGGCCGACGACAAGTCGATCTACCCGTTCGTGCCCGCCATGATCAAGTTCTACCTGGCCGAGGAACCGATCCTCAACAACGTGCCGACCTACCAGTGCCGCAAAAAAGCCGACCTCGAATACACCCTGGCCAACCTGGCCAGGCTGGTGGTCAAGGAGGTGCACGGCGCCGGCGGCTACGGCATGCTGGTCGGCCCGGCCTCCTCGAAAGCGCAGATCGAAGACTTCCGCCGGCGCCTCTTGGCCAAGCCGGATGGCTACATCGCCCAGCCCACCCTGGCGCTGTCGGCCTGCCCGACCTACGTTGAAAACGGCATCGCGCCGCGCCACATCGACCTGCGCCCCTTCGTCCTGTCCGGCAAAACCATCTCGATGGTGCCGGGCGGCCTGACCCGGGTCGCGCTCGAAGAAGGCTCGCTGGTGGTGAACTCGTCGCAGGGCGGCGGCACCAAGGACACCTGGATTCTGGAGAGCGCATGCTGAGCCGTACCGCCGACCACCTGTTCTGGATGGCGCGCTACACCGAGCGCGCCGAAAACACCGCCCGCATGCTCGACGTCGCGATCCAGACCGCGATGCTGCCGCAATCGACCGAAGTGGCCGAGCAAGGCTGGCGCGCGCTGCTGCGCATCTCCGAGCTCGAAACCGCGTTCGACGCCAAGTACGGCGTCTTCAACGCCGCCGACGTGCTCGACTTCATGGTGCGCGACCCCGACAACCCCTCCTCGATCGCCGCCTGCCTGACCGGCGCGCGCGAGAACGGCCGCGCGGTGCGCGGCAAGCTCACCACCGAGGTGTGGGAAACCCAGAACGCCACCTGGCTGAACATGCACAAGCGCCTCGAAGCCGGTGTGCTGGAAGCCGATCCGAGCGAATTTTTCGAGTGGGTCAAGTACCGCTCGCACCTTTCGCGCGGCACCATCCTCGGCACCATGCTCAAGGACGAGGCGACCTACTTCATCTCGCTCGGCACCTTCCTCGAACGGGCCGACAACACCGCCCGCATCCTCGACGTGAAGTACCACGGCGCGCGCGGCGGCGAAGCCAGCGCCGCCAACGCGCAGCGCGACTTCTACTACTGGGCGGCGCTATTGCGCTCGGTGTCGGGCTTCGAAATCTACCGCAAGGTCTACCGCGACGTGATCACGCCCGAACGCGTGGCCGAACTGCTGATGCTGCGGGCCGACATGCCGCGCTCGCTGGCCGCCTGCATGGAGGAAGTCGTCGCCAACCTCAAGGCGGTGCGCAACGACGTCTCGGCCGACACCGAGCGCCAGGCCAGCAAGCTGCACGCGCAGCTGCAGTTCTCGCGCATCGAGGACATCCTCGACGCCGGCCTG
>JBDSTZ010000542.1:0-4991 GCA_039927975.1 Massilia sp. | reverse complement strand
GTGGTCTTGTCGCAGCCGACCAGCAGCACGACGGCGTCCATCGGATTGCCGCGGATCGATTCTTCGACGTCCATGCTGGCCAGGTTACGGGTGAGCATGGCGGTCGGGCGCAGGTTCGATTCGCCGTTCGAAAACACGGGGAACTCGACCGGGTAACCGCCGGCTTCGAGAATGCCTTTCTTGACGTGCTCGGCCAATTGGCGGAAGTGCGCGTTACACGGGGTCAGTTCGGACCAGGTGTTGCAGATGCCGATGATCGGCTTGCCCTGGAATTCATGGTCGGGAATACCCTGGTTCTTCATCCAGCTGCGGTACATAAATCCGTTCTTGTCCTGCGTACCAAACCACTCGGCGGAGCGGAGTTTGGTGGTTTTCTTTGTCTCAGACATGCAATTCTCCCGTGTTTGGCGCCGGGGCTGGCTCATCGCCCCGTTTGATGAGGGATACTAAAATGTTCTGCGATATCTTTCCAATCAATTTTTAATCGGTATAGATAACGAAAAACGTATCTCTTCTTAGTTCCTTATTGATATTGTCCCGCTCGCGCGGGGTCTGGCGCCTGCCGCGACAGGCGCGCGCCCCTTGTTCACTTGCCGCCGAAGCGCGATTCAGGCAGGCCGCGCACGTCCAGCTGTTGCGCAAACACCCCGCCCGAGGCCGGGCGCGCGGCCAGTTCGGCCTCGTCCAGGTCGGCGCGCGCGCTGGTCGCGTACACGGTTGTCAGGTCCAGCCCGCCGAACGCCACGCAGCTCGGCTGCGGCGCCGCCAGGTCCAGCACCCGCTCGATGCTGCCGTCGGGCGCGTAGCGCACCACGCGGCTGGCGCCCCAGCTAGCGTTCCACAGGTAGCCGTCGGCGTCGATCGCCGAACCGTCCGGTTCGCCCGGATGCTGGCGCAGGTCGGCGAACACGCGCTGGTTGCTGACGGCGCCGGTGACGGTGTCGTAGTCGCAGCAGCGGATCATCAGGGCCGCCGAATCGGCGTAGTACATGGTCGCGCCGTCCGGGCTGAAGCAGATGCTGTTGGCGATCGCCACGCCGCCAAGCGGCAGCATGTCGAGCGTCAGGTCGTGGTTGAGGCGGTAGAAGGCGCCGATCGGCAGGCGCGGATTCTTGTCCTGGTTGAAGGTGCCGAACACGAAACGGCCCTGGCGGTCGCAGCGGCCGTCGTTCAGGCGGGTGCCGGGCAGGTTGGCTTCGATGTCGCAGATCGGGGTCACGGCGCCGCTCGAGAACGAGAAGAAGGCCAGGCCGGTGGCCAGGCCGATCAGCAGGCGGTCATCATCCTCGGTGAAGGCGAAGCAGCCGACCCGGTCCGGCATGGCCCAGCTGACGGTGGCGCCGGTGGCCGGCGTGTGGGCAAACAGGACCGACTTTTCGATATCGGTCCACAACAGGCGCTCGCTGCGCTCGCACCAGAGGGCGCATTCGCCGAGGATGTTCTTGCTGTCGACTACACACTGCATCATGTTTTATTTCTCCACCGAGAAGCGGTAGCGCGTTTCGGTCGCGTACTGCTGACCCGGCCGTAAGATGGTGGTGGGGAAGGACGGCTGGTTCGGCGAGTCGGGGAAGTGCTGGGGCTCGAGGCAGAAACCGCTGCGATGACCGTAGCTCAACCCTTTTCCGGCCAGCGAGCCGTCAAGGAAATTACCGCTATAAAATTGTACGCCCGGCTCCTCGGTGAACACTTCGAGCACCCGGCCCGAGACCGGCTCGCGCACATGGGCCGCGCGGCTCAGTTCGCCAGGCGACACTTTGTTGAGCACGTAATTGTGATCGTAACCGAGGCCGTTGCGCAACTGCTTGTCGGGCTGGGCGATGCGCTCGCCGATCGCGCGCGGGGTGCGGAAGTCGAACGGGGTGCCGGCCACCGGGGTGGCGCCGCCGGTCGGGATCGATTCGGCGTCGATCGGCGTGAAGGCGTCGGCTTCGAGCAGCAGTTCATGGTCGAGGATGCTGCCCTGCCCGGCCAGGTTGAAGTAGCTGTGCTGGGTCAGGTTGACGTGGGTCGGGGCGTCGGTCACGGCGCGGTAGCGCACCACCAGCTCGTTGGCTTCGGTCAGGCTGTAGAGCACGGTGACGTCGAGATTGCCCGGATAACCCTGGTCGCCGTCGACGCTGCGATGGCGCAGTTCGAGGGTGGCGCCGTCGATGCGGGCGTCCCACTTGACGAGGTGGAAGCCGCGCGCGCCGCCGTGCAGGTGGTTGCGGCCATTGTTGACGTCGAGCGCGTAGGTTTTACCGTCGAGCTCGAAGCGGGCGCCGCCGATGCGGTTGCCGTAGCGGCCGATCAGCGCGCCGAAATACTGGCAATCGCCCAGATACGGTTCAAGGCGCTCGAAACCGAGCACCACGTCGGCCAGCACGCCGTCGCGGTCGGGCACATGCAGTTCGGTGACGATGCCGCCGAGATCGGTGATCGCCACCCGCATGCCGTTGGCGTTGGTCAGGGTGAACAGGGAAATGGCGACGCCGCCTGGCAGTTCGCCGAACGGCGCTTGCGTAATGCTTTGGTGCACGTTGAGTCCTTAAAGAGTGGAAGGACGGCCGAACACGGGCATGCCAGCCTCATCCCAGCGCAAGGGTTTGACGTAAGTGTGGCGGTCGGGGTTCCACAGCGGGTCGCCGACGATTTCGGTATAGGTGCGCGCGTGGTAGACCAGCATCACGGTGTCGCCGTCCTCGGCGGTAGTGAAACTGTTATGGCCTGGGCCGTAAACGCCGTGATCGTAACACGTGCGCAGGACCGGCTCGGGCATCTTGGTCCAGGCGGCCGGATCGAGCAGGTCGGCGTTCTCGTCGGCCCACAGCAAACCCATGGCGTAGTTCTCGTCCGTCGCGCTGGCCGAATACGTGATAAAAATCTTGTCGTTGCGGCGCAATACCGAGGGGCCTTCGTTGACCCAGAAGCCGCGGATTTCCCAGTCGAATTCGGGCTTGCTCAGCATGACCGGGGTGCCGGCGATTTGCCACGGCGTCGCCATTTTCGCGATGTAGAGATTCGAGTTGCCTTCGATCGCATTGTCCTTCTGCGCCCACAGGTAGTACAGCTGGCCGCGGTGGCTGAAGGTGGTCGCGTCGAGGCAGAAGGTATCGATACCGCTGTCGATCTGGCCCATGAATTCCCACGCGCCTTCGAGCGGGTTGGCGCCGGTGTTGCGGATCGCGTACATACGGTGCTGGAACAGCTTGTCCTTGATGTCGCGGCTGGGGGCGGCGGCGAAATACACATACCAGGCGCCTTCGTTGTAATGCATTTCCGGCGCCCACAGGAGTTCACTGTAAGGGCCGGTGTCGGGCTTGCGCCAGACGTCGACGGTGGCGGCGGTGGCCAGGCCGGCGATGGTGGTGGCGCGGCGCAATTCGATGCGGTCGTATTGGGGCACCGAGGCGGTGAAGTAATAGTAGCCGTCGCTGTGCTTGTAAATATAGGGATCGGCGCGCTGCTCGATCAGGGGCGTGAGAATGGTCATGGTACGAATTCGCTGGTCGCTAATATAGAAGGGATGAACGGGATCAGGCGACCACGGTGGCGGCGCTGCGCAGGTCTTCCTTGACGCTCAGGTAGTAGGCATCGCTGATGCGGTACTTGAACATGAAGGCGCCCATCAGGAAATGGAAGAAGCCGGGGATCACGGTGAGCATGAGGGCGATGCCCTGCATGGCGACCGGGGTCTGGTCCTGGTTGGCCTGGTAGCCGAAGTAGGTCAGCAGCACGCCGACGATCGCGCCGGCCACCGCCATGCCGCCCTTCTGGCACACCGAGATGCCGCCGAAGGCGAAGCCGGAGACGCGCTGGCCGCTCTTGACCTGGCCGTAGTCGATGGTTTCGGCAATCGCCGACCAGAACACCGGCGCGTGCAGGTCGACCACGAAGGAGAGCGCGAAGTACAGCACCATCGCCAGCATGACGTCGCCCGGCTTGACCAGCACGTACATGGCGACGCTGATGACAGCGACCAGCAGCTGGGTCCAGCGGAACATCTTGACCTTGCAGAAGAACTTGGTGATCCAGGTCGAGGCGACCATCGAGACGATGGCGGCGACCACGCCAATGGTGAGGAAGGTCGACTGGAAGGCGAGGTCGCCATGCAGATAGTATTTGGCGTAAAACATGGCGACCGAACCGCGCACCACGTAGCCGATGGTGCCGGTGAAGCACACCGCGCACAGCACCAGCCACTGGTCGTTCTTGAGCAGCAGACGGATTTGCTCGCCGAGCGGCTGGACCTTGACGACGTGGACCACGCGCTCGGTGGTGGTGAATACGCAGAACAGGAACATGGCCACGCCGATCACCGCCATCACGGCCATCGCGGCCTGGTAGCCGGCGGCCGGGTTGCCGCCACCCATGCGCGGTGCCAGGAAAGGCACGACGATGGTGACGAGGAAGGCGCCGATCTTGGCGAGGAACATGCGGTAGCCGTTGGCCGACAGGCGTTCCTGCGGATCGCTGGTCAAGCCGCTGATGAGCGAGATGTAGGGAATGCCGACGCCGGCCGTCATGACGGTGACGAGGATATAGGTGGAATACGCCCAGACCAGCTTGGCGTCATAGCCCCAGCTCGGGGTGGTGAAGACGAAGAACACGCTGATGCCGTATGGCACCGCGAGAAACAGCAGCCACGGCCGGTAGCGGCCCATGGCGTTGGTGTAGCGGTCGGTGATCTGGCTCATGGTCAGGTCGGCGACGGCGCCGATCAGCTTGACCACGACGAACAGCAGCGCCAGGTCGGCGGGCTTGAGACCATAGATATCGGTATAGAAGATGGTGATGACGAGCATCATCGAAGAGATGACGACGTTGAGCGCGGTGTCGCCCGCGCCGAAGCCGATTTTTTCGAGCAGCGATAATTTTTGTGTGTGCATGACGCTTTTCATCCGTATGAAACAACGGGGGTGTTGCCGGACATTCTGTACAGCACCCCATGAAAAAGGGCGTTGCGGGTGTGAACCGAGCAACGCCCTGTCTGGCTAACGGGTCTTCTG
>JBDSTZ010000541.1:0-6984 GCA_039927975.1 Massilia sp. | reverse complement strand
TGCCCTGGGTCCCGAGGTAATACATTTTGGCCAGGTTGAACTGGGCCGGCAGGTAACCAGCCTCCGCCGCCTCCTGAAAATACGCGCGCGCCTTGGCGGCGTCCTTGGGACCGCCCACGCCTGACTGCGCCGCCAGGCCGAGCGTGTTGAGCGCGGGGACATAGCCGAATTCGGCCGCCCGGGCATACCATTTGCAGGCCTCGGCTGGGTCTTTCCTGGCGCCAATCCCGTAGAGCGACATTTTCGCCATCACCAGGGTCGCTTCGATGCGGCCGTTGAAACCTTCCGGATCTTTCGGGTCGAAGCGCAAGCGGTCGCGGTGCGGGTTGAACTTCTCGTCGATCGCCTTGAGCAACCACGATTTGCCCATTGCGACGTCGCGCGGCACGCCCTGTCCGTTCAGATAGATCTTGCCAAGGGCGGCGGCGGCTTCCGGATAGCCGATCTTGTCGTAGGCAATCTTGAACTGTTCGATGGCGCGCGCGTAGTCCTTGGCGCTGTAGGCGTCGAGGCCCTCGGCGAATGATTTGTCCTTCGACAGAATGCGGCCACGGCCGGCCGCGAATCGGCGGTCGCGCGCGCCGCAGGGACCGAGCGCCTGCGACGAGCCGGTGCCTTTGACCGATGACGAATCGACCATGGTCGAGACGTCGCCCATCGGGGAGTTGATGCTGAGTTTTTGCCGCAGGGGGTCGTTCGGCATCACCGGCGTGCCGTCCTCGTTCAACTCGACTTCGCCGGGGCCTTCCGACAGCTGTTCGAGATAATTCTCCATGTCGTCGTCCGTGGAGGAATATGGCGTGTCAAGCTGACATTTTTCCGCCAGCGATCCGCGCAGCATGCGCTTCTTGGCGGTAAAGACGGGCAGGCTTTCGCCGGTCGGCGTACTTTTTTTGCCGGTAATCGTGACGACCTGGGGCGGCGCGTCGCCCTCCGCGCCAGGCGCGACCGGAGGTGCGACGGTGCCGGTGGCCGGGGCTGGCGCAACGGCGGGCGCCGGGGCCTGGGCATGGACCATGGGCGCCAGGGCGGCCAGCACGAACACGATTGCGAGCGGGTATGACAGTCTCAACATGGCTATTCCTGACGATGCGCCAGCACCAGCGCTGGAGGCGCTCTGTCAGTCTAGCTTAAACATTGCCACATGGGCAATCAGCATGTTGCCCGTTTCTAAGCTTCAGGCGGCTGGCGGAAGGCGATCAGGCGTTCGGGCGCGAGGACCGCGAATTCCTGCAACAGCGCGGTGCCAAGCAGGCGCGCCTCGTGATAGACACGGACCCGGCCCAGCGTCGGCGGCACGGCCACCGCTTCCTTGCCGAGCGCCAGGCGTTGTCCCTGCAGGAAGCGTTTAGCCAGTTCCTCGGTCAGCATCACGGCCGGAAAACTCGACAGCAGCGCGTCGACCGGCGCCAGCGTTGCCAGCGGGGTGGGATGGGCTTGCAATTGTTCAAGCGTGAGCATGCCGTCGGCCGTCAGGGCGCCGACCTGGGTGCGGCGCAGCGCGTTCAGGTGGGCGCCGCAGCCGAGCGCGTTGCCGATGTCTTCGCCGAGCACCCGGATGTAGGTGCCCTTGCTGCAGCAGACCGACAGCTTGAGAAACGGCGCCTCGTAGGAAATGAAGTCGAGCTTGTGGATGGTGACCGGGCGCGCCTCGCGTTCGAGCACGATGCCTTCGCGGGCGTATTCGTAATAAGCTTTGCCGTCGCGCTTCAAGGCCGAGTACATCGGCGGCACTTGCATGATGGGACCGCGAAATTGCGCCAGCACGGCCTCGATCTGTTCCCGCGTCACGTCGACCTCGCGGGTGGCTATCGCTTCGCCCTCGGTGTCGCCGGTGTTGGTGGTGATGCCGAGGTGGACGGTGGTGTCGTAGGTCTTGTCGGCTTCAAGCAAGTCTTGCGAGAACTTGGTCGCTTCGCCAAAGCACAGCGGCAAGAGGCCGGTGGCGAAGGGATCGAGGGTGCCGGTGTGGCCGGCCTTCTTGGCGTTGAGCACGCGCTTGGCCTTGATCAGGGCGTCGTTGGAGGACAGGCCGACGGGTTTGTCGAGCAGCAGGACGCCATCGACCAGATCGCGGACGCGCTTTACGTGATTTTGTTTCATGGTGCTCGCTTCGCTTTCTGGTTTTGACTAGGTCGGTTGCTACAGTGTCGGCGCAAAAAAACCGCCGTTCCCGCGTCGGCGGGAACCTATACCCTGCCGATATCGTGACGTGGTATGGATTCCCGCCTGCGCGGGAACGACGGTTTTGGGTGTCGTGGTTGATTCAGGCGCCGCGTGCCGGTGCACGCCCGCGACACCCGTTTCGGTCCCGGTTCAACCGATTATTCATCCGGCCAGCGTCGAACGATTACTCGTCGCCCGACTCGGGCTTGCCTGCGACCTTATCGGCTGGCTGCTCATCCGGCTCGGCATCGGCCGCGCGCACGGCGTTGGCCTGGTCGATCAGCAGCGACATTTCCATGCCGCGCGAGGTCGAGGTGTCGTGCACGAAGTGCAGCGCCGGCAGCGTGTGGATGTGCAGGCGCTTGCCCAGCTGGTTGCGGATGAAGCCGGCCGCCGCCGCCAGACCGTCGACCGTGTTCTTGATCGCGTCCTTGTTATCGTTGAGCATGGTGAAGAACACCTTGGCGTGCGCGTAGTCGGGAGTGACCTGCACTTCGGTGATCGTGATCATCCCGACGCGCGGGTCCTTCAGACCGTAGGCGACGATTTCGGCCAGGTCGCGCTGGATCTGGTCGGCCACGCGCAAGCCGCGGGCGGGGATGTTTTTACTGTGCTTTGCCATATTCTTCTGATCTTACTCGTTACTACTGTGGGTCGCCGCCAAGGAGGACGGCTGAAAACGACTGCGGGGCCAGCATGAAAATGCTGACCCCGCCTCTAGTGCTGAACCCGCGAAATTACAGGGTACGGGCGATCTCTTGAACTTCGAACACTTCCAGGGTGTCGCCAACCTGGATGTCGTTGTAGTTCTTGAGCGACAGGCCGCACTCGAGGCCGGCGCGCACTTCCTTGGCGTCGTCCTTGAAGCGTTTGAGCGAGTCGATTTCGCCAGTCCACACCACGATGTTGTTGCGCAGCAGACGTACCGAGGAAGTCCGCTTGACCACACCATCGGTGACCAGGCAACCGGCCACCGCGCCGACTTTCGAGACCAGGATGACCTGGCGAATCTCGACCTGGCCGATGATGGTTTCGCGCTTCTCCGGCGCCAGCATGCCCGACAACGCTGCACGAATTTCGTCGATCGCGTCGTAGATGATGTTGTAGTAACGAATATCCACGCCGTTCGACTCGGCCAGCTTGCGCGCCTGGGCGTCGGCACGGGCGTTGAAGCCGATGATGACCGCTTTCGATGCCACTGCCAGGTTGACGTCCGACTCGGTGATGCCGCCGACTGCCGCGTGGACAACCTGCACCCGCACTTCGTTGGTCGACAGTTTCTGCAGCGAGCCAACCAGCGCTTCCTGCGAACCCTGCACGTCGGTCTTGATGATGACCGGCAGGTTCTTGACTTCGCCTTCGGCCATCTGGTCGAACATGTTCTCCAGCTTGGCCGCTTGCTGGCGCGCCAGCTTGACGTCGCGGAACTTACCTTGACGGAACAGGCCGATTTCACGCGCCTTGCGCTCGTCCGCCATGACCATCACTTCTTCACCGGCGACCGGCACTTCGGTCAGGCCCTGGATCTCGACCGGAATCGATGGGCCGGCTTCGGTGATCGACTTGCCGTTTTCGTCGAGCATGGCGCGCACGCGGCCATAGCTCGAACCGGCCAGAATCACGTCGCCGCGCTTGAGGGTACCGGACTGCACCAGGATGGTCGCGACCGGGCCCTTGCCCTTGTCGAGACGGCCTTCAACCACCAGGCCGCGGGCCGGCGCGTCGATCGGCGCCTTCAGTTCCAGCACTTCGGCCTGCAGCAGCACTTGCTCGAGCAGCTCGTCGATACCCTGGCCGGTCTTGGCCGACACCGGGACGAATGGCGATTCGCCACCGTATTCTTCCGGCACGACCTGTTCGGCGACCAGTTCCTGGGTCACGCGGTCGAGGTTGCCACCTGGTTTGTCGATCTTGTTGATCGCCACCACCAGCGGGACGCCGGCCGCTTTCGCGTGGGCGATCGCTTCCTTCGTTTGCGGCATCACGCCGTCGTCCGCCGCCACCACCAGGATGACGATGTCGGTTGCTTTGGCGCCGCGTGCACGCATCGCAGTAAACGCTTCGTGACCCGGGGTGTCGAGGAAGGTGATCATGCCGCGCGGCGTTTCGACGTGGTAAGCGCCGATGTGCTGGGTGATCCCGCCCGCTTCGCCGGACGCCACCTTGGCGCGCCGGATGTAGTCGAGCAGCGAGGTCTTGCCGTGGTCGACGTGACCCATGACGGTCACCACCGGCGCGCGCGAGACGGACTCGAAGTGGGTGTGCTCGCCCTGATCGGCCAGCAGCGCTTCCGGATCGTCTTCCGCCGCGGCAAACGCTTTGTGGCCCATTTCCTCGACCAGAATCATGGCCGTTTCCTGGTCCAGCACCTGGTTGATGGTGCACATCTGGCCCAGCTTCATCAGTTGCTTGATGACTTCGGAAGCCTTGACCGACATCTTGTGCGCCAGTTCGGCGACGGTGATCGTCTCCGGCACGTGGACGTCCTTGACGACGGCTTCGGTCGGCGCCTGGAAATTGGTTTCGCGGTCATCCTGGTGGGACGGACGACGGCCCTTGGCGCCACCGCGCCAGCCATCGCGTCCGCCAGGCGAACCGACGTTGCCGCGTGGCTTGATCGAGCTGGGCGCGCCGCGCTTCTTGGCGTCGTCCGACCAGGTCGAGGAAACATTGGCCGATTTGATCGACTTCTTGTCGGCCGTCAGCGGCTTCTTGTCGTCTTTCTTCTCGCCAGGCTTCTTGTCGGCAGGCTTGTGCAGCGTGCCTTCCGGCGCCTTCGGCTTGAGCGCGGCAACCGGTGCCGGCGCCGGCTCGGGCGCCTTGATGGCGCGCCGCGGCGCATTCATCATGGCCTTGATCTGGGCGACTTCGTCGGCCACGGCCTTGCGGGCGCGGTCGTTCGCTTCGGCGCGGTCGGCCGCTTCCTTGGCGGCGGCGGCTGCCTTCTTCTTGGCTTCCTCGGCGGCGACTTTCTTGGCTTCGTCGCTGGCGGCGGAAGCGCCGGCGCTGGCGACCTGGGCCGCTGCGCGCTTGGCTTCCTCGGCCGCTTCGCGCTTGGCGTCGGTCTCGGCCTGCTTGGCCTGGGCTTCTTTCTCGGCGTCGAGCTTGGCGAGGCGATCCTGCTTTTCACGCAGGTCGGCTTCCTGGCGAGCGATCAGCTCGGCCTGGCGGCGCGCTTCCTCTTCGCGACGCGCCACTTCGGCCGGGTCGATGACCGGCGCGGCCGGCGCGGCGGCGGCGACCGGCGCAGGCGCGACCGGTTCATCGCGCTGCACGAAGGTGCGCACTTTCTTGACCGCGACCTGGATGGTGCGCGACTTGCCGGAGGCGTCGGCCTGCTTGATTTCCGTCGTTTCCTTGCGCGTCAGCGTGATTTTCTTTTTCTCGGTGTCGCTCGCCGTACCGTGGGTGCGGCGCAGGTGGTTCAACAGCTTATCCTTATCATCTTTCGACAATGGATCTGACGTCGAACTTTTTTCGACGCCGGCAGAACGCAGCTGCGTCAGCAGCAAATCTGCAGGCATCTTCAGTTCGGTGGCAAATTGGGCTACATTGTTACTCGCCATTCAGTCCTCTTTTCTATGTGTCGCGGAGATGATAAAGATATGCAAATCAAGCCTTGGCCAGTTCTGTCAGGCTCCAGGCTTTCGCCTGCAATGCCTTGGCACGATCGTCATATTTCATGTCGACCAGCTTCATCTCATCGTCGGTCACATCATTGAATTCATTTTTGATCAGTTCACGGGCACGCTCGGAATTCAAGGCCAGGATGGCGCCGAATTCGTCGTAGGCCAGGGCTGAGAAAGCCTCGACCGATTTGATGCCCGCCAGGCCCAGCTTGCCGGCCGTTGTGCGGTCCATGCCTTCCAGGTTGACGAGTTGCTCGTCCATGCCTTCGAGACCTTCTTCCGAAGCGATCGCTTCGGTGACCAGGGCGTCGCGGGCGCGGGTGCGCAGTTCGTTGACCGTGTCTTCGTCGAACGATTCGATGTCGAGCATCTCGGAAATCGGCACGTAGGCGATTTCTTCGAGGCTGGCGAAACCTTCTTCAACAAGGATGTCGGCCACTTCCTGGTCGACGTCGAGTTTTTCCATGAACAGCAGACGCACCGCAGCGGTTTCCTGGGCCGACTTGTTCTCGGACTCTTCGGCCGTCATGATGTTGATCTTCCAGCCGGTCAGTTCGGCGGCCAGGCGCACGTTCTGTCCCGAGCGGCCGATCGCGATCGCCAGGTTTTCCTCGTCGACGACGACGTCCATCGCATGCTTCTCTTCGTCGACCACGATCGACGACACGTTGGCCGGAGCCAGCGCGCCGATGACGAACTGGGCCGGATCGTCCGACCACAGCACGATGTCGACGCGTTCGCCGCCGAGTTCGCCGGTGACCGCTTGCACGCGCGAACCGCGCATGCCGACGCAGGTGCCGATCGGGTCGATGCGCTTGTCGGCGGTGTAGACCGCGATTTTTGCACGGACGCCGGCGTCGCGCGCCGCCGATTTAATTTCCAGCAAGCCCTGCTCGATCTCTGGCACTTCGAGTTCAAACAGTTTCATGATGAAGTCCGGCGCGGTGCGCGAGAGGATCACCTGTGGACCACGCATATTGCGGTCGATGCGCAAAATAAAAGCGCGCACACGGTCGCCGATGCGCAGATTTTCTTTCGGGATCATCTGGTCGCGCGGCAGGCGTGCTTCGATCTTGCCCGATTCGACGATCGCGTCGCCGCGCTCCATGCGCTTGATGGTGCCGGTCACGAGGGCGTCGCCGCGCTCGAGGAAGTCAACCAGGATCTGTTCGCGCTCGGCGTCACGCAC
>JBDSTZ010000540.1:0-4068 GCA_039927975.1 Massilia sp. | reverse complement strand
TGTTTTATTTTATGCCCCTGATTCTCTTTAATAAGCCGTTCAATGTCCTGTGCCAGTTCAGCCCGCAGGAGGGACGCGCCTCGCTCGCCGATTTTCTGACCGTGCCAAATATTTATCCGGCCGGCCGGCTCGACGCCGACAGCGAAGGTTTGATGCTGCTGACCGAAGACGGTCGGCTGCAGCACAGCATCGCCCATCCGGACCACAAGGAAGCCAAGACTTATTTGGTGCAGGTCGATGGCGAGGCCGACGCGGCCGCGCTTGAACGGCTGCGCGCGCCGATCGACCTGGGCGACTTCACGACCCTGCCCTGCCGGGCGGTGCGGATCGCGGCGCCGGACTGGCTGTGGCCGCGCGAGCCGCCGATCCGGGTGCGCAAGGACAAGCCGACCAGCTGGATCGCCATCACGCTTGAAGAGGGCAAGAACCGCCAGGTGCGGCGGATGACGGCGGCGGTGGGGCTGCCGACGCTGCGGCTGGTGCGCAGCAGCATCGGACCATTTTCGCTGGCGAGCCACCCACTGCTGCCGGGAGAATGGATGGAAGTCGACAGCAAGGGTTTGAAAAAGATCTGAGCGGGAGACCAAATTTATTGCAGCGCAACATCGGTTTGACCAAAGGATGTGTCGGGATAGCTGTAAATATTCCGCTTTTTCTTCAAAAACATGTCAACCAACAAGAAAACGGCCGCGTTAATTGCCCAGATTCACTAAGAATCGATCTCTCAACTTAAAAGGAATTTTGCCATGTCCAAGATCATCGCTGCCCTGGTCACCTCCCTGTTCGCTGTTTCCGCCTTTGCCGCGACGCCAGCTTCGGCGCCAGCATCGGCTTCCGCATCGGCCATGGCTTCGGCTCCTGCAGCTGCTGACGCTGCCTCGGCGCCAAAAGCCAAGAAAGCCAAGAAAGCCAAGCCAGCTGCTGCTTCGGCTGCCGCTTCGGCTGCATCGGCTGCTTCGGCCAAGTAATTCGCCGCGCACGGCAACGAAGGCAGGCTGGTCCTGCCTTTTTTTACGTCCGCGTTTTTGGCGCACGCCAGCCGCTCTGGCGATGACGTCTTGAGCGCTGTCACATCTGTTACCCGCGCTGGCTTGACGCGCAGCGCGTGGACGTGGCTTAATCGGCCACTCTCTCAGCCAGAACTCATCTATTATCCATGAAAAAATTGCTCGCCCCGCTCAGCGCCCTGCTCCTGCTGGCCGCTTCCCACGCCTTCGCGCAAAACGCCGTGTTCGGCTCCACTCAGCTGTCGGCCGGCATGCATCTGATTAAGGCGGAAGTGGCGGAGGCCGATGCCGAACGCCAGCAGGGGTTGATGTTCCGCGAGAAGATGGACAAGAACGCGGGGATGGTGTTTGTCTTCGATGCGCCGGCCACCCAGTGCATGTGGATGAAGAATACCTTGCTGCCGCTGTCGGTCGCGTTTATCGATGCGGAGGGCAAGATCGTCAATATCGAGGATATGCAGCCGCAGACGCTTGACAGCCACTGTTCGAAAAAGCCGGTGAAGTTTGCGCTGGAGATGAACCTGGGCTGGTTCAAGGAAAAGAATATCAAGCCGGGCAGCGCGATTGCGGGCCTGCCACGGTCGAAGTAGAGGGGCGCCGTTCGAGCGGGGAAGTTATCACTGCAGCACAGGTGATATGGGTCCCCGCCTTCGCGGGAACGACGACGGTGGACGCGGAACCGACGGCGGTGGGAGCGGGGACGACGTAGGTGAGTTGTCAGCCGTTCTTTTTTAGCCATCTACCAGCGAACGCCAAGCAAAAAAACCCGCCTGACTGGTCAGGCGGGTTTTTTTATCCATTGCTGCTGGGTGCGACCGCCGTGGCGGCCGCGCGCGAGGGCTATTAAGCCGACAGCGCTTTCAGGGCAGCTGCCAGACGGCTCTTGTGACGAGCTGCCTTGTTCTTGTGGATGATTTTCTTGTCGGCGATGCGGTCCAGGGTCGACACGGAGGTCTGGAAGATCGAGGTCGCAGCCGCTTTGTCGCCAGCCTGGATAGCCTTGCGAACAGCTTTGATTGCCGTACGCAGGGTCGAACGCTGCGACGAGTTGTGTGCGTTCTGCTTAACTGCTTGACGAGCGCGTTTGCGCGCTTGTGCGGTATTTGCCATGGAATTTCCTAAATCGGGGTCAAGTTGCGTTTGCAAACATTAGCGTCTGTCAAACCGGTGTGTCCATACGTTCTGGACACCCTTGGTTGTCAAACCAGTGCCTGCCAAACATTAGTGTCTGCGTAACAGAATTCTGTACAGCCTTCGATTATAGCGATATTTTCGCGGCCCGGCAATTCCTAAATCAACAATCGTCGACCGCAGCCCGGGCCTCGGATTCCCGCAGGCATACGCGCGTACCGCTGGCGGATTCCGGCAGGCATCCGCGCATCCCGCCGACATCGCCTCCTTCCGCACCTCATTGCCGAGCTATAATCTCGCGCCATGAACCTGCTCAAGACCCTCGCCGCCATTTCCAGCATGACCATGCTGTCCCGTGTCACCGGATTGCTGCGCGAAAGCCTGTTCGCCCGCGCGTTCGGCGCCTCGGCCTACAGCGATGCCTTCATCGTCGCCTTCCGCATCCCGAATCTGCTGCGCCGGCTGTTTGCCGAGGGCGCGTTCTCGCAAGCCTTCGTGCCGATCCTGTCGGAATATAAGACCCAGCATGGCGACGTCGCCACCAAGAACCTGGTCGACCATGTGGCCACCGCCCTGCTGTGGGCCACCGTGCTGGTCAGTATCGCCGGCATCATCGGCAGCCCGATCCTGGTGTACCTGATCGCCGGCGGGCTCGACAAGACGCCGGACGCCTTCGACGCCTCGATCTGGATGACGCGCCTGATGTTTCCGTACATCGCCTGCATGTCCTTTGTCGCGCTGGCCGGCGGGGTGCTCAATACCTGGCGCCAGTTCAAGATTCCAGCCTTCACGCCGGTGCTGCTGAACGTGTCCTTCATCCTGTGCTCGCTGTTCCTAGTGCGCTACCTGGAGCGGCCGATCTACGCGATGGCGATCGCGGTGTTCATCGGCGGCCTGCTGCAAGTGGCCATCCAGATTCCCGCGCTGATGAAGATCGGCATGCTGCCGCATCTGTCGATCAACCCGGTGACGGGCCTGCGCGACGCCGGCGTGCGGCGCATGCTGCGCAAGATGGGGCCGGCCGTGTTCGCCGTCTCGGCCGCGCAGATCAGCCTGATGATCAACACGAATATCGCCTCGCGCCTGGCGGCCGGCAGCGTCTCGGCCCTGTCCTACGCCGACCGGCTGATGGAATTTCCGACCGCGATGCTGGGGGTGGCGCTGGGCACGATTTTGCTGCCCAGCCTGTCGAAGGCCAACGCCGAGGGCGACACCGCTGAATACTCGGCGCTGCTGAACTGGGGTCTGCGCCTGACGTTCCTGCTGTCGCTGCCGGCCGCCGTGGGCCTGGCCGCGCTGGCCGAGCCACTGATCGCGACGCTGTTCAATTACGGCCAGTTCAACGCCGCAGCGGTGGCGTCGTCGACCGCGCCGCTGATGGCCTACAGCGCCGGGCTGATCGGGATCATTCTCGTGAAGACGCTGGCGCCGGCGTTTTATGCGCGCCAGGATATCCGCACCCCGGTGAAGATCGCGCTCGGCGTGCTGGTCGCCACCCAGCTGATGAACTGGCTGTTCGTGCCGTTCATGGCGGTGTCGGGCCTGGCGCTGTCGATCGGCCTGGGCGCCTGCATCAACGCCGCCTTCCTGTACCGGGGACTGCGCGAGCGCGGGATCTATGTGCCGCAGGCCGGCTGGGGCGGCTTCTTCGCGCGCCTGCTGGCGGCCGTCAGCGTGATGGGCGCGCTCGCCTGGTGGTGCGCGCGCCAGCTGCCGTGGGCGGCCATGCACGCCCATCCGTGGCTGCGCGCCGGCGCGCTGTTCGGCATCATCGCCGTCAGCGTGACGGCGTATTTCGCGGTGCTGTTCGCACTCGGCTTCCGGCTGGCCGACTTCAAACGGCGCGCGACTTAAGTCCTGCGGGCGGGCTGGGTTCGGCCCCCGCCGCTCATTCCTTCTTTTCCTCGGCCGGCTTGGGGTCGGGCGCGTC
>JBDSTZ010000539.1:0-2625 GCA_039927975.1 Massilia sp. | reverse complement strand
TGAGGCGGAGTGTGGACGTGATTCCTTACGTCATGCTTGCTTGAAACTTACGCGAAACTGACGCAATAGTGACAGGAATGAATTAACCCAATGGCAATAAGGATTTCTGGATTTGCGAACGATCGTGCCTTAATATGGTAATGTTGTGTTTTCCGCTTGCAGCCCACTCATCGAGGAGAACAAAGATGGACGCAGTCATCGTTTCGACCGCCCGCACCGGCCTGGCCAAATCATGGAAGGGGGCGTTCAACATGACCCACGGCGCCACGCTGGGCGGCCACGTGCTGCGCGCCGCCATCGAGCGCGCCGGGCTGGCGCCGGGCGAGGTCGAGGACGTCATCATCGGCTGCGCCAATCCGGAAGGCGCCACCGGCGGCAACATTGCGCGCCAGATCGCCCTGCGCGCCGGCTGTCCGGTCGGCACGGCCGGCATGACGGTCAACCGGTTCTGCTCGTCCGGCCTGCAAACCATCGCGCTGGCGGCCCAGCGCATCATCAGCGGCGAGGGCGAGATCTACGCCGCCGGCGGGGTCGAATCGATCTCCTGCGTGCAGCAGGAAATGAATACCCATATGCTGGCCGATCCCTGGCTGAAGGAACATATTCCCGCGCTGTACTGGCCGATGCTGCAGACCGCCGAAACGGTCGCCGCGCGCTACCAGATCAGCCGTGCGCGCCAGGACGAATACGGCGTGCGCAGCCAGCAGCGCGCCGCCCAGGCCCAGGCCGAGGGGCTGTTCGACGCCGAAATCGTGCCGATGACAACGGTCATGGGCGTGGCCGACAAGGCCAGCGGCAAGCTGCTGGCGCGTGAAGTGACCATCGCGGCCGACGAAGGCATCCGCGCCGACACCACGCTCGAAGGCGTGTCGAAGATCCGCACCGCGCTGCCGGGCGGCGTGATCAGTGCCGGCAATGCCAGCCAGTTTTCCGACGGCGCCTCGGTGTCGGTGGTGATGAGCGCGCGGGCCGCCGAGGCCCGCGGCGTGGCGCCGCTGGGGATTTTTCGCGGTTTCGCGGTGGCCGGCTGCGAGCCGGACGAAATGGGTATCGGCCCTGTGTTCGCCGTGCCCAAGCTGCTGGCCAAGGCCGGCCTGACGGTCGCCGACATCGGCCTGTGGGAATTGAACGAAGCTTTTGCGGTGCAGGTGCTTTACTGCGCCGACCGGCTCGGCATTCCAATGGAGCGCCTGAACGTGAACGGCGGCGCGATCGCGGTCGGCCATCCCTACGGCGTGTCGGGTGCGCGCCTGGTTGGCCACGCGCTGATCGAAGGCAAGCGGCGCGGCGTCAAGTATGTGGTGGTGACGATGTGCATCGGCGGCGGGCAGGGCGCTGCGGGCTTGTTTGAAGTCGTTTGAGCGATTTGTCTGAACGAAGTTGTCTGAACCAAGTTGTCCGAGCTATGCTGGCGGCCGGCATCGATTGGCGCCGCTGAATCTCACACACCAGGGAAATAAATGATCAAGCACATCGTCATGTGGAAACTTAAAGACTTCGCCGAAGGTGGCGACCGCGCCGCCAACGCGCTCAAGATGAAGCAGTTGCTCGAAGGCTGCGCCACTGTGGTTCCGGGCATCCTGAAGTTCGAAGTGGCGCTGGCCCAGCCCGGTCTGGAAGCGACCTACGACGTCGTGCTGTACTCCGAATTCGACAGCAAGGCATCGCTCGACGCCTATGCGGAACATCCGGCTCATCAAGCGGTCAAACCTTTCATCGGTGCGGTGCGCGATGCCCGCCAGTGCATGGACTACAGCGTTTGATCCATCCAGACCAATCCCACCGGAGCTGCCATGCGCACATCGCAAGACCTGTTTTCCCTCGAAGGTAAAACCGCGCTGGTGACGGGCGGCTCGCGCGGGCTTGGCCTGCAAATGGCCGAAGCGCTCGGCGAGAGCGGCGCGCGCCTGGTGCTGTGCGCCCGCAAGCAGGCCGACCTCGACGCCAGCGTGGACGCGCTGCGCGAGCGCGGCATCGACGCCATCGGCCTGGCCGCCGACCTGGCGCAGGAAACCGCGCCCCGCTCGCTGGCCGAACTGGCCATTGCCCATCTTGGTCATGTCGACATCCTGATCAACAATGCCGGCGCCAGCTGGGGCGCGCCGGCCGAGGATTATCCGATCGAAGCCTGGGACAAGGTGATGAACCTGAATATCCGCAGCATCTTCCTGCTGACCCAGGCGGTCGGCAAGCTGTCGATGATCCCGCGCCGCTACGGCAGGGTCATCAATATCGCCTCGGTCGCCGGCCTGGCCGGCAATCCGCCCGGCACCATGCAAACCATCGCCTACAACACCTCCAAGGCCGCGCTGATCAATTTCACCCGCACGCTGGCCGGCGAGTGGGGGCGGCATGGCATCACCGTCAACGCCATCGCGCCCGGCATGTTCCCTTCGCAAATGACGCGCGGGCTCATCGCCAAGGTGGGCGAAGCGACGCTGGCGCAAGGCGTGCCGCTCGGCCGGCTGGGCGACGATGAAGACCTCAAAGGCGCGGCGCTGCTGTTCGCCTCCAACGCGGGCAAGCACATCACGGGACAGACGCTGGCCGTCGATGGCGGCTTCTCGGCGGTCTGAACGGGCCGGCGCCATGAAAACATTTGACGACAAGGTCGCCGTCATCACC
>JBDSTZ010000538.1:0-12023 GCA_039927975.1 Massilia sp. | reverse complement strand
GCACGAGCAAACCGTGCTGGCGCGCGGTTCGCGCCTGCCGGCGCGCGCCGGCAGCGGCTTCATCGTGGTGTTCGACGATATCTCGGATGTGATTTCGGCGCAGCGCTCGGTGGCCTGGGGCGAAGTCGCGCGGCGCCTGGCGCACGAGATCAAGAACCCGCTCACGCCGATCCAGCTGTCGGCCGAACGGCTGCAGATGAAGCTCGAGGACCGCCTGGCGCCGGCCGACGCCGCCCTGCTCAAGCGCAGCACCGCCACCATCGTCAACCAGGTCGACGCCATGAAGCGCATGGTCGACGACTTCCGCGACTACGCCAAGGCGCCGCCGGCGGTGCTGCTGCCGCTCGACCTGAATGCGCTGATCGCCGAGATCCTCGGGCTCTACCTGGCCGGCGACGACAGCGACATCATCCACGCCAGCCTGGCGGCCGGGTTGCCGCCGGTGATGGGCGACGCCACCCAGCTGCGCCAGGTGATCCACAACCTGCTGCAAAACGCCCAGGACGCGCTTACCGAGCGGGCCGCCGGCGCGCCGCGCGCGCGGATCGACCTGCGCACCGAAACGATCCGCTACCAGAGTCCGGAAGGCGGCGCCGGCACCGCGGTGCGGCTGGTGATTGCCGACAACGGCCCCGGCTTCGCGCCGAAGATCCTGTCGCGCGCGTTCGAGCCTTACGTCACCTCGAAGGCGCGCGGTACCGGGCTCGGCCTGGCGATGGTGAAAAAGATCGTCGAAGAGCACGGCGGCCGCATCGATATCCAGAATCACCTCGACGGAACAGGCGCGGCGGTCTCGATTTTGCTGTTAAAGTTAGCGCCTGAGCCTGCACCTCTGGCGTCGGCCGCGGTTCGCGCATAGAATCGCAGCTTGGACGCTTCGGCGTCGCGGGACGGAACGTGGCTTTGACCATGGCTTTACAATGGGGAGTGCAGGGGCACTTCTGCTGGCAGGGGAACTCAACGGTGGCAGCAGCGTTGAAAATCAGGAAAATATAAAAATGGCGAACATTCTCGTAGTTGATGATGAAATGGGCATCCGCGAGCTCCTCTCGGAAATCCTGGGCGACGAAGGCCACGCGATCCAGCTTGCCGAGAATGCGCAGCAAGCCCGCGACGCCAGGGCCGCCGGCGCGCCCGACCTGGTTTTGCTCGACATCTGGATGCCCGACACCGACGGCGTGACCCTGCTCAAGGAATGGCAGCGCGACGGCCTGTTGACCATGCCGGTCATCATGATGTCGGGCCACGCGACGATCGACACCGCGGTCGAGGCGACCCGCATCGGCGCCCTCAATTTCCTCGAAAAACCGATCGCCCTGCAAAAGCTGCTCAAGGCCGTGCAGCAGGGTTTGACGCGGGCCCAGGAAGTGGTGCGCGCGCCGGTGGTGGCGCCGCGCATGATGATGACGCCGCCCGAGGAAAGCGTGGCCGCGACCATGTTCGCGACCCAGGCGCCGCAGTCGGCCATCGTGCCGCGCATGGGCGCCAGCATGCAGAACGGCGACAACCCGGCCACCAACCTGAGCTTCGACCTGCCGCTGCGCGAGGCGCGCGACGCCTTCGAGCGCATGTATTTTGAACATCACCTGGGCCGCGAAGGCGGCAGCATGACCCGGGTCGCCGAGAAAACCGGGCTCGAACGGACCCACCTGTACCGCAAGCTCAAGCAGCTCGGCGTCGAGCCAGGCAAGCTGGCCAAAAAAGGGGGCTGATGCCCGCCGCCGGTGTTGATGCCGGCGCCGGCGTGGTGGCCGCGCGCCTGACGCTGGTCACCGGCGCCACCGCCGGGGCACGCGAGCGTGCCATCGCCGCCGGCATTGGCGTGGCGGCCGACACAGCCTCCGACGCAAGCTCCGAGCCGAGCGTTGCCTCATCCACCGACACCGCTACAAACCCCACCCCCGCGCCCGCCGGCAGCGTCGCCGTCATCCTCGAAGGCCTCGCCGACGGCCACGCTGCGCTGGAAGCATCTGCCACTGTCCTGATCTCGCGCATCGCGCCCGGCTGCCTGTGCTGCACCGGCAATCTCGTTTTACGTGTAACATTAAACCGTATCTTGCGTGGAAGGCCGGCGCGCCTGTTTATCAGTCTCGCCAGCACCGAACACCTTGATCAGTTGCGATCGTGGCTACAACAAGCGCCATACGATCAGCTGTTGGAACTGACACCGGACCTCGCCTCTTGAAATCGGTCCGGATCGCCCCCACCTCCATTAGCAGGCCGGTGCGCATCGTCAGCCGTCTGAAGCCACGCCGGTTATGCCACGCATCTTGTGGGTCACATAACCGTCTGATCGAGTGAAGGAGTCAGCATGAACATGATCTACAACAGCGAGCAATACAGCGTCGTCGAATTCGGCGTGGATCACAACCTCGAAGCGCTGCGCTTCGGCGGCTATGAGATCGTCGACAAATCGGGCCGGCGCGAAGCCTTTATTGGTGGCAAGCTCGCCCAGTCGTTCCGGCGTGACGTCAACAACCTGATCGCCAGCGAGCCGACCATGGAAGAGATCGACGATTTCCTTGGCTCCTACGATTCCCTGATGAGCCAGCCGGTGCTGCTGCATTGAGCCGGTAACATCCTCACGCCGTAGCATGTCACTCCCCAGGCTGGGACGCCGCCACCGGCGCCGTTCCAGACCTCGCCGCGCCAGTCCTCGCCAGTCCTCGCCGTTCCGGCCTTTGCGCGTGGTAAACTCCCTCAATGTGCCAACTTCTCGCCATGAACTGCAATGTCCCCACCGACATTGTGTTCAGCTTCACCGGCTTCGCCATGCGCGGCGGCCGCACCGACACCCACCATGATGGCTGGGGCATCGCCTTTTTCGAGGGCGCCGGCGTGCGTCATTTCGTCGACCACCAGGCGGCGGTCGAATCGCCGGTCGCCGAGCTGATCAAACGCTATCCGATCAAGTCGAAGAATGTCATCGCCCATATCCGCAAGGCCACGCAGGGCCAGGTCGCGCTGGAGAATTGCCATCCCTTCGTGCGCGAGCTGTGGGGGCGCTACTGGGTGTTCGCCCACAACGGCGACCTGAAGGAATTCGCGCCGACCCTCAACGGCGCCTTCCGCCCGGTCGGCACCACCGACAGCGAGCAAGCGTTCTGCTTCCTGCTGCAGGAATTGCGGGCGCGCTTCGGCGACACCCGTCCGCCGCTGCCGCAGTTGCGCGCGGTGCTCGCCGAGCTGATGCGCAGCATCGCCGCCCACGGCACCTTCAACCTGATCCTGTCGGACGGCTCGGCGCTGTTCGCCCATTGCTCGACCCGCCTGTGCTACGTGGTGCGCCAATTTCCCTTCGCCACCGCCATCCTGTCCGACGAGGATGTGCGAGTCGACTTTTCGCAAGTGACCACGCCGCAGGACCGGGTGGCGATCATCGTCACCGAGCCGCTGACCACCAATGAAAGCTGGACCGAATTCGCGGCCGGCGAGCTGAAGGTGTTTGTCGACGGCATGCCGCTGCCGGCGCATCCGGACTGAGACTGCCCCTTCGGCGCGTCCTCGGCGCCGCTCTTGCACTTAAACCAATGATATTGAACAAGCGTCCGCTGCCGGGGCGTTTCTATTCCGTGACAGCGCGGTCTGATAATTTCACTATCGCAAGAGAATGGGTTAAAGTAAGGCTTATTCCACGTTTCCAGACGAGCCATCGATGACCACTACCAGCAACGGCACCAAGGACTTTGGCGTGCGCGACTTCTACCTCGGCCGCCAGCCCGTGCTCGACCGCAATCAGGCGTTGATGGGTTACGAACTGCTGTTTCGCAGCAGCGGCAGCGGGCCGGCCGAGGCGCGTGCCGACCTGACGGCCACCGCTGCGGTGATCGCCCACGCCGCCCAGCTGGGCCTCGACAAGGTGATCGGCGACGCGCTCGGTTTCATCAACGTCGACGCCGACGTGCTGATGAGCGATATCTTCGCCTTCCTGCCGCGCGAGAAGGTCGTGCTCGAAATTGGCGAGACCATGAAGGCGAGCGAGCCGGTGCTCACGCGCATGGCCGAACTGGCCAGCCACGGTTTCCGCTTCGCGCTCGACGACGTGGTCAGCGAAACGCCGAACCTCGAGCGCCTGCTGCCGATGGTCGATTTCGTCAAGATGGATTTGTCGGACATGCCGCTGTCGGCGCTGATCAAGCTGGCGCCGCGCCTCAAGCAGGACAACAAGAAGCTGCTGGCCGAGAAAGTGGAAACGCGCGAACAGCACCAGCGCTGCCTGGACATGGGCTTCGATTACTTCCAGGGTTTTTATTTCGCCCGGCCGGCGGTGATCTCGGGGCGCAAGCTGTCGCCCTCGCAGCTGGCGATCATGGAGTTGATGACGCTGGTGACCTCGGACGCCGAGAACATCGAGATCGAGCGCGCGGTCAAGCGCGACGTCGCGCTCGCGCTCAACCTGCTGCGGCTGGTGAACACGCCCGGCATCGGCGCGCGCCACAAGATCGATTCGGTCAGCCAGGCCTTGATGGTGCTTGGCCGGCGCCAGTTGCAGCGCTGGCTGCAGATCATGCTGTACGCCGAGCAGGGCCAGCGCGGCCACGGCGTGACGCCGCTCTTGATGCTGGCGACGACGCGCGGACGCCTGCTCGAACTGCTGGCGCAGCGCCTGCGGCCGGCGCAGCGCAACGTCGCCGAGATCGCCTTCACGGTCGGCATCATGTCGCTGATGGATGCGCTGTTCGGCATTCCGATGAACGAGATCGTCACGCAGATTCCGGTGATCGACGAAGTGGCCAAGGCGCTCACGCACCGCACCGGTTTCTTCGGCGAGCTGCTCAAGCTGGCCGAGTCGATCGAGCGCATGGAAGGCAGCGACAATATGGTCCTGCCGACCCTCAAGGACCTGGCGATTTCGACCGACGATCTGGTCGAGATGGAAGTGGACGCGTATCAGTGGAGCGATACGGTGGTGCGCTACGCGCTGTAGTCGCGTTGTAGTCCAGTAGCGCGGGCGCCGGGCGCGCCCTTGCTGAAACCGCCGGCGCCATTCCCGCGCGCCGGCTGATCCAACTTTACAGATTCGGCGCGAGCCAGCTTTCCAGCTCGCTCATGCTGGCATTGCGCCGCTTGGCCATGTCGGCCACCTGGTCGGCGCCGATCTTGCCGACCACGAAATACTTCGACTCCGGGTGGGCCAGGTAGAAGCCCGACACCGCCGCGCCGGGGTACATGGCGTACGACTCGGTCAGCTGCATGCCGATTTCCTCAGCCTGCAAGACCTTGAACATGTCGGCCTTGACGGTGTGCTCCGGGCAGGCCGGGTAGCCTGGCGCGGGACGGATGCCCTTGTACTCTTCGGCGATCATCTGTTCGTTGCTCAGCTGCTCGCCGGCGGCGTAGCCCCACAGGTCGGTGCGCACGCGCTCGTGCAGATATTCGGCGAACGCCTCGGCCAGGCGGTCGGCCAGCGACTTGAGCATGATCGACGAATAGTCGTCGTGCGCGTCCTCGAAGCGCTTCTCGTACTTCTCGATGCCGAGGCCCGCAGTGACGGCGAACATGCCGATGTAATCCTTCACGCCCGAGCCTTTCGGCGCGACGAAGTCGGACAGGCACTGGTTGGGCCGCTGCACGCCGTCGACCACCGGCTTGACGCCCTGCTGGCGCAGACCGTACCAGGTCAGCGCGACTTTCTCGCGGCTGTCGTCGGTGTAGATCTCGATGTCGTCGTCGTTAACGCTGTTGGCCGGCAGCAGCGCCACCACGCCGTTGGCGGTCAGCCAGCGGCCATCGATGACTTTTTTCAGCAGCGCCTGGCCTTCCTCGAACACCTTGCTGGCCGCTTCGCCGACCACCTCGTCGGTCAGGATCGCGGGGAAAGGGCCGGCCAGGTCCCAGGTCTGGAAGAAGGGACCCCAGTCGATGTACTGGGCGATGGTGGCCAGGTCGACATTCTTGAACACGCGGCGGCCGATGAACTTCGGCTTGACCGGCGCGTAGTCGAGCTGCGCCTTGTTCTGGCGCGCGGCGGCCAGCGACAGGATCGGCAGCGCCTTCTTGTTGGCGTGCTGCTCGCGAATGCGCTCGTAATCCTGGGCGATGTCGTCGATGTACTGGTCGCGGCTTTCGGGCGTGAGCAGCGACTGCGCCACCGACACCGAGCGCGAGGCGTCCGGCACGTACACCACCGGGCCTTCGTAGTTGTGGGCGATCTTCACCGCCGTGTGGGCGCGGCTGGTGGTGGCGCCGCCGATCAGCAGCGGAATCTTGAGCATGCGGAAGTGCGGGTCGCGCTGCATCTCGCGCGCGACGTAGGCCATCTCTTCGAGCGAGGGCGTGATGAGGCCAGACAGGCCGATCATGTCCGCATTCTCGACCTTGGCGCGCGCCAGGATTTCGGAGCAGGGCACCATCACGCCCATGTTCACGACCTCGAAGTTATTACACTGCAGGACCACCGAGACGATGTTCTTGCCGATGTCGTGGACGTCGCCCTTGACGGTGGCGATGACGATCTTGCCCTTCGGTTTGGCGACGATGCCGGTGCGTTTTTCCTCGAGCGCTTTTTCTTCCTCGATGTAGGGAATCAGGTGGGCCACCGCCTGCTTCATCACGCGCGCCGACTTGACCACCTGCGGCAGGAACATCTTCCCCTGGCCGAACAGGTCGCCGACGACGTTCATGCCGTCCATCAGCGGGCCTTCGATGACGTGGATAGGACGTCCGCCATTGGCCAGCAGTTCCTGGCGCGCTTCCTCGGTGTCCTCGACGATCCACTGGGTGATGCCGTGCACCAGCGCGTGCGAGAGGCGCTTTTGCACCGTGCCTTCGCGCCATTCGAGGTTTTGCACGTCCTGCTTGCCGCCGGCCTTGAGGGTGCCGGCGATTTCGATCATGCGTTCGGTGGCGTCCTCGCGGCGGTTCAGCACCACGTCTTCGACCCGCTCGCGCAGTTCGGGCGCCAGTTCGGAGTACACGCCCATCATGCCGGCGTTGACGATCCCCATGGTCATGCCGGCCTTGATCGCGTGGTACAGGAACACGGTGTGGATCGCCTCGCGCGCCGGGTCGTTGCCGCGGAAGCTGAACGAGACGTTCGAGACGCCGCCGGAGATGCTGGCGTGGGGCAGATTCTCCTTGATCCAGCGGGTCGCGTTGATGAAGTCGACCGCGTAGTTGTTGTGCTCTTCGATACCGGTGGCGATGGCGAAGATGTTCGGGTCAAAGATGATGTCTTCGGGCGGAAAGCCGACCTGCTCGGTGAGCACCTTGTAGGCGCGCGCGCAGATCTCGATCTTGCGCTCGTAGGTGTCGGCCTGGCCCTTCTCGTCGAAGGCCATGACGATCACGGCGGCGCCGTAGCGCCGGCACAGGGTGGCCTGGCGGATGAATTCCTCCTCGCCTTCCTTCATCGAAATCGAGTTGACGATCGATTTGCCCTGCACGCATTTGAGGCCGGCCTCGATCACCGACCACTTCGACGAGTCGATCATGATCGGCACGCGCGAGATGTCCGGCTCGGAGGCGATCAGGTTGAGGAAGCGCGTCATCGCCGCCTGCGAATCGAGCATCGCCTCGTCCATGTTGATGTCGATGACCTGGGCGCCGTTCTCGACCTGCTGACGGGCCACCGACAAGGCTTCGTCGAACTGTTCGTTCAGGATCATGCGGGCGAAGGCTTTCGAGCCGGTCACGTTGGTGCGCTCGCCAACGTTGACGAACAGCGAATCGGCGTCGATGGTGAACGGTTCGAGGCCCGACAGGCGCTGGGCCACCGGCACGGTCGGCACGGCGCGCGGCGCGGTGGTCGCGAGCAGGTCGGCGATCGCCTTGATGTGTTCAGGCGTGGTGCCGCAGCAGCCGCCGGCGATGTTGACGAAGCCGCTGTCGGCGAATTCGCGCAGCAGCGCCGAGGTGTCGGCCGGCAGCTCGTCGAAGCCGGTGTCGCTCATTGGATTGGGCAGGCCGGCGTTCGGGTAGATGCAGACAAAGGTGTCGGCGATCTTAGCCAGTTCCTCGGCGTAGGGCCGCATCAGGGCTGCGCCGAGCGCGCAATTGAGGCCGATGGTGAGCGGCTTGGCGTGGCGCACCGAGTTCCAGAAGGCCGGCACGGTCTGGCCCGACAGGATGCGGCCGGAGGCGTCGGTGACGGTCCCGGAGATCATGATCGGCAGGCGCGGCAGGGCAGGGTGCTGTTCGAAGTACAGGTCGATGGCGAACAGCGCGGCCTTGCAGTTGAGGGTGTCGAAGATGGTCTCGACCAGCAGCACGTCCGAGCCGCCGTCGACCAGGCCGCGCACCTGCTCGTGGTAAGCCTCGACGAGCTGGTCGAAGCTGACGTTGCGCGCGGCCGGGTCGTTGACGTCGGGCGAGATCGAGGCGGTCTTCGGGGTCGGCCCGAGCGCGCCGGCGACAAAGCGCGGCTTGTCGGCGCTCTGGTATTTGTCGCAGGCGGCGCGCGCCAGCCTGGCGGCGGCGACGTTCATCTCGTAGGCCAGGTGGCCCATGTGGTAGTCGTCCTGGGCGATGCTGGTGGCGCCGAAGGTGTTCGTTTCAATCAGGTCGGCGCCGGCGGCCAGGTAGCGTTCGTGGATCTCCTGGATGACCTGGGGCTGGGTCAGGGTCAGGAGTTCATTGTTGCCCTTGACGAAAAGCTCGCGCGCGCCGCTCTCGGCCGGGGCGGCGAAGTCGGCGAAACGGCCGGCGGGACCGCCCCGGTAGGCCTGCTCGTCCAGCTTGTATTGCTGGATGATGGTGCCCATGGCGCCGTCGAGGATCATGATGCGGCGCGACAGGATCTCGCGCAGCAGGGTGTCGACGGGGGAGACGGGGGCGGTTGCGATGGTCATGCGGGCACTTTCAATGGGCGTGTTCTGCGTGGATCTGCGTGGGTCTGCGTGGGCCGGCACGGGTGGGATGCGCCAGCAACACGCGTCGCTGCCAGAGGCGGGAATCAGTAACACAGCAATTATGCCGCGCTATGGATTGCCGCCTTTGCGGGAACGACGGGGGCTGGAGGCGGTGCTTCAGGGACACACCCTTGACCGGTCTGAAATTATACGTCATCGCGACCTTGCCGTTTCGATCAGGGCGGTTTGAGGGGGTGAGTTAAACGTTTTTTGTATCGTTCTGTATGTATAGGGCCGCTTGTTACTTAATGATACAAATCGCGTTGCTTTAGCAACTTTCGCGATACATACAAAGAACAGAATGATGTCCAGGGCCAAGAGCTCATCATCATTCACCAGGCACCGCCGCCGCAAACAAGACACTGCGCCACGCGATTGCCAACAAAGGGAACAACATGGACAAAGACTTTACGGCAGGCGCCTGGGATCAATCCCATTCAGGTAATACCATGACCAGCGCAACGAACACTTCCTCGACCCCCACCCGCCACGCGGCCATTCCGCTCAAGCAGATCGTCACGATCCGCCTCGACATCGACATGCTGGCGTGGTTCAAGAGCGGCGGCCCCGGCTACCAGACCCGTATCAACCAGCTGCTGCGCGACCATATGAACGCCCAGCTCGCCGAAGCCGGCATCGAGCGCGGCACAAGTAACTGATTACCTAATCGAAACAAGCTTCCTCGAGCGGGAAACCCTTGAGGAACTCGGCGGCGGCCAGGCGCTTGCCGCCGGGTTTTTGCAGTTCGGTCAGGCGCAGCGTGCCCTGCTTGCAGGCGACCACGATGCCGTGCTGCGGATCGGCCGCCAGCACCCGGCCCGGCGGCGCGCTGCTGTCGGCGACCAGCGCTTCGGCGCCCCACAGCTTGATGGTCACCCCGTTGACCTGGGCGTGGGCGCCCGGGAAGGGGTTGAAGGCGCGGATCTTGCGGCACAGCGCCTCGGCCGGCTGGGCAAAGTCGAGCGCGGCCTCGTCCTTGCTGATCTTGGCGGCGTAGGTGACTCCGGCTTCCGGCTGGGGCACTGCCTGCAGCGCACCTTGCGCCATCTTGGCAAGCGCTTCGACGATCATGCGCGCGCCCATTGCGGCCAGCTTGTCGTGCAGGCTGCCGGTGGTGTCGTGCGGCGCGATCGGCATGCTTTCCATCAGCAGCATCGGGCCGGTGTCGAGCCCTTCTTCCATTTCCATGATGGTCACGCCGGTTTCCGGATCGCCCGCTTCGATCGCGCGGTGGATCGGCGCCGCCCCGCGCCAGCGCGGCAGCAATGAACCGTGGATGTTGATGCAGGGTTTGATGTCGAGCGTGCTGAGCGGCAGGATCAGGCCGTAGGCGGCCACCACCATCACGTCGTAATCAATGGCCAGCAGGCGCTGGTGGGCTTGCTCGGCCTGCTCGGCGCGGGCCGGGTCGCGGCTGTCGCGCCGCAGTGAGAGCGGTTGCAAGACTTCAATGCCGTGCTGGAGGGCGAATTGCTTGACGGCCGAGGCGTGCAGTTGCATGCCGCGTCCGGCGGGACGGTCGGGCTGGGTCAGCACCAGGGGAATCTCGAAGCCGGCCGCGTGGATGGCGGCCAGCGCGGTGGCGGCGAATTCGGGCGTGCCGGCGAAGATGATTTTCATGTTGTCCTTTTTATTGGTCTTCGCGCTGAGCGGGGCTGGGTGCGGTTGTTGCCCGCCGGGAAGCGGTCAGGATGGCCTGCCACGTCCTGCGCGGCGGGCGTCGAGGCTTGGACAGAAAGCGCGGACGGGAAGCTCCGAACCAGGTCCAGCGGCGCGATCAGGAGCCGGTTCAGGGCATCCGGCCAGGCCAGCATCGCGCCGTGCAAACCGATATCCAGTGCGAAACGCCAATCGATGTGCAGCCCGTCGATTGCGCGGACCGCAACACCAGCGTCACATCACTAATACTTGCGGCCGGCCGCCTTGAGCGCCGCTTCGCGTTCGAGCCCGCGCTCTTCCTTGAGCAGTTTCGCCTTGATGCGGTTGCGCTTGAGCGGCGACAGGTATTCGACAAACACCTTGCCTTGCAGATGGTCCATCTCGTGCTGGATGCACACGGCCAGCAAGCCGTCCGCTTCGAGTTCGAAGGGCTTGCCTTGCTGGTCGAGCGCTTTCACCTTCACGCGCGATGGCCGCTCGACGCCGTCGTAAATGCCCGGCACCGACAGGCAGCCTTCGTCGTACACCTGGCGCTCATCGCTGGCCCAGGTGATTTCGGGGTTGATGAACACCCGCAGCTCGCTCTTGCTGTCGGAAATGTCGACCAGCACCAGTTGCTCGTGCACGTCGATCTGGCTCGCGGCCAGACCGACGCCGGGCGCCTCGTACATGGTCTCGGCCATGTCGGCCACCAGCTGGTCGAGGCGGGGGCCGAATTCGGTCACCGGCTTGGCGATTTTGTGCAAGCGCGCGTCCGGGTAGCGCAGGATAGGAAGTAGTGCCATAGGTCTGCTAACTCAGTAACATTTGAATAATGATTTCGCACAAACAATTGTAAAAGATGCTCTAAAACAACAAAAACACAACAGGGAGAGCACCCCCACGGGCATGGTTTGTCTTGCTAGTTCAAGGATTTATGTGCAGAATTTGATCCAGTTCGGCAACCTTTTATCCAGTGCCGGGCGGGAGAGGGGGCCATGTTGCCGTCTCTTGCGCACTCGCCGGCCATGGAGAAATGTTCAGCCAGCACCCCGTGTCAATGCCGCACTTTACGGACATCTCAATGAAAAATTTTATCACAGTCGGCTCGCGTCTTGCAGTGGCGGCGCTTTTGGGCAGTGTGCTGGCCGCCCCGGCCAGCGCGGCTTGCGCCTTCAAACCGAACGCCCCCGACCAGCACCTGGTGGTCAAGCGCGACACGCTGTGGGATATCTCCGGCACCTTCCTCGAACATCCCTGGTGCTGGCCCGAAGTGTGGGGCTTGAACAAGGACCAGATCCGCAATCCGCACTGGATCTATCCGGGCCAGATCGTGTATTTCGACCGCACCAGCGGCAAGCTGAGCCTGATTCCGCCGGGCGGCGGCGCCGGCGAGCCGGGCACGGTGCGGCTGTCGCCGCAGGTGCGCACCGAGGACATGGACCGCGACGCCCTGCGGACGATTTCGCCGGCCCTGATCGAGCCGTTCCTGACCCGCCCGCTGATCGTCGAGGCGGACGAACTGAAAAACGCGCC
>JBDSTZ010000537.1:0-10484 GCA_039927975.1 Massilia sp. | reverse complement strand
GCTGGCCTACCTCTCGCCGCTGCCGCCCGACCAGTCGGGCATCGCCGACTACAGCGCCCACCTGATCGCCGAACTGGGGCGCTACTACACGATCACCGTCGTCGCCCAGTCGGCCGTGAGCGACCCGTGGGTGTTGGCCAACTGCGCCATCCGCAGCATCGACTGGTTCGACGCCCACGCCGATCGCTTCGAGCGGATCGTCTACCACTTCGGCAATTCCAGCTTCCATGGCCACATGTTCGCGCTGCTTGCGCGCCACCCGGGCCTGGTGGTGCTGCACGACTTCTACCTGAGCGGCATCGTCAACTATCTCGACAATACCGGCCAGCAGCCCGGCGCCTTCGAGCAGGCGCTGTTCCATTCGCACGGCTACGGCGCGCTGCTGATGGCGCAGCAACAGGGCCGCGAGGCGGCGCTGTGGGCCCATCCCTGCAATCTGAAAGTGCTGCAGGACGCCGCCGGCGTGATCGTCCACTCGCAGTACGCGCGTGAACTGGCGGCGCGCTGGTACGGCGCGCGCCTGGCCGACGACTGGCTGGTGATGCCGTTTCCGCGCGCCGCCGAGGCGGGCGACCGGGCGGCGGCGCGCGCGCGGCTCGGAGTGCCCGAAGGCGACTACCTGACCTGCTCTTTCGGTCTGCTGGGCAGCACCAAGCGCAATCACGTGCTGCTGGCCGCCTGGCTCGCATCTAGCCTGGCCGACGACCCGGCCTGCCAGCTGGTGTTCGTCGGCGAAAACGCCAGCGGACCCTATGGCGAGCAGCTGCGCCAGGCGATCGCCGCCAGCGGGCGCGCCGCGCGGATCAAGATCACCGGCTTCGCCTCGCCGGCGCTGTATCGCGACTACCTGGCGGCGGCCGACAGCGCGGTGCAGCTGCGCGGCACGTCGCGCGGCGAGACCTCGGCGGCGATCATGGATTGCATGGCGCACGCGCTGCCACTCATCATCAACGCCAACGGCGCCGCCGCCGACATCGGCGCCGACCTGGTGCTGCGCCTGCCGGACGATTTCGCCCCGGCGCAGCTGAGCGAAGCGCTCGACGCGCTGCGCCGCCAGCCGGCGCAAGCGGCAGCGATGGCGGCGCGCGCGGCGGCCCACATCCACGCACTGCACCATCCGTACGCGGTGGGGATGCGCTATCGCGACGCCATCGAACAGGTTTGCCGCACCAGCGCCAGCGCCGCCGAGACGGCGCTGCTGCGCAGCTGCGCCGCGCAGCCAACGCCGCCCGCGCCGGGCGACCTGATCGAAGTGGCGCGCTGCGTGGCACGCAACCGCCGCGGCCGCGGCGCACAGCGTCAATTGCTGGTCGACGTGTCCGAACTGGCGCAGCGCGACGCCAAATCCGGCATCCAGCGGGTGGTGCGCAATATCGTCGGCGCCCTGCTGCGCGAGCCACCGCCCGGTTTCCGGGTCGAGCCAATCTACGAACAGGACGGGCGCTACCGCTACGCGCGCCGTTTCACCTGCGCCTTGCTGGGGCTGGACGCCGGCGCGCTGGACGACGACGACATCGGCTTCGCGCCGGGCGACCGCTACCTCGGCCTCGACCTGCTGCCGCACACGGTGCCGCGCAACGCCCACCTGTTCGAGGATTGGCGCAACGCCGGCGTGGAGATTCATTTTGTCGTCTACGACCTGCTGCCGCTGCTGCGACCGGACGTGTTCGTGCCGCACGCCGATGAAGGCCACCGGCGCTGGCTGGCCAGCACGGTCGCAGTAGCCGACGGCCTGATGTGCATCTCGCGCGCGGTGGCCGACGAAGTGGCCGGCTGGCTCGCCACGGCCGATTTGCCGGCCCGCGCACCGCTGGGGATTGGCTACTTCCACCTGGGCGCCGACCTGGAGGCGGCGCGCACGCCGGCCGTGCCGACGGCGCAGGAGCAGGCGATCCTGGCGCGCATCGAGGGCGCACCCAGCGTGCTGATGGTCGGCACGCTCGAACCGCGCAAAGGCTACGCCCAGGCGCTCGACGCTTTCGAACTACTGTGGGCGGCCGGCCAGCAAGTCACGCTGGTGATCGTCGGCAAAAACGGCTGGATGGTCGAGGCGCTGGTCAAGCGCCTGGCCAGCCATCCCGAACGCGCGGCACGCCTGGTCTGGCTCGACAGCGCCAGCGACTCCCTGCTGCTGCAGCTGTACCAGCACGCCTCGGCCCTGCTGGCGGCGTCGGAAGCGGAAGGCTTCGGCTTGCCGCTGATCGAAGCGGCCCAGCACGGCCTGCCGATCATCGCGCGCGACCTGCCGGTGTTTCGCGAAGTGGCGGGCGAGCACGCCAGCTACTTCAGCGGCGCCGGCGCCGCCGACCTGGCGGCCTGCCTGACGCGCTGGCTGGCCGTGCACGCGCAAGGCCAGGCGCCCGCTTCGGCCGGCATGCCGTGGCTGACCTGGGCCGACAGCGCGCGCCAGCTGATGCGGCGCATCGATCACGGCGCCTGGTACCGCCACTGGCCGGCCGGCGCCGGCGCACCTACTCCCTACTGCGATGGCACCGATGACACACGACGACAGCGTTAAGCGCCAGCCCGAATCCGGCCCCGGCAAGATGGATGGCAAGTTGAAGAGCGCGTGGTGGTTGGGCGCGCTGCTGGTGCTGGTCTATCTGGCGATGCGCAACGCCGGCCTGCAGGCGGTGGTGATGGCCGACGAGTGGTACTACAGCAGCTTCACGCGCCTGAGCAGCATGGCCGAGGCCAGGCTGCCATCCTACCTGTACTACCTGGTGTTCAAGGCGACCGACCGCTGCGGACCGGGTTTTCTCGACTGCGCGCGGCTGTTCAACAGCGTGCTGTTCATCGGCGCGATGCCCTTCATTTACCTGGCGTCGCGGCGCTTTCTCGGCGCGCGGCTGGCCAGCGCGGTGGCCCTGCTGGCCGCGCTCGGTCCGGTCAACAGCTATACCGCGTATTTCATGCCGGAGGCGAGCTACTACTTCGCGTTCTGGGTGTTGACCTGGGCCGCGTTTCGCTTTTGTGCGGCACCCGGCGCCGCCGGCGCGCTGCTGCTCGGTGTGGTGCTGGGCGCGATGGCGCTGATCAAGGTGCACGCGCTGTTCCTGCTGCCGGGCGTGGCGCTGTTCATGCTGTACGCGGCCCTGCGCGACGGCCGCGTGGCGTGGCGCGACGCGATCGCCTGGCTGGCGCTGGCCATGCTGACGGCCGCCGTCCTGCGGATGGGCGGCGGCTACCTGATGGCCGGTCCCGGCGGCTTGAGCCTGAGCGGCAGCCTGTACGGCGCGCAGGCGGCCAACAGCGCGGCCCGCCAGGCGCCGCTGGCGGCGCTGCTGGCGCTGGCGCTGGCCAATCTGCGCGGCCATCTGCTGGGCCTGGCGCTGCTGTTCGCCATGCCTGCGGCCGCCCTGATCGCCCACGGCCTCGGCTGGAAGCGGCGTGGGCCTGGCCGCGCGCTGTCGCCGCTGGCCGTGTATATCGCCCTCACCTTGCTGCCGCTGATTGCTGTGACGGTGCTGTTTACCGCCTCGGTGGCCGGCAACGGCCAGGAGAGCAATCTGCGCCTGCACATGCGCTACTACAATTTCGCCCTGCCCCTGCTGCTGATGTTCGGCGCCGCCGCGATGGCGCAGGGCGCCGCCACGGTGCGGCGTGGAGTGGCGGTGGCCGCCGCCGTGCCGGTCGGCGTTCTGCTGGTGTTTGCGATCCACACCCTGATGCGGCCTTACACCCCGAGCTTTGTCGACAGTCCCGAATTGCAGGGCGTGACAAGCAGCCACGCCGGCTTCTACATCCTCAGCCTGCTGACCTTGCTCAGTCTGGTTTGCTGGGTGGCCAGGCCGGCGCTGGGGGCGCGGGTTTTCCTGTGGGGTTTCATGCCGGTGTTCACGCTGCTGGCAGGCACTGTCATCAACCATGAAGTGCGGCGCGGCGGCCAGGTCGACCTGTACGGCCGCGCCGGCGACGTCGCGCGCGCCTATCTGAACGAGGCCGAGCGCAACAAGCTGGGCATCGTGGCGGCCGATCCGAGTGGCCTGTTCAAGGCGCAGTTTCAAGTGGATAACCCGAAGGTGTGGACGCACTTGCAGCCGGTGAAGGAGCCGATCGTGCCGCAGACCATCCCGGGCTCGGTGCGCTGGCTGTTGATGGTCGGCGCTTACAGCACGCCGGCCGGCGCCACCGTGCATGTGCAGGGACGCGAATTCGCCCTGGTGCGTTTGAGCGGCGCGACGATGGGGCCGCGCCGCATCGCCTTCGGCGCGCCGAACGACCTGCTCGAGCGGGTCGAGGGCTTGTCCGGCATCGAACCGTGGGGCCGCTGGTCCGACGCCGCCGACGTGGTGCTGCACCTGGCCGATGAGCTGCCGGCGCGCTTCACCCTGCGCTTGCGGGCCGAAGCCTACGGCCCCAACGCGGGACAGGACATGACGGTCGAAGTCGGCCAGCAGCGCCAGACGATGCGGCTGGCCGGCAGCAAGACCGAGGTCGCGCTGGACTTCGCCACCGATGGCCATGAAAAGGCGATCCGGATCACGGTGCCGCAACCGGCCTCGCCGCAATCGCTCGGCAAAGGCGCCGACACGCGCACGCTCGGCATTGGTTTGAGTGAGATGGAGATTGTGCCGCTGGCGCCGCAGTAATCGGGCGGCCCCGAGCGGCCAGCCGAACCGCGTGCAAGCGGCCAGCGGCCGCGCGGCTTGGCAGGCGCACACGCGGCGAGCGCCGCGTGGCGTTAACTTTAAGACTGCTTGCGCATGCCGCCCAACAAGGCGGCGACCTTCTGCCTGGCCGGCTTGACGGCGACGGCCGGGGTTGGCGTGGCTGGCGCGGGCGCGACCGCCGGCTCGTACGGCTTGAGGAACCAGGGGTCGACCTTGTCGCGCCGCAGCGGCGCCGGGCCGCGCGCGCTGCGCTCGGCGCCACGGCTGCTGTCGGCGGGCGCGCGGGCGCCAAACTCGGCCGGACGGGCGCGCCGTTCGGCGCTGCGCTCGGGGCGTTCGCTGCGCTCGGCGCCGTCGCGCGCACGCGGCGCGGCGCTGGCGCGGAATCCCGGCAGCTCGCCGCGCGTGATGGTCTGCTTGATCAGTTTTTCAATGTCGGTCAGCAGGCGCTCATCCTTGTCGCCATACACCGACAGCGCGTCGCCCGAGGCGCCGGCGCGACCGGTACGGCCAATCCGGTGCACGTAATCCTCGGCATTGTAGGGCAGGTCGAAATTGATCACGCACGGCAGGTCGGAAATGTCGAGCCCGCGCGCGGCGACGTCGGTGGCGACCAGCACGTCGATCTCACCCTTCTTGAACGCTTCGAGCGCGGCCATGCGTTCCTGCTGGGTCTTGTCGCCGTGGATGGCGGTGGCCTTGATGCCGCCCTGTTCGAGGTGGCGCGACAGCCGCGAGGCGCCGATCTTGGTGTTGGAAAACACCAGCACCTGCTTGAGGTCGCGTCCGCGGATCAGGTATTCGACGACGTCGCGCTTGTTTTCCTCGGCCACCTTGTAGACGATCTGGGTCACCTTGTCGGCCGTGGCATTGCTGCGCGCGACCTCGATCGTCACCGGGTTGTTGAGGAAGCTGTTGGCCAGCTTCTTGATCTCGGGCGAGAAGGTGGCCGAGAACATCAGGTTCTGGCGCTGCTTGGGCAGCATGTTGATGATGCGCTGCAGGTCCGGCAGGAAGCCCATGTCGAGCATGCGGTCGGCCTCGTCCATGACCAGCATCTGCACCTGGCCGAGCGAGACGTTCTTCTGTTCGACGTGGTCGAGCAGGCGGCCCGGGGTGGCGATGACGATCTCGACGCCGCCCTTGAGGATGACGGTCTGGCCCTTCATGTCCATGCCGCCGAACACGACGGTCGAGCGCAGCGGGGTGTGCTGGGCGTAGGCCTTGACGTTCTCGGCCACCTGCACCGCCAGTTCGCGGGTTGGCGTCAGCACCAGCGCGCGCACCGGGTGGCGCGCCGGCGACATGCTGGCGTTGGCGTGGGCCAGCAGCAGCTGGATGATGGGCAGCGAGAAGCTGGCGGTCTTGCCGGTGCCGGTCTGGGCCGCGCCCATCACGTCGCGCCCTTGCAGCACGATGGGGATGGCCTGGGCCTGGATCGGGGTCGGGTGCACATAGCCCTGGTCGGCCAGCGCGCGGGCGATGGCCGGGTCCAGCCCGAAATCGGCGAAGCGCACGGTGGGCGCGCTGTCGGCTTCGATGGTGATCGGGGTGTCGGGCGTGATCGGTGTTTCAGACATAGTTTTTCCGGGCGATTGATCGTTGGCTTGCTGCGAATGGCTCTACGGCCGATGACGGCATCGGGCGCCCGAGCGAACAAGGCGGGGGAAACGCCAGGATGGACGGCCGTGGCGCCATGATTGGCAAGGGCTGCGCGACCGGCGGGGCAAGACCACGATGGCGCCGGCGGCGCCGTCGGTACCACATCAGGACCACCTCGGCACCACAACAGCAGGCGCCGGCAATGTCCGGCTCGCGACGTAGAGTCAAAAATACTGCCGTAAACGATACCCTAAAACGCCCTGCCTGTATATGGAATCCTAAATTTTGAAAGAAGCATTGCATTAAAAATAACTTGGTTTACACTGGCAAGCTTCGTCATATTTTGCTGCGCGGCATTCCTAGCGAACCCCAGACATGCCCTCGACCCGCCCGACCTCCCGCCTGTTCGTCCGCGTCTGCCTGCTGGTGCTGGTCTGCCTGGCCGGCGCGGCATGGGCGACGCCGACCTCGGACCTGCGCTTCAAGCGCCTGGTCTCGCTCGAGGCGGACGAGTTGTCGATCCTCGCGCTGATGCAGGACCGCCAGGGCTTCATCTGGATCGGCACCCACAGCGGCGGACTGGTGCGCTATAACGGTTACCAGAGCGTCAAGTTCAGCAACGACCCGGGCGATCCGCGCAGCCTGCCCAACGACCGCGTCTCGACCCTGTTCGAGGATGGCCAGGGCCGCATCTGGGTCGGCACCCAGGAAGGGCTGGCGCGCTTCAACCCGGCCACCAGCGACTTCACCCGCTTCGCGCCGCCGCCGGGGCCGTCGAGCCAGCGCATCGTCAAAGCCATCGTCAGCGACGGCAAGCAGGGCATGTGGCTGGCGACCTGGGGCGGCTTGCAGCATTTCGACCCGGCCAGCGGCCGCTTCGAGCGCTATGTACACGAGGCCGACAATCCGGCCAGCCTGGCCAGCAACGACCTCAACGCCCTCGCGCTCGACGAGCAGGGCGGCCTGTGGGTCGCCACCTGGCCGGGCGGGCTTGACTACCTGGCGCCGGGCGCGCGCGGCTTCGTCCATTACCGGATCGACACGGCGGCCGCGCCCGACTCCAAGCTCAACATCGTACGCGCGCTGCATTACGACCGCGACCACGTACTGTGGATCGGCACCGAGACCGGCCTGGTGACCTGGAACACCGGCGCCGACTGGTCGAGCCGGCGCCGCCAGGAGTCGCCCACGACCCGCATCAACGCGCTGTACGGCGACCAGAACGGCGCGGTGTGGGCCAGCACGCTGGCCGCGGGCCTGCTGCGCTGGGATAAAGGAACGGCGGGAGCGGCGGGCGCGGCGGGAGGGGCGGGCGCGGCGGCGCCGGTCCATTATGTGCATCGCGCCAACGACCCGCACAGCCTGCAGTCGGACAATATCCGTGCCGTGATGCACGACCGTGGCGGCATGCTGTGGGTTGCCTCGTTCACCGACGGCATCAGCTTGGTCAACCTCAACAGCCGGGGGTTCCAGCGCTTCATTCCCTTCGACGCGGCGAGCGACAACACGCTGCCGAACAACTCGGTGATCTCGATCGCCGGCGCGCCCGAAGCGCGCCTTTGGATCGGCGGCAATACCGGCTTTTCCCTGTTCGACCCGGCCAACGGCGCCGTGCTGAAAACCTGGCGCGCCGATCCCAAGCGCGCCGGCGCGCTGTCGAACGACACCGTCTACAGCCTGTACCAGCAGCCGGGCGGGCCGCTGTGGGTGGGCACGTCCTCGGGCCTGAACCGGCTCGACAGCCCGGACGGCGAATTCCACACCTTCCGCTTCGGCAGCATCGCCTCGAACTTCATCAACATCATCGTGCCCGGCGCCGACAACACCCTGTGGCTGGGCACCGGCTTGCAGGTGATCCATTACGATATCGCCAAGGGCACCTGGACCGATTACGCGCCCGACCCGGCCAACCCCGACAGCCGCAGCGTCAACAGCACCACCAGCCTGGTGGCCGACCGCCAGGGCCGCGTGTGGATGGGCTCGGAATGGAGCGGCGGCGGCCTCGACCTGCTCGACCCGGCCAGCGGCAAGATCCGCCACTTCCGCCACAATCCGCTGCGGCGCGACAGCCTGGCCGACGACAACGTCTCCTCGCTGTACGAGGATGCCCAGGGCCGGGTCTGGGTCGGCACCGCCAAGGGCGTGGACCTGGTCGTCGCCGGCGCCGGCGGCGCGATCGGCTTCCAGCGCTTCGACAGCCCCGACTCGGTCGGCCAGGCCAAGATCCTCGCCATGCGGAGCGAGCCCGACGGCAAGCTGTGGATGAGCACCTCGGGCGGCCTGCTGCGGCTCGATCCGGCCAGCGGCAAAGTCAGCCGCTTCACCACGGCCGACGGCCTGACCGAGGGCTTCAACGTCGGCGCCTCGCATGGCGGCGCCGACGGCGCCCTCTACTTCGCCGGGGTCAAGGGCATCACGGCGGTGCACCCGGCGCAGGTGCGCAAGGCCTCGGTGGCGCCGAAAGTGGCGATCACCGACGTCAGCGTGTTCAACCGCTCGCTGGCCGACGGCAAGCCGAGCGCCGGAGTGAGCCTGGCAGGCAGCGTCACCGCGCCGGCCGAACTGACGCTGGCGGTGCGGCAATCGGTGTTTTCGCTCGAGTTTTCAGCCCTGCACTACACCGATCCGGCGCGCAACCGCTACGCCTACCGCCTGATCGGCTTCGACCGCGACTGGGTCGCCACCGACGCCGGCCACCGCAGCGCCACCTATACCAACCTCAATCCGGGCAGCTACACCTTCGAAGTCAAGGCGGCCAACGAGCAAGGCGTCTGGAGCGCCGAATCGGCCACGGTGAAGATCAACATCCTGCCGCCGTTCTGGCAAACCTGGTGGTTCCGCCTGCTGGCGGCCCTGCTGACGGTCGGCCTGCTGGTCGGCGTCTACCAGTGGCGGGTGCGGCGCCTCAAGCGGCGCCAGCTGCAATTGCAGCAACTGGTGGCCGAGCGCACCGGCGAACTGGAGGAAAGCAACGCCAAGCTGGCCACGCTGTCCTCGACCGACGGCCTGACCGGCATCACCAACCGGCGCGGCTTCGACGAGGCGCTGGCGAGCGAGTGGCGGCGCGCCAAGCGCAACGGCAACACGATCGCGCTGGCCATGCTCGACGTCGACCATTTCAAGAGCTACAACGATTTCTACGGCCACCAGGCCGGCGACCAGTGCCTGCGCACCGTCGCCAGCGTGATCGACGCCTACGCGCGCCGCACCGGCGACCTGGTGGCGCGCTACGGCGGCGAGGAATTCGCCCTGCTGGCGCCGGCCACCGACGCCGCCCGCGCGCTGGCGATCGGACGCGGCATCTGCGAAGAGATCGAACGGATGGCGCTGCCGCACGCGCGCTCGCCCTACGGCATGATCACCATCAGCATCGGGGTCGCCTCGCTGCTGCCGGACGCCGACAATGATTCGGCCATGCTGGTGCAGCAGGCCGACCGCGCGCTGTACCGCGCCAAGCAGGAAGGCCGCAACCGCGCCGAGCTGCCGGCGCCGCTGGCGGCGGTGGCGCCGCGTTGACATCGGGCTGACCGGCGCTGCAGCGGTGGTGAATCGGAAGTGGGGATTGACGGCGCGCCCGGCGTAGGCGAGAAGGCGCAGCGATTACGCGTCGACTCGCCGGCAAACTCACAGACGCCATGGCGGCGCGTCGATCACCTGGCGAATTAACGGCCGCAACGGCAAGCGCCTTGACAGCGCCACGAGCGGTGGCCGCGCCGGCTACTCGCGCCAGCCGCGCCGGGCGGCGGCCTGCTCGCCCTTGGCGTCGAGCGAGGCGCCTTGCGCGCGCTGGTCGATCGCGTCGAGCACGGCCGCCGGCATCGCGCTGCCAGCCTGGCGGTAGGCGCCGGATGCCGCCGGCGCGCTCTTCGCCAGCACCGGGATTTTCCATTCATCGCCCTCGCGGCAGGCCAGGCCGGCCGCGCCGCCCATCTTAAAGCTGCGGCAATAATTGCCATCCTTGGCGAGAAAGCTGACGCCGATCGCCACCCCGTCCTGCACCTTGGGTGCGCTGGCCAGCTGCTCGCTCAAGGCCGCCGCCAGTTTGCCGCGCGCGCCCGGCACGCCGTCGCCGCCCTGGGCCACGGCCAGCTGGGTTTCGCCCTGCAGGCTCGACAGGCCGAAGCCGCCGGCCAGCACGCCGAGCACCAGGGTGGCGGCGATGGCGCCCCACTCCGGCCAGCCCCAGCGGCGCGGCGCCGGCGCCGCCGTGGCGGCCTGCTGGCGCGTGGCGCGCACGCTGTTCAAGTGCACCACCTTGGCGCCGCGCGC
>JBDSTZ010000536.1:0-8040 GCA_039927975.1 Massilia sp. | reverse complement strand
CTGCTGGTGAACCAGAAGCAGTACGTCCAGGCGCGCGACGAATTCCTCGCCCTGCTCAAGCTCGATCCCAACAGCGTGGGCACGCTGTACGCGCTCGGCATCATGTCGATGCAGCTCGACGACAACGCCGCCGCCGAAACCTATCTCGTGCGCTTCATGGACGTGATGGCCACCAACCCCGGCGACGAGCGCGACCCGGTCAAGGTGCTGCTGTTGCTGTCGCAGCTGGCGCAGGAACGCGGCGACACCAAGGCCGCGCTGGAATGGCTCGACAAGGTGGAGGAGGGCGACCAAAACGTCTGGTTCGGCGTGCAGCTGCGGCGCGCGCAGCTGATGGGCAAGCGCGGCGATGTGGACGGCGCGCGCGCGCTGCTGGCCACCATCAAGCCCGAGGAGCCGGCCGCGCAGGCCCGCGTCACGCTCACCGAAGGCCAGGTCCTGCGCGACGCCGGCCGCCTCGACGAAGCCTACACGCTGCTGGCCGCTGGCGCCCAGCGCTTTCCGCTCGACGTCGACCTGCTGTACGACTTCGCGCTGCTGGCCGAGAAGGCCGGCCACCCCGACGTGATGGAAAAAACCTTGCGCGACGTGATCCTGCAAGTGCCCGACAACCACCAGGCCTACAACGCGCTCGGCTACTCGCTGGCCGAGCGCAATGTGCGCCTGCCGGAAGCGTACGAGCTGATCGCCAAGGCGCTCAAGCTGGCGCCGGGCGATCCCTTCATCATGGACAGCATGGGCTGGGTGCAGTACCGGCTCGGCAACCTCGACGCCGCCGAAGCCCAGCTGCGCCAGGCCTACGCGCTGCGCAGCGATCCCGAAATCGCCGTGCACCTGGGCGAAGTGCTGTGGCAGAAGGGCCAGAAGGCCGACGCGCAAAAGATGTGGCGCGAAGCGCGCGCCAAGGACCCGAAGAACGACGCGCTGCGCAGCACGCTGGCGCGGCTGCAACTGAGCCTCTGATGGCGCGCGCGCTGCGCCGCACGCCGGCGCGGCTGTAACTTGGCGTGTGATTGCGCAAGCGCGTGCTTGGCGTGCGGCGCGTTGGCCGCCGGCCGGCTGATCGGTTAAACTGGCCGTCCGATTCGTCCGACCGACCGCCGCCATGACCGCTCGCTTCCGCCTCCGTTTCCGTCTGCATTGCCTGCCGTTGCTGGCCCTGTGCGCCGCGCTGGCCGGCTGCGCGACCACCGGCGGCACGCCGCCGTCGAGCGCCACGGTCGGCGCCTACCGCGACACGATCACCCTGGCCGGCCGCATCGCCGTCAACTACCAGAAGAACGGCAACGCCGAATCGATCACCGCGCCATTCACCTGGAACCAGAGCGCCGCGCGGGTCGACGTCAGCCTGTCCTCGCCGACCGGGCAAACCATGGCGCGCATCAGCATCACGCCGACCGCGGCGACCCTGATCCAGACCGACGGCGTGCCGCGCAGCGCCGCCGACATCAACAGCCTGACCAGGCAGACGCTCGGCTGGTCGCTGCCGGTGGCCGGCCTGCGCGACTGGCTGCAAGGCTACGCCACCGGCGCCGACGGCAAGCGCTTCGCCGCCTCGCCGGCCGCCAACGAAGTCTTCACCAACGATGGCTGGCGCTTGCGCTTCGTCAGCTGGCAAGACCCGCAGTCGCCGCATCCGCAGCCGCGCCGGATCGACGCCGAGCGCGCCGCCACCGCCACGACCGACGAGCTGGCGATCCGCATCGTGCTCGAGCCGCAAGCGTGAGCGCGGCCGCCACCACCGCGCGCGCGCTGCTCGGCTGCGCCGCGCCGGCCAAGCTCAACCTGTTCTTGCACGTCAACGGCCGCCGCGCCGATGGCTACCACCTGCTGCAAACCGTGTTCCAGATGGTCGACCATGGCGACACGCTCGACTTTCGCCTGCGCGACGATGGACTGGTCCGCCGAGTCACGCCGCTGGCCGGCGTGCCGGAAGAGCAAGACCTGATCGTGCGCGCGGCGCGCCTGCTGCAGGCCGAGCACGGCCGGCGCCACGGCGCGCCGCCGCCCGGCGTCGACATCGCGCTGGCCAAGGTGCTGCCGATGGGGGGCGGGCTGGGCGGCGGTTCGTCCGACGCCGCCACCGCGCTGATGGCGCTCAACCACCTGTGGCGCTCCGGATTGCGGCGCGAGGAACTGATGGCGCTCGGCCTGCCGCTGGGCGCCGACATCCCGTTTTTTATCTTCGGCCAGACCGCGTTCGCCGAGGGCGTGGGCGAAGCCTTGCAGGCGCTCGAGGTGCCGGCTTGCTGGTACCTGGTGATCGAGCCGGGCGTGGCGGTGCCGACCGCGTCAATCTTTTGCTCAGAAGATTTGACACGGGACACGAAACCGGTCAAAATAACGGACTTTTCCAGACACATCGAAACACATTCGGGCTTCGGCGGGTTTGGACAAAACGATTTGCAGGCCGTGGCCACCCGCTTGTTTCCGCCAGTAGCAGAGGCGATCGACTGGTTGTCCCACTATGGCCAGGCCAGGATGACTGGCTCAGGAGCGTGTGTGTTTTGCGCGTTTTCCAGTGAAAGCGAAGCCGAGTCGGTGCGCATGCAAGTGCCGCCACAATGGACCGCCTGGAAAGCTGCTTCACTGGCGCGCCACCCGCTGCAGGCGGTGTTGCAAGTTGTCGGCGATATAGAATAGAATTTGGCTTGGCTGTGACATTGACGATAGAATGCGTCGGTGGCACGACAAGCAGTCAGTTGCGTAGGGGAATCGCCAAGCTGGTTAAGGCACTGGATTTTGATTCCAGCATACCAAGGTTCGAATCCTTGTTCCCCTGCCATTCGTTTGGCCTGGTCTGTCGATGCGAAGTTAGCGTCCAGCAGGCAAGACCGGGTGCCTCGCTCTCGCGGGTCATCTTTTAAGCTCAGCGCCGGCCGCAACGTGTGTGCCGGCGACATTCAAGACATAATCAACGCTCTTCTTTTGGGACTCCCATGGCTTACGAAAACCTGATGGTTTTTACCGGCAACGCTAACCCTGCGCTGGCGGAAGGAGTTGCAAAAAACCTCGGCATCCCGCTCGGCAAGGCCAATGTGTCGAAGTTTTCGGACGGCGAAGTCATGGTCGAGATTAACGAGAACGTGCGCGGCAAGGATGTCTTCGTGCTGCAATCGACCTGCGCGCCGACCAACGACAGCCTGATGGAAATCATCCTGATGGTCGACGCCCTCAAGCGCGCCTCGGCCGGCCGCATCACCGCCGCGATCCCCTACTTTGGCTACGCACGCCAGGACCGCCGTCCGCGTTCGGCGCGGGTAGCCATCTCGGCCAAGGTAGTGGCCAACATGCTGGAAAAAGCCGGCGTCGAACGGGTCCTGATCATGGACTTGCACGCCGACCAGATCCAAGGCTTCTTCGATATCCCGGTTGACAATATCTACGCCTCGCCGATCCTGCTGGGCGACCTGCAAAAGCGCAATTACGACGACCTGCTGGTGGTCTCGCCCGACGTCGGCGGCGTGGTGCGCGCGCGTGCGCTGGCCAAGCGCCTCGGCTGCGACCTGGCCATCATCGACAAGCGCCGCCCGAAGGCGAACGTGTCGGAAGTGATGAACATCATCGGTGAAGTCGAAGGTCGCAACTGCGTGATCATGGACGACATGGTCGACACCGCCGGCACCCTGACCAAGGCGGCCGAAGTGCTCAAGGAGCGCGGCGCCAAGAAAGTGGTCGCTTACTGTACCCACCCGGTGCTGTCCGGTCCCGCCATCGACCGCATCGCCGCATCGCCGCTCGACGAGCTGGTGGTGACCGACACGATTCCGCTGTCGGCCGCCGGCCTGGCTTGCAGCAAGATCCGCGTGCTGACCTGCGCGCCGCTGCTGGCCGAAACGTTCAAGCGCATCAGCAAGGGCGATTCGGTGATGTCGCTGTTTATCGACTAAGGGCGGCGAGCCGCCGCATCAACTTGGCGCCTCGACCAGTCATTCAGAATTTCAGTACCAGTTTTATTGGGTGTGATGCTGCACCCAACTTTGCAAAACCCCTGGTCGCGGGGGTTTTCACACCGCGGGGGCTACGAGCCCCCCGCATTTTTTGGAGCAACACATGAAAGTTATCGCATTTAACCGCAATTTGCAGGGGACCGGAGCGAGCCGCCGCCTGCGTAATGCCGGCCAAACCCCAGGTATCATCTACGGTGGCGTCGAAGCCCCTGTCCTGATCGCCTTGGATGGCAACGCGCTGTACCACGCGCTGAAAAAAGAAGCCTTCCACGGTTCGATCCTCGACATGGAAATCGACGGCAAGACCCAGCAAGTGCTGCTGCGCGACTTCCAGATGCACGCATTCAAGCAACTGGTTCTGCACGCTGACTTCCAGCGCGTCGATGCCTCGAGCAAAGTGCACAAGAAAGTCGCCCTGCACTTCGCCAACGCCGACGTTTCGCCAGCGGTCAAACTGCACGGCGCGATCGTCTCGCACGTGCTGGCCGAGCTGGAAGTGTCGTGCCTGCCAGGCGACCTGCCTGAGTTCATCACCGTGGACCTGGCTGGCATCGACGTCGGCCATTCGATCCACGTTGCCGACCTGGTCCTGCCAAAAGGCGTGACCGCAGTGACCCACGGTTCGAACCTGACCGTCGCTACCGCTGCTGTGCCAGCCGGCCACGTTGCCGCTGAGGCAACTGCCACCGCTGAAGCAGCAGCTCCGGCCGCCGGCGCCAAGCCAGCTGCCAAGCCAAAGAAGTAATGCCGTCGCCGCGCTAGCGCGGTCATTGCAGAGAAACCCGTCCGGCGCGAGCCTGGCGGGTTTTTTAACGCCGCCTGTTTCGCGCGCTTGTTTGCCTGCCGCGTCGGCTTTGCACCATAATCACCGTTTTCCTGATTGAACAGACCATGTCCATCCGCTTGATCGTCGGCCTCGGCAATCCCGGCCCGGAGTACGAACAAACCCGCCACAACGCCGGCTTCTGGCTGGTCGACAACCTGGCCAACAGCCTGCCCGGCTGCCGCCTGCAGCGCGAGTCGCGTTTCAACGCCTTCGTCGCCAAGAGCGCGATCGGCGGCAAGGAACTATGGCTGCTCGAACCGCAAACCTTCATGAACCGCTCGGGACAATCGGTGGGCGGGCTGGCGCGCTTCTACAAGATCAATCCGGAAGAAATCCTGGTCGTGCACGACGAGCTCGACCTGGCGCCCGGCATCGCCAAGATGAAGAAGGGCGGCTCGTCGGGCGGGCACAACGGTTTGAAGGACATCACCGCCGCGCTGGGCACCCAGGATTATTGGCGACTGCGGCTCGGCATTGGCCATCCGCGCAGCCTGAACCTGCAGCAGGCGGTGGCCGACTTCGTGCTGCACCGGCCGCGCAAGGACGAGCAGGTGCTGATCGAGGAAGCCATCGAGAAAAGCTTGCGCATCATTCCGCTGGTGGTCGACGGCAAGTTCGACACGGCGACCATGGAACTTCATACGGCGTAGTCTTCGCCGGCGCGCTGGCGCATTTTTGACGAAAAAAAACCGCTGCGCGAGGCAGCGGTTGGAAGCGCTCGGCAAAGCCGGGGCGCCTTATGCCGCTTTCTTGCGGCGGCTGACACCGAGACCTGCCAGACCGAGGGCAAACAGCGCCAGCACGCCCGGTTCCGGCACGGCGGTGCCGAAGAATTCGAGCTCGCCAAGCTGGTGGTTGGTACCGTTGATGGTCGAGGTGGTCTGATAGCGGAAAATGCTGTAGGCGGCCGGCAGCGCGTAATCAGTCCCGACGGAATATTGATTCACTTGCAGGCGCGCGGCCCATGGCGAGACACCGGTGTTGTCGTACGAAAAAATGGTGGTGTAGTTGACGCCATCGTTCGAGCCAAGGATTTTCCAGTGGTCCGAATCCCGGCCCGGCACGTCGTTGGCGGACGAGGCGGTGAACTTGGTCAGGACATAGCGCTGGGCGCCGAAATCGGCTTCCACCCACTGATTCATGTCGCAGCACCATTTGTCGCTGCCGGGGCCGAGCCGGTTGTCGAACACATTGTAGGCGGTCTCGCCGGTGAAACCGGGGTTGCTCGAGGTGCGGAAGACCGCGTTGTAGCCAACATAGCTGTCCGGGTTGCCGTTATTTTCAGGGTCGGTCAGATCGCCGCCGACCAGGGCGCCGGTGCCGGTGCCGCGCACAACGACGGCCTCGGCGGCACTGGACACCAGCAGGGCGGTCAACAGGAAGGCTTGTAGCATTTTGCTCATGATGTTCATTGATTGTTCTCGATTGGACGGGTAGTGTTTAGTATAAGCAAAATACGTTCCAGTAGGCATATCATGTTGATTCTATTCATTAAAAATTTCACCCGGAAATTTTCTTTCGTTTGGATGTAAGAATTGTCGACAGCGGCGGCGCGGCGATTCTAGGGCGGGTGGCAGCGTCCGGGGTACAATATCGGGTCTTGGGATGCGCTGACTGTGCGCCGATCCCGCCAATCGAACTAGAAAGTTTTCCCATGAGTCTCCAATGCGGCATCGTCGGCCTGCCCAACGTCGGCAAGTCCACCCTCTTCAACGCGCTTACCAAGGCCGGCATCCCGGCTGAAAACTACCCGTTCTGCACGATCGAGCCGAACGTCGGCGTGGTCGAGGTGCCGGATCCGCGCATGGCCGCGCTGGCCGCCATCGTCAAGCCCGAGCGCATGGTCAACGCGATCGTCGAATTCGTCGACATCGCCGGCCTGGTGGCGGGCGCCTCGAAAGGCGAGGGCCTGGGCAACCAGTTCCTGTCGCACATCCGCGAGACCGACGCCATCGTCAACGTGGTGCGCTGCTTCGAGGACGACAACGTGATCCACGTGGCCGGCAAGATCAGCCCGCTCGACGACATCGAAGTCATCCAGACCGAGCTGGCCCTGGCCGACATGGGCACGGTGGAAAAAGCCATCCACCGCGAGAACAAGAAAGCCCGTTCGGGCGACAAGGACGCAGCCAAGCTGGTGGCGCTGATGGAACGCATGATGCCGTTCCTGAACGACGCCAAACCGGTGCGCGCGATGGGCCTGGACGCCGAGGAAATGCTGCTGATCAAGCCGCTGTGCCTGATCACCGCCAAGCCGGCCATGTATGTGGCCAACGTGTCCGACACCGGCTTCACCAACAACCCGTTGCTCGACCAGCTGACCGAGTACGCGAAGGGCCAGAACGCGCCGATCGTGGCGATTTGCGCGTCCATCGAATCGGAAATCGCCGACCTCGACGACGCCGACAAAGAAGCCTTCCTGTCCGACATGGGCATGCAAGAGCCGGGCCTGGACCGCCTGATCCGCGCCGCCTACAAGCTGCTCGGCCTGCAAACCTACTTCACCGCCGGCGTGAAGGAAGTGCGCGCCTGGACCATCCACGTCGGCGACACCGCGCCGCAGGCGGCCGGCGTGATCCACACCGATTTCGAGCGCGGCTTCATCCGCGCCCAGACCATCGCCTACGACGATTTCATCGCCTACAAGGGCGAGGCCGGCGCCAAGGAAGCGGGCAAGATGCGCGCCGAGGGCAAGGAATATGTGGTCAAGGATGGGGATGTGTTGAACTTCCTGTTCAACGTCTAAGCAGCCGGTCGAGGCCGAGAACATCGGCTGACACGGTGGGGCCCCGCAACCGCGCAGGTTGCGGGGCTTTTTTATTCCGGGAGCTACGGCAGATTTCCATTATGTGTTTGAGCCTGACATTCGCCATCAATCACAAAGTAACAAAGAAAAAGCCTGATCATTTTCACTGATCAGGCTTTTTCTTTGTTTCTCGCTTTTAAAGCGATAAAATTTACGCTATAACGATATCGAGCTCTTTTCCAAGCGCAGCAGTCGCAGCAGCAACTGTATCGATTTTAGTTGAGTGGTTTAGATCAATAATACGATTAACCTCCTGCGGTTTTATTCCCATTAGCCTGGCTAAATCAGCTGGCCGAACTCGTTGCGAGATCATTTCATTAAGTAGAAATACTGTAACTATTCAGCCGCTATGCAAAGGACTGGATAGGATCGCCGGCGAAAGCGCGTTGTAGCACGGCGAGCATGTTGTGGCCTTGCTTGCGCAGCGTGTCGAGGCAAGAACGAATGACGCAGAAATG
>JBDSTZ010000535.1:0-14454 GCA_039927975.1 Massilia sp. | reverse complement strand
GCCGAACAGCACGTCGAGGAATTCGAACTGCGGCACATGCCGGCCGAGCACGACGAAGGTGGAGGGAGCTTCCGAATGAAAAGGCGCGCACGCCGACAAGGTGACGGCAGCGAGAGCCCAAGCGATGCGCTTGCATGAAGTGGAGAGCAAGGTCATGTTCATCCGGAAGGCGAAAATATCAATTTACCATACTAGTTATCACGGTGTTATGGAGCTGCGAATTCAACCAAGCCCCCGCGGGTTTGGTAAATACGATGCAAATACGCGCTGGACCCGCTTCGCTCAATCGGGCGATTAGATCCGTGTGCGGGGCCAGCCGTCGTTGCATGCGCATGGCCGCTTGTGTACTATCGTCAAGTGATGCTCCACGCAATCATCGACAGGGTTTATTCGCGTAAAACGCAGCGGCCGGTTGATATCAGCGTGACGCGCTGTTTGTTTGCTTTCCGCGCCGGCTTACCGCCTGTTTCGCGCCCGATGTCTGGCGAATTTCCCATCCAATTTCTCGGCCTCCTCCCGCTCCGTTTTCCGATAATGCACACTAAAACCGTTCGACTATTTTTCACGGCGCTGACCGCCAGTGCGATGACCCTGGCCTGCCTGTCCGGCGCGGCGTTCGCAGTAGAAACGCGCGACCTCTCCGGCAATTGGCGTTTCGAGATGGATCGCAAGGATGAAGGTTTGAGCCAGCAGTGGTTTGACCGCGCGCTCGGCGATAAGATCCGGCTACCGGGCATTTTGCAGGCGCAGGGATTTGGCGACGAGATCAGCACCAGCACGCCGTGGGTATTGTCGTTGTACGATAAGAATTGGGCGGAACGCGCCGACTACAAAGTGCATGCACAGGCCGGCAAGGTCAATGTGCCGTTTCTGTCGCAGCCGGCGCGGCACTATCTGGGCGCGGCCTGGTATCAACGCGACATCAGCGTGCCTGCGCAATGGAAGGGCAAGCGGGTCTCGCTGTTCCTTGAACGGCCGCGCTGGGGATCGACTGTCTGGCTCGATGGCCGCAAGATTGGCGAGAACCGCAGCCTGGTGGCCGAGCATGAATTCGACCTCGGCCTGCTGGCGGCCGGCCAGCATCGCGTGTCGATCCGGGTCGACAACCGCATGCTGATGAATTACCGGCCCGACGCGCACAGCGTGTCCGATTCGCTGGGTATGAGCTGGAATGGCATCATCGGCAAAATCGAATTGCGCGCGATCAGCCCGGTCTGGATCGACGAGGCGCAGGTGTATCCCAATGTTGAAGAACGCAGCGCGACGCTCAAGGTCAAATTGGGCAATGCCGGCGGCAAGGCAGGCAACGGGGTGCTGACGGCAAACGGCGTGAACCATCCAGTAAGTTGGGGCGCGAACGGCGGGACTGCTGACATCACTGTGCAATTTCCAAAGACGGCAAGCACCTGGGACGAGTTCCACCCGATGCTGCAAAAGGTCGCCCTCAAGCTCAAGGGCCTTGATGCCGACGACAGCCGCGTGCTGCCATTCGGCTTTGCCCAAATCAAGGCGGAAGGCTCGCAATTCATGCTCAATGGCCGGCCGATCTATCTGCGCGGCACCCACCATGGCGGCGATTTTCCATTGACCGGTTATCCGCCGAGCGACGTCGCCTACTGGAAGAAGATTTTCAAGATTAACAAGGATTGGGGTATCAACCACATCCGCTTCCATTCGTTCAATCCGCCCGAGGCGGCATTCCAGGCAGCAGACGAAGTTGGTATCTATCTGCAGCCGGAGCCGGGCATGTGGAATGATGTTTCGCCGGGCACGCCGATGGAAACGATGCTGTACGAAGAGACCGAGCGCATGATCCGCGCCTATGGCAACCATCCGTCATTCCTGCTGCTGAGCCCGAGCAACGAGCCGAAGGGCAAATGGAAGGAAGCGTTCGACAAATGGATCGCGCATTACCGCCTGGCCGATCCGCGCCGCCTGTACACCAATGGGACTGGCCACACCGAGCGCGAAGTGCCGGGCCTGGACAAGGGCACCGACTACCTGGCGGTGCAGCGCATCGGCCCAAAACCGCTGCGCGGCAATCGGGGCTGGTTTGGCAGTGACTACGGCAGTTCGCTCGACGACATCAATATTCCGGTGGTGTCGCATGAAACCGGGCAGTGGGTGTCCTACCCCGACTACGGCATCATCAAGAAATTCACCGGTTATCTGAAACCGGGGAACTACGAGATATTCCGCGATTCGCTCGCACAGCACGGTCTGCTGGCCAAGAACAAGGACTTTGCCATCGCGTCCGGCATGTTCCAGCTGGCCTGCTACAAGGAGGAAATCGAGGCCAATCTGCGCACCCCGAAAATGATGGGATTCCAGATGCTTGACCTGCACGATTACCTTGGACAGGGCACCGCGCTGGTCGGCATTCTCGACACGTTCTGGGAATCGAAAGGGTATTCAAGCGCCAGCGAGTTCCGCCGATTCAATGGCGAGACGGTGCCGCTGGCGCGCCTGCGCAAGCGCACCTTCCGCGCCGATGAAGCATTCGTGGTCGACACCGAGATTGCCCATTACGGCGAGAAGCCGCTGGCCGATGCGCAGCCATACTGGAAGCTGACCGATCAAGCGGGCAAGGTCGTGGCCAGCGGCGATCTGCCGCGCACCTCGATTGCGATCGGCAAAAATATCGCGCTCGGCAAGATCACGCTGGATTTGTCGACCCTGCGCGCGCCGAGCGAATATACGCTGGCGGTCGGGCTCAAAAACAGCAAGGTGGAAAACGACTGGAATTTCTGGGTGTATCCATCCAAGGTGGCCGAAGCCGAGCCGGCACAAGTACTGATCACGCATGGCTGGAACGAGGCCGAGGCGGCGCTGGCGGCCGGTGGCAAGGTGCTGTACATTCCGCGCAAGGCCGATATGGATTGGACCTCGCCGCCGCTCGACACCGTGCCGGTGTTTTGGAATCGCCTGATGAATCCGGCCTGGGGACGCATGCTCGGCCTGTGGATCGACAACAAGCATCCGGCACTGGCTGGCTTCCCGACCAGCAGCCATTTCGACTGGCAATGGACTGAACTGGTGCGGAGCGCGCGGGCGATCAATCTGGATCGTTTGCCGAAGGGCTTGCAGCCGATCGTGCAGCCGATCGACGACTGGAATCGCAATTACAAGCTCGGCATGCTGTTCGAGGCGAAGGTCGGCAAGGGCAAGCTGATGGTGTCGAGCGCAGACCTCGAAAGCAATCTGGACGAACGTGTGGTGGCGCGCCAACTGCGCAAATCGGTGCTTGATTATATGGGCGGCGCCAATTTCAATCCGGCCACCACCCTGGCGCCAGGCGATATGCGCGAGGTGCTGTTCGACACCCGCATCATGAAACGACTGGGTGCGAAAGTGATCGGCGGCGGCGATATGGCCAATGCGATCGATGGCGATCCGAATACCTATTGGCTGGCAGCCGGAACGGCGGGGGCGGCGCCGCGCGGGAATCAGGAGTTGACGATCAGCTTTCCGAATCCGGTATCGTTTTCCGGCCTGGTGCTGATGCCGCGCCAGAATCATCGCGACCACGAGGGCGATGTGCGCGATTATCTGCTGCAGACCAGCGACGACGGTGTGCAATGGCAGGAGCTCAAGCGCGGCGCCTTGCTATCGACCTTTGAACAGCAGAAGATCGCGCTCGATAAAAACGTCACGGCGAAATTCCTGAAACTGACCTCGCTGTCGGGCTTTGGGGCGGACAAGGCGACCGCGATCGGCGATCTCGCGGTGATCTATACCGGACCGGCATTGCCCGACGATGGCGGCGACCTGGAATACAAGCGCGTGAAATCGGCGTCGAGCGATATTGATGAAGGCGGCAACGTCGAGGAAAAGAAGAAGGCGCCGGCCAGGAAGTAGTCAGGTAACTGCCCTGCGATCAGGCGTACGGCTGCTGGCGCCAGGTGTCGGTTTTGCCGCTCGCCGGCGGATGGGCCGGTCCCCGGTCGCCAGCCCGCGGCTTGCCGCGCCAGCGACACCGCTGCAAGGCGGCGACGACCGCCAGGTCCATGCTGCTATGGTGCAAATCGAGCCACTGCGGCAGAAGATCGAGGGCGTCGCGGCCGAGTCGAACATCGCCCAGTACCACGCGCGGTTCGATCTGGTGCATGGTGGCGAGCACCCGGGCGTGCTGCTCTCGATGGTTGCGCAGGGCGCGGTAGTTGCGCGTCTCCATGGCCGATTCCTCCGCGCGGAAAGCGATTTCCAGCATGTCGACCAGGGCCTGGAAATCCGCGCCGAATTGACGATCGGGGGCGCGCGACAGTTGCTCGATGGCGCCATTGATGCGTTCATGTGACTCGCGCATCATTCTTGCAATGCGATCTGCGCTCCAATTGGTCTGGTCGACGTCCATAAATTCCTCACTCGCGTGTTTTCAAAAATGCATCAAAGGGGGTTTGACCGTGACAACGCCGGAAAGTGCCCTCCAATTTTCGAAGAAATTTCACGTTTTTTGTGCTCGCTCAGGCGTTCGTCGCTTTACGCGCCGACGTTTCGTACTGCGACATTGGCCGCGCTATTTAGTTCTCTCGCACGCGTTGATGCCCTTCATATGACTGGGGGCCGATACTCCTACCATGGCTCGATAGCGTGGCGCCAGCGCCCGTCATGCGCGATCGGCCGGCATGCTCGGTCGATGCAAGCGAAGGACACGCGGGTGCCGGCGCATGGACAAACTTAAGGGGAGAAAACAATGGCTGGAAATATTACCCGCTTCGATCCGTTTTCCGATCTGGCGCGTTTCGATCCATTCCGCGGCTTCGACGAGCTGTTCAACGACATGCGGCTGTCGCCGCGCTTGCGGTCGATGGAGGCGGCGCCGCAAGTGCGCATGGACGTGAGCGAAAACGAACAGAACTACATCGTCAAGGCTGAGATCCCGGGCGTCAAGAAAGACGATATCAAGGTCAACATCGATGGCAACCAGGTCTCGATCAGTGCCGAGATGCGCAAGGAAGAGCAACAAACGAATAACACCGCACTTCGCAGCGAGCGCAGCTGGGGACAATACTATCGCAGCTTTACCTTGCCGCAGTCGGTCGACGACGCCAGCGCCAGCGCCCAATACAACGACGGTGTGCTCGAACTGACTTTGCCGAAAAAAGGCGGCGGCAGCGCCAAGACGCTGGAAATTCACTGAGCGCCGGTGTGCGCGACTTGGTTAATCCGCGCGTGGAAAAGCGTATTGTGCTGATCCAGGGGCACCCAGACCCGGACCGCGACCACTTGTGCCGCGCGCTTGAGAACGCTTACGCCGCCGGCGCGGTCGAGGCGGGGCACGCTGTGCGCCATGTCGATGTCGCCTCGCTGGAGTTTCCCTTGCTGAGAAGCCAGGAGGAATGGGAGCACGGACAGCTTCCCGCAGCGCTGAAGACGGCGCAGGACGATATCGGCTGGGCCGGGCATATCGTGTTCTTCTTTCCGCTCTGGCTGGGCGACATGCCGGCCATGCTCAAGGGTTTCCTTGAGCAAGTGGCGAGGCCAGGCTTCGCGTTTTCGGCGGGCGCGAGCACCCCCTTGGCCAGGAAGGGCTTGAAGGGACGGTCAGCACGCGTGATCGTGACGATGGGGATGCCTAGCTTCGTGTACCGATGGTATTTTCGCGGCCACAGCATCAAGTCCATGAAGCGCAATATCCTTGGCTTTGTCGGCATCGGGCCGGTGGGTGACACCCTGATCGGTATGGCGGGCGCGATGCAGACCGACACGGCGGCGCGCTGGCTGCACAAGATGGAAACGCTGGGCAGGGAAGGAGCTTGATGGCAAGTGCGCTTGCCAACGACAGCGTGCGGTGGCGATGATCATTGCACTCGGTCGGTCCTGTCACCAGATCGGGTAGTACAGCACGGGCGAACCAAGAATTCATTAGCGAACCAACTGGCTACCGCGAAGCGCGGGATGGGCAATTTGCCCCCCCCCCGAGGCGTGGGCAGAGCAAGGAGTCAACCGAAGCGCGGGCTGAGCAAGGAGTCAACCGAACTGCGGGCCGAGCAAGCAGCCAACCGGCGCGCTGGCTAAGCCAATCAGCCACTCGGCGCGCTGGCTAAGCCAATCAGCCACTCGGAGCGCTGGCTAAGCCAATCAGCCACGCGGAGCACGGGCTGAGCCAATCACACCCCCGGAGCGCGGGCCGAGCAATCGGCCACCCGGAGAGTTGGCTGAGCAATAGCCTGCCGGAGCGATGGCGCACCAATCAGGTGCACGAAGTGCACGTCGCGCCCCATTGATGCGCGTCGATCCGACTTCGGTTGCCAAGTTACCGTATCGGGTGCGACTTTCCTTGGCATAAGTCTTGCGACTAGGACGATGAACACGCCCGCAGGGCGAGCATCTGATCAGGAGGGCAATATGGGAATCGCCGAAGGAAACGCACTATCCAATGCTATGAGGACGCACGCGGCCGGCGCGGCCGGCGCCAGCGCCGACACGGAAACGCCATTGTCAGGCGAGATTTTTGGCGCACTGATCAATTTGTCCGGGAGGCGCCGCTTCACTTCGCAGTGCTTGGTGCTGTTTGCGGTACTGGGTCTGCACGGCGAAGCCGGCGCCACCCAAACGGCGCGCGACGCGCTCAAACTGTTTCGCGATGCGCACACCGTTCTCGTGCACGGCGACCGTACGCTGCCAGGCATTTTTTGTCCTGAGCTGAACGATGCCTACTTTGGCTCTCTCGGCGCCGACCGCGCCGTCCTGGCATTCATCGACCTGGCCGAACGGGCCTTGCAGGCGATCGATAGCGGCAGCGCTGCGGCGCCGGAGCTGTTGGCGGAACTGACGCGCAGCACCACACCCACGCTCGCCATTCTCAACCAGCTCACCACGATTTACGAGGAGCAATCAAAGCGCCATGCGGTATTGATGAAGAAGCAGTTACGCGGCGTGATCACCGACATTGAAACGATCGCCAAGCAGGCCAAGATGGTCGCGTTCAATGCGCGCATCGTCGCTGCGCGCGCCGGCCAGGCAGGAAAGGAATTCGCGGTCGTCGCCGGCGTGCTGTCGAACATCACGATCGAAATTGACGACATGGTGCGGGTGGCATTGCGCTCGACCTGATCGTTTGACTGAGCGTCATTCGTTGCAAGAGGGCTGGACCTTCGGAGGCATTGGAACGCAAGAAACGGGCAGCCAAGGAAAAGCGCAGAAAGCGAGGTCAGACAAATCTCTACGTTCGGGCGAACCGAATCCGGCATTGCATCCGCTCCGGCCAACATGCGCTTGGATCGCACTTGTGCTGACCTTGATCGGACGTGTCAGGACCGGTGAGTCAGGCCAAGCGCGCCGAGTCAGAGCTGGCGAACTGAGCGGCGGCCACGCGATCTGGGCGAGGCATGGCTAGCTGATCCAATCCAAAGGTGACAGCGCCAAAAGGAAAACGGCCGATTCGCGAGGGGCGAGCGGCCGTTTGGCATTTGGTATCAGGCGGTGGCCGTCAGGCGTGCGTCCCCAGCCGACGATAAGCAGGTACCAGGGTCAAGCCGTAGCGAGCATGCTTTTGCCGGCCTGGACACGCGCCAGGGCGAACAACACGATGTCATAGATATCGTTCTGCTCGGCCGGCTTGGTCAGGTGGCGGTCGAAACCCAGGCTGCGGGTTTTGGAAATCGTCCAGCGGTCGTCCCATCCGGTGACGGCGACCACCACGGGATTGTTCAGGCACGGCATCTGGCGCATCGCCTTGATCACGTCATAGCCGGACATTTCGGGCATGTTCAGATCGAGCAACACGAGGTGGGGGCGAAAACTTTCCGCCAGCGCCAGCGCTTCATTGCCGCTATGGGCACGCTGGGTGGTGGCGCCGGACATGCCAACCATCATGGCAAGCATCTCGGCAGCGTCCCGGTGGTCATCGACGACGAGCACGCGCAGGGGTAGTTGCAAGGTGTTGTCCTTCATTATCGTCTCCAGAATTCGATGCCTGCGGTTCTTTGTTTCGTTATCGCGGCGTCCTGCTGTTTTTGTACTTCGCCTACAAAAGATACGTTCAATAAATCTTTTGACAGCTCTACTGTATCCATAAAGGAAGAGTAGCGCTAGCGAAACTGTGAGAATTTACGTATTTTTACGTGCCTTATGGACACAGTTCTTCCCCAAATTTCACCAAGCAAAATGGCATTTCACCTGCTGGGCTAATTGCGACCTTCCAGTCCGCCAAAATGCCGACCGCCGGGCGCGAACACACGCCAGAGTGCGACTCCCTGCCGGCGGCAATCGGACTAACTTCATGAACCCATCCTGAAACTGTGCAAATGGAATCCTGTCCAACGGTTTTTCACGGTACCTGTATTTTTGGAAAAGGCGAACATATGAAAGACAATGAATTTGTACGAACCGGCCCGCTGATGGACTTGAACAGCTACCCCGAGTGGGCGCAGGAAATGATGCAGTCGGCCGAGAGCGCGAAGCACAAGGTTGTCACGCATGAACTATTCCAAATGATCAAGGAGGCACGCTTGCCGACGGGGGCGATGTACCAGTTCTTCGTCAGTGGATGGCCGGTGATTGAACAGTTCCCGCAATACATGGCGGTCAATCTGTGCAAAGTGAAATATGGCCGCTCCGTCGCCGAGAACATGGCGCGGAAATACCTGATGAAGAACATTCGGGTCGAGCAGAATCACGCGGACCACTGGGTCGACTGGGCCGTCGCCAGCGGCGTGTCGAGCGAGGAATTGCTGCACGCCGACGTGCCGGTCGAAAGCCAGGCGCTCAATCATTGGTGCTGGCACAGCTGCGAACGCGATTCGCTGGCGACCAGCATGGCGGCGACCAACCTGGCAATCGAAGGTGCGACGGGGGAGTGGTCGACCATCATCTGCGGCTCCGACGCATATGAAAATACCTTCGATCCGGAAACGCGGAAAAAAGGCATGCGCTGGCTGAAAATGCACGCCCATTACGACGACACCCATCCGTGGGAAGCGCTCGACATCGTGTGTTCGCTGATCGGCCGGCGAGCCGAGCCGAAGTATGTCGAAATGTTGGGCCGCAACATCTCGCACAGTTACGAGTACATGGTGCTCTCGCTCGACCGCTGCCTGCGCGAGCCCCAGATGGCGCCTCACTGAAGCCTGAACCGCTGCCGTCGAGCCAGCATCGCGATGGCGGTAGCGAAATGAACACATTAACATATTGACTATAAGAAAAATACTATGCACACTAGTTCTCGTCCCAAGGCAGTCGTCGCGGCGCTTGCGCCTTACCAGAACTAGAAAGCACATAGATGAACCAGGCAGTGTTATGGTGTCGGCCGCTCGCGGCCGCAGTGGTCGCGTGCGTCCTCGCTGGTTGCGCACTCAGTCCGCAACAGAAGGATGCGGTGGGCGGCTTTGGCAAGGCGGCCAGCATCCTCGGCGATGTTACGAGCCAGGAATTGAACGCGATGCGCGCCGACACCGTCCGCATGAATACGGAGCGCCTGCTGCTGTCGGGCAAGAGCAAGGATCCTCGCCTCGGCGACCAGCGCAGCCTTGATCGCGGCTTTGAACTCAGTCGTGTCGAGACCGTCTCTGGCGCCACCCGGGCGCTGGCCGCCTACGGCAAGTTGCTCGCCGGGCTAGTTGGCGATACCCAGTCGGCGACCATTGTGTCGGCCAGTCAGGACTTCTCGGCCAACCTTGGCCTGGTGCCAGGCGCCAGCGACCACTTGGGTGACAGCCAGCGCAAGGCCATCGGCAACGCGGTCGCCGGCATCGGCAGCGGTGTGGCTGAATGGAAGCGCAAACAGGCAGTCATCGCCATCGTCAATCACGCCGACAAGGCGGTCGACGCGCTGTGCGACTTGCTGATCCGCGACTTCGCGCCGGCGGACGGCTGGGTCAGCCTGCAACTGCAAGTGGTCGAGGCGCCGCTGATGGTCGAGGCGACCAATGCGCTGTATGACGGCGTCGACTATAACGAACGCAAGGTCGCGCTGGACGGCTTCCGCCTGGCGCACGAGAGCCGTCTGCGCAGGACCGAAGTGCTTGAGCGTGTCACCAAGGCGGCGCAGGCAATGAAGAAGGCCAACAAGGCTCTGATTCAGGCCGTCAACAATACCGATACCTCCTTCGCCGAGATCCAGGATTTTGTGCAACGCTCACGCAGCCTGCGTGCGGCGGTCAACGCGGCAGTCAGCAGTCCGCAAGGAGAGCAACATGGCTAATACCCTGGGGCAGGAATTGAGCGAGGCGCTCATGCATGTCACCGACTTGATCGTGATGTGCGACGACAAAGACAATCGGCACAAGCTCAGCGCTGTGCACGCCTCGCTGGCCGGCGATCTGCAAGTACTGGTCGACCGCATGGTCGACGCCGCTTTGCCGGAGTATGCTGCTGCAACCGCCGCGCTGAACGTGGCCGGCAAGGAAGCGAGCAAGGCCAAGGAAAGCCTCGACCGCATCGCCAGCGCTATCGCCAGGTATGCCGACGCGGTGAAAAAAGTCGGCAAGCTGGTCGTCGTGCTGGCGTAAGTTCGGCCCGCGCCACTTGCCGCCAGGCGCGGCATTCTTGAGGCGGCCGGTTCGCCGTCCCTGACACCTGGCAGCATGGAGACTGGCGTGGAACAAACCGTTGAGCAATCTGTTTCGCAATCGACACCGCAGGGCGACTTCCTGCCGCGCGAGTGCGACATCGTCATGCAGGGCGGCGTGACTTCCGGCGTGGTGTATCCAAGCTTCGTCGCCCGCCTCGCCGAGCGCTTCACGCTGCGCTCGATCGGTGGCACCAGCGTCGGCGCAGTTGCCGCCGTCGGCGCGGCGGCAGCCCAGTTCAGGCGCAACGCCTGTGGCCCAGGCCCGGCCGCCAACACCGGTTTCGCGCGGCTGGCCGCCGTGCCCGAATGGCTGGGCAAAACATCGCAGGGCCGATCGAATCTGTTCTCGCTGTTTCAACCCTGCGCCGATCTGGCGCGCCACTACCGTCTGCTCGAAGTGGCGCTCAACCGCGCCTCAGCCTGGGACGCGGTCAAGCGGGTGGCGCTGGAACTGGTGCGGCGCTTTCCGCTCGGCGCCATTGGCGGCGCGCTGGCATGGACCGTTGGACTGTGGATCAGCTACCGATTGATCACCGGCGTGTTTCCGGTCTCAATCATCGGCCGGATCGTGGCGGCCGGCTGGTTTTGCCTGGGCGGCTTGATTGTGCTGTTGCTGGGCAGCGCGGCGGAATGCGCCTGGACCGGCTGGCGCGGATTGCGCGCCAACAGGATGGGTATCTGCAGCGGCTTGCGCGGCACAGCCGAGGCCGGCCCCGGACTGACCGAGTGGCTGCACGCGCTGATCCAGGACATCGCCGCACTGGCGCCGGAGCAGCCGCTGTGCTTCGGCCAATTGGCCGCGTCGACGCCGTCCATCGAGCTGGCGCTGACGACCACCGGGCTGTCCGAATTGCACGCCCACCGCTTGCCGCACGTCAGCGGCGACCTGGTGTTTCGCCGCTCAGAATGGCGCGCGCTGTTTCCGGAGGAAGTGATTGGCTGGCTGGTGAGCCACTCCTCGGCGGCGCGGCACCGGCCAGAAACGGTCGAACTGCTGCGCCGCCGTGATCCGGGCTTCGGCGGGCCGGACCAGGATTATTTTTTCATGCCGGAGGCCGCCGATCTGCCGATTGTGGTGGCGGCCCGGATGAGCTTGAGTTTTCCGCTGTTGCTGCAAGCGGTACCGCTGTTTCGCCTGCGCTATCGAAACGACACCGCGGGCGAAGCGGCGGGCGTCGCGCTGGCCCGCACCTGGTTCTCCGACGGCGGGCTGACAAGCAATTTTCCAATTCATTTTTTCGATGCCTTGCTGCCGACCAGGCCCACGTTCGGCGTGACACTGGACGCCAGCCTGGGCGAGCAAGCCATGCCGGCCCAGCGCATCGTGCTGCCCGAGACCAACAGCCAGGGCATCACCGAGGCCTACGTGCAGATCGACGCGCACGACGGCAGGCCGGCGCCGGTCAGCATGGTGCTCGCCTTGCTGCGCACCATACGCACCTGGCGCGACGAGGCGCTCAAGCGTACGCCCGGTTATCGCGATCGGGTCGTGCTGATTCGCCACACTAAAGCAGAGGGCGGCCTGAACCTGAACATGTCGGCCACGGCGATCGCGGCACTGAGCGCGAGCGGCACGGCGGCGGCCGACGCCCTGATCGCGCGTTTCCTCGCGCCCGATCCTCTGGGCAATGGCTGGCTCAATCATCGCTGGGTGCGCGCCCGCAGTTCGGCCGCCGTGCTGCAGCAAGCCCTGGCGCCGTTGCAGGCGACGTGGGACAGCGACAAGCTGCAGCCGAGCTACGCGGCCATGTGGTCCAGTCCGGGCATGTCGGCGCAAGGCGCCTACCAGCTGACGCTAAAGCAGCGCAGCAGCGGGGCGATCTTCTGGCGGGAACTGGCGGCGGTGGCCAGCCATGCCCAGGCCGTCGACCTGAGTCTGAAGGCGCCGAAGCCTGCGCCGACGCTGGCGATCGTGCCGAAGCAAACCTAGTGCGGATCGTGAGCACAAGCATATTAGAATAGCGCCAGGCGCCGTCGATGTCCGCGAGGACCGCGTGGCGCAGCGCCGCTGCGCGCCATGTCGGCGGAACGATTCGATCAACCAGACACCATGAGGAGGACCCATGCACGCGGTACACCCATGCGCACGCGGGACGCACGATTGCGTGATGCGGCGAATGACTCTCCACCTCATGCAGTGCTGGAGATTGAATGAACACACACACAAACACGGTCGCCGATGGCGTCCGCCAGGCCTCCTTTGAATTAACGCCGGAACCCTCGATGCTGACATCGCCGGATCGCGAATCGCTGCTGAGGTGACTAAACACGCATACTTCCAGGTGGCGCCGGTTCATTGGGATGCCGTCGAGCCCATCGCAGTTGGCATCTCCGGCGCGAGCCAGCACTTGGCGGGGATGAAGGAATCCAAGGTCATTGTCGCCACCTTTAGAAACCTTGCTATGATGCGGACCGGGCGCTTGGCAAGCTTCGGGCTACATGACAATCCAGTCAACAATACAGAATGCAGAAGATATACAAGAGAGCGCTGCTCGCACTTATCCTCCTCGTGGCCGCGAATGCGCTGATGGTGTCTTTTTTCACTTATCAGAGCTATCGCTCCCTTACCCTGCTGCCTTGGGCGGGAGGCGGGGTTCGCCTTGAGGCGGCCGGTTGGACCGATAGCGGGATGGGCGGCACCTCGATCATCCGCATCCTCGATGACCAGCCCGACAAACTGCGTTTCGACATGAAACTGACGAAAGCGGTGGCATTCCCGTTCGCTACTGCCGACCTGGTGCTCATCGACGCTAAAGGACAGCAAGTGCTGGCGGACTGGACGAAGTACACCAGCATCACCTTCCTGGCCAAATGCACTCCCTCGAATTCGATGGTATTTTCCCTGACCACCTTCGACGAGAAGATCTCAAAGAAGGGCAACTTCCAGACCTACCGGGTACCGACCACCTATTTCCCCTGCAATAAGAAAGGGGTACCGGTTTCCCTGGACCTGACCCGGCTCGCGCTGCCTGACTGGTGGCTCACCAAGATGAAGCTGGACTTGTCGAGCCAGGGCTATGCCCTCGACAAGGTGGCAAAAATTTCCTTCGGCGCCAATTTGAATAGTCCCCCGGACGTGGATTCCCAAGTGGAAATCAGCGAACTGGTGCTGCATGGTCGCGACTATCACTCTTTCGCGTGGCTGGCCGTGTCGCTGTTGGCCAGCTGGGCCGTATTTGCGGTCTGGTTTTTCCGGGCCCATTCGCGCGCTGGTTGCCAGCGTGGCGGCCAGCCTGAGAAAAGATGTGCCCTTGGCTGCCTACCGTCAATTAACCCTGGAACCTCATAAGGATAAGGAAAAGGCGGGGCTTCTGAAATATATTGCCACCAATTACACCGATACCGACCTGGTCCTGGAGTCGGTTGTTATCGCGACCGGGATCAACCGAACCAAAGTCAATGATCTATTGAAATCAGAACTGGGCATGACTTTCACCGGCTACCTGAATAAATTGCGGCTGACGGAAGCGGCCCGCTTACTGTCCGAAAATAGCGGCGCCACGATCTTGGAGATTGCGTATTCCGTTGGTTATGCCAATGTTTCCTACTTCAATAAGTTGTTCAAGGAAGAATATGGCTGCACCCCGAAAGTGTTTCGATCGATTTCGGCGCAACAATCGGCGCCCGTCGAGGACTTCCCGGCGAAGTCAGCGCCGGACTCGCCGCCCTGATCCTCTTCCACTCCTGACAGTAGCAATCGCAATTTCTACAGTTTCATAGAGGTTTCGCTTGTACCGTTAGATTCTCTTGCCCCCTCTGCCTATGCTCGGCTGTCGGTCGACGTCTGTCGCGGAGAAAACGCGCTGAACAATATGCACTGAGTTGTATTTCACATAGGTGAAACAGTGGGCATGTGCGCCGATATGTTCCTATGCTCGAACCCGACCTGGAGACAAAAATGCACAAAAAACAACTACAACAGACGCGCCTGATGTTCGGCG
>JBDSTZ010000534.1:0-6582 GCA_039927975.1 Massilia sp. | reverse complement strand
CTGCCGGCGTACAGGAAGGGCAAATCGTCGCCGCCGGGCACGGCAGCCGATGGATCGGCGGCATTGGCGGGAATTTTTCGGACCGGCTGTGATTCGCCGGTCAGCAGCGACTCGTCAGCCTCGACCTCGTTGCCTTCAAAAAGCGTGGCATCGGCCACGATCCGGTCGCCCTCGGCCACCACCAGCAAGTCGCCGCACACCACCTCGGCGCTGTCGATGTGGCCGGTCACGCCGTCGCGAATCACCAGCGCGCGCGGCGTGCCGAGCCGGCGCAAGGCCTCGAGGGCGCGCTCGGTCTTGTGCTCCTGGTACAGGGTCAGCCCGACCGTCACCCCGACCATGGCGAACAGGAATAATCCTTCGTGCAGTTCGCCCAATATCAGGTACAGTATTCCGCCGCCCACCAGCAGCAGAAACATCGGCTCGCGCGCGTTGTCGCGGGCCAGGCGCAACCAGTTGCGGCCGGATCCGGCGGGCAGCGCGTTGGGCCCGTCGGCTGCGAGCCGGGCCGCCGCCTCGGCCGCGGTCAGCCCGGCGCGCCGCGTCACTTGCATGGCGCGCGGCCGCGACCGGCCCTTGTCGTGGCGCCGTGCGGCGTTGCGCGATCGGAAGAACATGGAAGATTTTTCGTTGCGCCCATCTGCTGTCTCCGATTCTGGCGGCGCCGTCGATAGCGCCGGCCACACCGTTCCGCCCATCCAGTGTAGCACCGGCCGGCTGTTGCCCCCGCGTGGCGACGCGGCGGAATTTATCGGCGCGCCAGCTGTCTCAATTTACATGATCACTCGACCCGGCGGCGACCACATGATGACAGCGATGTTGCTCGACGCGCCGCGCACGGCGCTGCGCTGCGCGCGGATGGCGATCCCGGCGCCGGGCGCGCACGAGGTGCTGATCCGGGCCGGCGTCTGCGGCGTATGCCGGACCGACTTGCACATCGCCGACGGCGACCTGGCGCCGCATCTGTTGCCGCTGGTACCGGGTCATGAGATCGTCGGCGTGATCGTCGAGCGGGGCGCGCAGGTGACGCGGTTCGCGCCTGGCCAGCGGATCGGCGTGCCATGGCTGGGCGGCACCTGCGGCGTGTGCCGCTATTGCCACGAAGCGCGCGAAAATCTGTGCGACACACCGGTGTTGACCGGCCACGACCGGCATGGCGGCTTTGCCGAATATGCCGTGGCCGATGCCCGCTATTGCTTGGCGCTGCCCGACGCCTACGACGATGCGCACGCGGCGCCCTTGCTGTGCGCAGGCCCGATCGGTTACCGGGCCTACGCCATGACAGGCGCCGCGCGCCGCCTCGGCCTGTATGGGTTCGGCGCCGCCGCGCATATCCTCACGCAGCTCGCGGTGCGCCAGGGCAAAGAGGTGTACGCCTTCACCCGCCCGGGCGACCTGCGCTCGCAGCAATTCGCCTTGTCGCTCGGGGCGGCGTGGGCCGGCGCATCGGACTGTGCGGCGCCGGCGCTGCTCGACGCGGCAATTCTGTTCGCCCCGCTCGGGGCGCTGGTGCCAATGGCGCTGCGGGCGACCTGCAAGGGCAGGATGGTGGTGTGCGCCGGCATCCACATGAGCGACATCCCCGCTCTTCCGTATGCGCTGCTGTGGGGCGAGCGCTGTGTGCGCTCGGTGGCGAACCTGACGCGCGCCGACGGCGAGGCGTTTTTCGCGCTGGTGGCCAATGGCGAAGTCCGCACCATGCCGCGCACCTTCGGCTTGCGCGAGGCTAATCACGCCCTCGACGCGCTGCGTGACGGGGCGATCGACGGCGCCGCGGTGCTGCTGCCGGGCGCGGGATGAATGTGTGCGGCGATCGTCGGCGCGCGGCGGTCGCACTGCGGCAGTTAGCGTCATGGACGCACGTCAGAACTGAGTCTGCACCGCCTATATCGATCCCGCTGGCCGAATTTTGATGTGGATCATAGAACGACTTCGCCCATTGGGCGTAGATTGGTCGCTCCATCCGGCCACAACCTAGCGAGGCGACTTCCATGTATAAAACTATTTTGGTCCACGTCGATGAATCGTCCGGATCGACGCAACGTATCGAACTTGCCGCACGGTTGGCTGGCAAGTTTGAAGCCCATCTTGTCGGCGCGGCGCCGAGCGGCGTGTCGGCCTATCTGTTTCCGGTCGCGGGCATTGACGCCGGCGTGCCGCCGATTGTTTTCCCGATCGAAGAATGGCGCGCCGATGCCAACCGCGCGCTCGACCTGTTCGACAAGACGGCGAATGGCGCCGGCGTGAATTCCTTCGAGCGGCGCCTGATCGACGATGAGGCGGGGTATGCGGTCAGCCTGCATGCGCGCTACAGCGACCTGGTGGTGATCAGCCAGGTCAATCCGGACGAATTCCTGCCTCGCTTGCGCGCGGACTTTCCCGAATATGTGCTGCTCAACTGCGCCCGTCCGGTGCTGGTGCTGCCGCACAGTGGCCCGCTACGCGAGATCGGCGAGCGCGTGACCGTCGCCTGGAACGGCAGCGCCGAAGCGGTCAGGGCGATCACTTCGGCGATTCCCTTGCTCAAGCGCGCGGCGCGGGTGGATTTGGTGGTGTTCCGCGCCGCCGACAGTGCCGACGCGCACGGGGAAGATCCCGGCGCCGACATGGCCCTGTATCTGGCGCGGCATGGCGTCAAAGTGAAGGTGTCGGCCGCCGACGCGGGCGCCGATGACGGCGACGCACTGCAGTCCTTTGCCGCCGAAGCCGGTGCCGATCTGATCGTCATGGGCGCCTACGGCCATTCGCGCTTCCGCGAATTTCTCCTTGGAGGAATGACGCGTTCGGCGCTGCGTTCTTCGCCAATGGCGTTGTGGATGTCGCACTGACACCGGCCTCCGCATGAAGAAAACGATTTTGCTCATCCAGGGGCATCCCGACGCGGCCCATCCGCACCTGTGCGGCGCATTGGTTGCACGGTTGCAATGCGCGCCTCTTGCGGGCAAGCTGGACGAGTACCGGCCCGCGAATTCGAGATCAGCAAAGCCGCTTTACAAACGAGTTTTGAAACGGCGGCAACCGCAAAAGTGGTTGCGATTCCGCCAGTTGAAACGGAGAACACGATGGCGCTACTGAACGTTTTTGAACGATCGCAGCTCGTTCACTCGCCGGCCAGATGAAAGAGATGTGCGGCCGGCTACTTTCGCCTGCGCCCGCGCCGACAAGTTGCCCCCAGCAATAGTATGCCGGCGCCGAGCATGGCCGCATGCGCGGGTTCGGGCACGGGTGGCGTTGGGAACACATATTCCTGGCCGCTCACTCCGTAGTAATTGACGGTCGTCCAGCCGCCATACCGAAAGAGTTGGAAACCATAGTAGAAGACGCCATCGGGATTATGTAGCAGGCTCAATGGAAGCGAAAAAGACAGCGTGTCGCCGACCTGCGTGTAGTCGCGGTACGTCCTCAGCACTGCCTGGCTGTCGGGATCGCCAGGGATCCATTCGGAGACGGGTTTGGGCCACCAGATTTCCAGCTGACGCCGTGTGGTGATGGCGTATCCGCTGATGATGGTTTGTGTGCCTAGCTGGCCGCTGCCGTTCAGGCCGTCGATGGCGCTTTGGATGGGATCGCTCGATCGCGTGTCGGTGAAAAGTTCGAATGCATCGGGCGGACGTCCGGCATTATCGACCGTAAAGAAGTCAGGGGCATGGTCAAAGCGGAGCGAGAAATTCGCCTGTCCGCTTGTAGGATCAATCACCGCGCTGTATTGGATGGGCTGCAAAGGTGGTGGATCGGCGTAGGCCGGCGCGCTGAAGAGCACACACCAGAAAAGTAGGCCCCAGGTAAGCCGACGCCATGGAAAAACGAGACGAGCGTTCGCATTCATTGCATGCCCCTTTTTATTTGGACCTAGCACTCATCATCCGCTGCAGGCATGGGTAAAGTGTGATCCGCCTCAATCGTGTCAACTTACGATTCCAGGGCATGTTTGCATGCGGTATGAAGTTACTTTCCCCTCGCCCTGGTTGGCTTGCTCGACTTCGTAGCAACCACTTTTTTCCGCTTCACCGGCACCTCTTTCTCGCGCGGAGCAAGCGCGAGTAGCGTATCCACGTAAGACACAATGCGGCTCAGGTAATTGGGTGAGATCGACTGCATCATCGCCAGCGAGCGCACCACCAGCATGTGGGAATTGATCGGCCCGGCATTGACCGGCGCCTGCTTCTTGGCCAACGCCAGCTGCCGGTCGACGCTCATCCTGGCCCAGGTCGCGCGTGATTCGCGCACGGTCTTCAATTCGAGAGGGGCGGCGGCGGTGGCGCGCGCCGCCGGGGGATGTGCCTGCGAATGTCCGGTCGGGCCGGGAAAGGCAGGCTCAAGTTGCGCCACCAGCGCAGCCAATCCCGCACTGTGATCGCGCGATGCCAGCGTGGCATGCCGACGCCGCAAGCCTTGGAAATCGCCGTCTACAAACAATCGCTGCAGCTCGGCGGCGGCTTGCGGATGCTGCTGGCACGTCGTCGCCATAAGTTCGGCGGCAGCAACGCGCGCCTGTCCGAATCGCGCGGCGAATGCAGCGACCGCCCGTTCGCGCTTGGCCTCCAACATGCGCCGCGCGCTCCCCTCATGCGCCGCCGCGCGCCGCGCCAGCGATTCGAGATAATGCCACCCTGCGGCATCGAAGCGTTCGCCCCCTTGATCCCGTATGCCCGCAAGCAGCACCTCAATGCCGGAGGGCGATACTAACTGCTCGCCATCGTAGGCCGTGATCGCAGCGTCACCCATTGCCAGGCGCTTTGGCTGAAACAGCTTTCGGCACCGGCGCCATTTCCACCCGCCGGTTCAGCGCGCGCGCGGCGTCATCGGTATTCGGTTTCACCGGTTGCTCGGCACCGAACGCGGCGGCAAACACCATCGACGACGGCATGCCTTGCTCGACCAGCGTGCGCGTCACCGTCAAGGCGCGATGCGCCGACAGTTCCCAGTTGTCCGCAAACGGGCCGTAGCGGACCGTCTTGTCGTCCGTAAAGCCGCTGATCATCAGCATCTCGCCGCGCGCGGCAAGGTAGGCGCGCAGCGGACCCACCAGGCTGCTCAGCAGCTGGCGCCCGTCCGGCTGCAATTGGTCGGAATTTTGCGCGAACAGCACCTGGCCACTGATGCCGATGCGGCCATTATTGAGGGTGATGCGGCCACTCGCCAGCGGAACCGCCAGCGCCTTCTCAAGCGTCAGACGGCGCTGTTCCTCGGCCTGCCGCTTCTTCACTTCGTCCTGCAGGCTGGCGGTCAGCTCCATCTGCACGCCAACCACCGCCACCAGCAGCAGCACGAAGGCGCCCAGCAGCCCGGACATCAGGTCGCCAAAGACGGCCCACACCGGCGCACTGTTTTCGGATGCGTCCACGTCTTCCATCATCGGCCTTCGTCGGCCTGCATGGCCGGCAGCTGCCGCAGCCCTTCGACGATCTCTTTCTGCGAACTCATGGAGAGGTCGATGATCTCGCGCGCCTGGGCGACGTAATAGGCCAGTTGGCCGTCGCTGCGCGACATGGATTTATCCAGCGCGAGCTCGATGCGGTCGAGGTTGGAGGCGAGTTTCTCATTCGCAGTATTGAACGATTGAACCGCCACGCCAAACGCATCCGCCAGGCTTGCCACATCAACCGCGCTGGTCGTCACACTGGCGGCGATTTCGGAAAGCTTGCCTGTTTCGCCGGCGACGTGTGCGGAGAAGGCGGTGCTGGCAGCATCGAGCTTCACCGACGACGACGCCACCAGCGAGTCGATCACCGCGCGCTGTTCGTGCGAAGCGTGGTTGATGACGTCCAGCAGTGCGTTCAGCGTTTCCATGATGCGGCTGCGTTCTTCCAGCAGGGCATTGTCGCGCGCCACGCTGTGGGAGATTTCCTGGCGCATCTGGCCGATTACTTCGGCGGCTGCGCGAGGCGCCTCGGCAGCGGTCTCGATCAGGCGGGTGATCGGCGCTTCCAGGGCGGTGCCAAGGGTGGTCAGATGCGTGGCGACGATGCCCTGCAGCTCACCCAACTGCGCCACCGCCGCCTCGCCGCGCGCGGCCTCCTGCTCACGCAGCGCGCCAAGTTCGGTCCGCAGCAGGCCGGCCAGCTGGTCCATGCGGCCGCGATGCTGGTCCAGCCACTGCGCTTCCGAGCTAATGCGCGAGCGCATCAATTCTTCGGCCGTGCCGACCAGGCGGGCGGTGTCGGCGAGCGACTTGCCGGCGTCGGCCTGGACTTGATCGGCAAGCTCGCGTACGGCGTGGGTGACGGCGTTGCACACTTCGCGCTGCTGGTCGAGCACCTGGGCGCCGCTGTCGCGCAATTCGCGCGTGAGCGTTGCCGCCATGGCCTCCAGCGACTGGGTCCAGGCTTGCCGGCTCTGCTCATCCTGCGCGGCTTGCCGGGCCTGCAAGTCGGCGTGCGTGTCGCCCACTTGAGCGACCAGTGCGCCGGCGCGCTGCTCGAAGGAGGCGCCGAAGGCTTCCAGCGAACGGCCCATGTCGGCGGCGAGCTTGTGATTCACCTGTTGCAGGCCGGCGTGAGCGTCGCTTACTTTTTCCACCAGTGCACCCGCGCGCTGGTCGAAGGATGCGTTGAACGCTTCCAGTGAACGGCCCATATTGGC
>JBDSTZ010000533.1:0-3152 GCA_039927975.1 Massilia sp. | reverse complement strand
GCACGCTTCGGCGCCCGCGGGGCGCCGCCATCGGTGAGCAACTGGGCCAGCCGCCTCAAGGCCGCGCCGGCGATGGCGCGCGACATCGCCACGCTCAAGGCGGCGCGTGCCAATATGCAGTTGATGGACAGTACGGCGGCAGCCAGCCGCACGCAGCGCCTGGCCGGCTTGAATTGATCAAGGAAGTGATCGCTGCATGACGGTGCGACAGCGCTCGCCGGCGCCGATATTCCAGCGCAGGACGGGCAAACGCCCCGATCAGTGCAGGTCGCGCACGCGTCCCAGCTTGTGCGCCTCGATGAGTTCGGGGGTGTTGAGGGTGGTGCCAAGCATGCGCACCAGCAGCGTGAGCTCTTCGTCCTCGATGAAACTGGCCGACGACTTTGCCGCCAGGATCTTGTCGGCCGGCTGGGAGCGCGAGACCGCCCAGCCCTGCACATAGTCGACACCGATCTCTGCCAGGGTGCGCACCGTGGCCGCGTCCTCGGCCCATTCGGCGATCGTCTTCATGCCCAGGTTTACCGCCAGCGACACAATGGCTTCGACAATGGCGACGTTGGCCGGATGGGCGTTGATGTTGACGATGAAGTTGCCGTCGATTTTAAGCACGTCGGCCGGCAATTCCTTCAGATACGAGAACGAGGTGTAGCCGGCGCCGAAATCGTCGAGCGCGACCTTGACCCCGAAGGCGCGCACCTGGTCGATGAAGCGGCGCGTGTTGTCGAGGTCGTGCAAAGCGACGCTCTCGGTGATCTCCATGCACAGGCGGCCGGCCACGTGCACGTGACGGCCGAGAATGTCGATCGTGTCCTGCACGAAGCGCTCGTCGTTGAGCGAGGCGCCCGACAGGTTCATGCAGACAAACTGGGTGTTGGGCAGCCGTCCGAGATTTTCGCTGATCCATGCAAGGGTAGTGGCGAGCACCCAGCGGTCGATCACCCCTACCCGGCCGCTCTTCTCGGCGGCGGCAATGATCGGGCCGGCCGGCATGATGCGGCCGTCCGCTTCGCGCATGCGCAGCAGCACCTCGAAATTGAGCGAGTCGTTGGGCGTCTTGAGCGACATGATCGGCTGCATTTCAAGGAACATATTGTCCATCGCATTGGGCCCCGACAGGCGCTCGACCAGGTTCAGCTCGGCCTCGCGCTCGTGGAAGGCCTTGGCGTCGCGTTCATAGACGACCAGACCGTCGTGATGGCCACCCTTCGCTTCGCGGCAAGCCCGGTCGGCGGTCGAGACGGCGTCCTTCATCTGCATGCCCGGGCTCACTTCGATCAGGCCGATCGAGCCGCGCACGTGGAAGGCCTTGTCGCCGACCCGGTACGGGGTGCTGCCGATGCGCTCGACCATGCCGCGGCAGATCAGCGACGCCAGCGGAATGGCGGTGTCGGGCATGATGACGACGAACTCGTCGCCGCCGACGCGGCCGATCTGCTGGCCGCCGGCCAGCATCATGGCCATCCGTTCGCACACCTGCTTGAGCACTTCGTCGCCGGCGGCGTGGCCGAACAGGTCGTTGATCAGCTTGAAGCGGTCGAGGTCGAGGTAGGCCAGCGTGAGCGGACGCCCGGCCGACAGCGGCCCCACCGCGTTGGTGAACATGCGTTCGATGCCGCGCCGGTTGAACACCTTGGTCAGCGGATCGTTGTTGGCCATGAAGCGCAGCTGTTCGGTGGCCTTGGTTTTTTCGGTGGTGTCTTCCAGCACGCCCTCGATGCGCCCGCGCGCGAGCGTGGCGCGCACCAGGAAGCGCCGCGTGGCATCGCGGTTTTCGATGTCCATCTCGACGTGGTTGTGGGTCTGCACGGTGTCGAGCAACTGGCTCCACACGCCTTCGGGAAAGAATTGCTGCCAGCGCGTGCGATTCGGCAGAATCTCGGCGTCGCCGAGCATGCGTTGCAGGGCCGGATTGGCGCTCAGGAAATGGCCGTAGACGTCGAGCGTGAACAGGCCGACCGGCATCGCCTCGTAAGCGTGTTCAAGTTGCTCCTGGGCGTCGATGCGGCGCTCCGTTTCCATCCGCATCTGCTCGGCCACGGCGAGCGCGGCCAGCAGACTCGACGCCAGCGCGGCGGTCACATGGTTGATCACGGTAAGCACTTCGCGAATGCCGAGCGCGGCGGCGGCGACCTCGGCCAGGCCGCCGGCGAAGGTGAAGGCGAACGAGGCGGCGAACCAGGACGCGACCCGGCTGCGCGAATGGAACATGATGTTGACCAGGCCCAGCGACATGAGGGTGAAGCCGATCACCATCACGCCCCACACCATCGGCAGGTAGATGCGATACGGCAGGATCACCGAACAGATCATCAGCGGAATGCAGCACCACTGGGTAAAGCGCATCGGAATCAGGTAGCGGGTCTTGGCCAGGTCCTCGCGGAACAGCGCCTGGAACAGCGTCAGGCTGGCCACCCCGTACAGCGCCATGGTGACCGAGCGGCTCAATGTGAGGTACTGGTCGGGCACCACCTGGCCGAGCCACTGGATGTCCCAGCCGGCCGACAGGGCGCCGACCCGCAGGTTGAGGATCAGCCAGCCGGCGAACAACACATACAGGCCCTGGCGGTTGATCAGCGCGGTAATGAGGATGAACAGCGCCAGCACGATCATGCCGCCGTCGAGCAGGCCCGACTTGCGATGGTATTGCTGCACCGAGACGGAAAATTGATCGCCCGGCCATTCCAGCGCCGTCAGACGGGCCGGGCCGACGAAACTGCCGCGGCAGAGGATGGTCGCCGGCAGCGTGTCGAGATTCAGCGCGAAGCCGGCCTTGACGAGCGAAAACGCGCCCTGGGCGAGTTCGCGCGTGGCCGTGCCCAGCGATTGCAGGGTGGCCTGGTCCCAGCAGCGCAGTTCGGTCGCGTGGCGCGAGGGGAATTCGATCACCTGCCCGCGCGCAGTGCGGCTGAGGGTGTTAAAACTGAACCAGACCGGCGCCTCGGTCAGATGGGTCTCGTGGTACGCGACCTGCTGCTGCGGCTCGAGCCGGGCCAGCGCGCCGGCCGGGGTCAGCACTTCGCGGTCCTGGGTGATGACCTTGAGGGCCAGCGGGACGTCGCCCGTCGCGCTGTACTGATTGTTCCAGGAAAACAGCGCGACGAGCGAGATGAGGCCGATCGCGATCGGGATCAGGTAGTACGAAAACAAACGAA
>JBDSTZ010000532.1:0-2978 GCA_039927975.1 Massilia sp. | reverse complement strand
GGCGGCGGGCGGCTGGCCGGTCTGCAGCCAGGCGCGCAGGGACTGGCCGCCGATCTTGCAAAATTCCGAGGACAGCGCATTGCGCGGGCCTTTGGCGCGCAGGATGCGGGCCAGTTCGGCGTACAGGTCGAAGCCGTCGATGATCGCCAGCGGGTCGACGCCGAGGTCGCCGAGCCGGTAACCATTGGCGATGCGGCGCTCGAAGTCGGCGCTGTCGCCCATCTGCGGCAGCAGTTGCTCGGCCGCTTCCCAGGCCTTGCGCGCGTGGCCGTTGTTGGCGTTGTCGGCCGTCATGTGGAGGCTGAAGTAGTGCGGGTCGATGCCGAGCTCGTCGAGCTCGAAGGCGGTGATCATCAAGTGCAGCGGCAATTGTTCGTAGCTGAGGTTGTAGCCGATCAGCTCGGGCAGGAAGTCGTGCGCGTGGCGCGCCAGGGTCAGTTGCACCAGGCCCTGGACGAAGTATTCGTCGCCCAGCGCCTGCCACTGGTTGCAGCCGTGCTCTTCGAGCAGTTCGCGGTAGATCAGGGCGTGGTTGTTCTCCGGCACGCCGTTGCCGAGCTCTTCGAGATAGGTAGTGATGAGCGGGCGCACGCCCGGTTCGCGCCAGCGCGGCAGCAGGCCGAACAGCCAGGCGCCGTCGACCAGCTTGGTCGGCGCGACGCCCTGCAGAAAATACAGGGCCTGGGCGCGGGTGGCGAAGTAGCGGCGCGGCGCGCCGGCTTTGCGCTCGGCCAGATAATGGTGGTACTGCTGGCCGACGGTCTCGCTGTGGGCCTGGGCCAGCGCGGCAAACGCGTCCGCGCCTTGCGGCAGGTGGTTACCGTCGCGGTCGACCCGGTCAAGCTGGTGGCGCAGCCAGGCGGCGGCCGCCTCGCTCGCGGCGGGCTCGACATAGCGCTCGCTGAGGGCGAAATACAGGGGTTTGACCGCCGCCGATTTCACGGTGGCGGTGGCGGGGTGCGCTAGGGTATGGGGCATGATCGTTCTTCAGGCTGAAAGGCACAGCGACTCGGCGACCCGCGCACGCTGCCCAGGTCGGTTCAACTGGTTCCAGTATGCAAACGTTGTTCCATTTGCAGTAGAGGTGGGCGTGCCGTCAGCGTGTAAGAAAGGGATTACACGATGGATAAAAGGCCGGCCCTGTCGCCATGGCCGGCCTCCATCACCATCTTACCCCCGCCGGCGGGTCGCCGGCGCGGAAGGGCGGGGATTATTTGCGGTTTGAGCCGCCGGAGTTACCCGAACCCTGGTTGCCCGAATTGCCCGAGTTACCCTGGCCACCCGAGTTGCCCGAGTTGCCGCGCGAGCTGTCCGAACGGCTGTTCGACGACTCGCTGTCGCTCTGGCGGTTGCCGTCGTTCTTGTGGCTCAGGCGACCGGCCTCGCGCGCCTCTTCCGAGGTGAACTCGTGGGCGTTGCCGGAAGCGTGGGCGGCGCGGCCGCCCTCGGCGGCGATTTCACGCTGCTGCTGCGGATCCATCGATGCGAAACCGCGGTTGCTGGTGTCGCCCGACTGGCTGCTGCCCGAGGATTGGTTCGACTTGCCGCTGTCGGACTGGTTCGACTGGTTCGACTGCTTGTTGCTGTCCGACTGATTGTTGCCGCCGGATTGGTTCGATTGCTTGTTGCCGCTGTTGCTGTTCTGATTTGAAGCCATGTTGGTTCTCCTTTGGTGTAAGTAACGAGGGACGCTGGGGTCCCGCAATCCGCTGCCGGATCACTGTCGCCTTCTCGGTGACAGCCTGATCGGGAAGAGGCGAAGTCATCTTAAGCGGCCCGCTGAGCGCACGTAATAGGAGTACTCGCGGCTTACATGTAGGAGGAGTCTTGCCAAATTTCCAAGCTAAAATATTCTATGCGAAACAAGTAGTTAACGTTCATGCGCGCCGTTCGGCGCCGCGTTCGGCCGCGTGGCGCTCGGCCTACTGCAGCTGCTCGTACCACAGGCCGCGCGAGGCGAACCGGATGCCTTCGCGCTCAAACTGGCGGTAGAGGGCCAGCAACACGGCTTGCTGGATATCCATATGGGCCAGGTAGTCGGCGGTGTTGACGTGATACACCGCCTCGAAGTCGAGCGACCATTCGCCGAAGCCGGAAAAGTGGGCGCGCTCGAAGGCCACCTGGTGCTGGGCGCTGATGATCGCCCTCACGATCTGCGACACCGCGCGCAGCTGGGCCTCGCTGCTGCGGTAGCTCACGCGCACGAGGAGGGCGACGCGCCGGCTGTGCATGCGGCGGTGGTTGTGGATCCGGCTCTTGAGCAGTTCGCCGTTCGAGAACACCACCTGCTCGCCGCCCAGGCCGCGCAGGCGGGTGGTCTTGACGCTGGAGCGCGAGTTCAACTTTGGGCGGCAAGTCGAGCAGCAGGCTGCCGGCGTAGCAGCCGGCCGCCGCCATGGCCAGCAGCCAGGTGGCGCCGAGCATGGCGGCCAGCATGTCGTCGAGGCGGGTTTCGGTGCGCTCGGCATAGGCGGCGACCCGGCGTAAAATCAGGCAGCGCGCGAGCGCGAGCACGGCGGTGATGGCCAGCGCGACGCCGAGCGCGGCGGCCCACTGTTCGGGGGAATTGCCTAGCAGGGACAGGCGCATGATGTGCTCCGCATGATGGGCTCCTGGTAAGAACGTGACGAACCGGTTGGACAACGCGCGGCGAGTTTGTTTCAGCAGGCGTGCGGCATGGCATATGATGACGGGTGGAACGCGGAGAGAACGTGGAATCAACTCGGTACCGGCATGACACCAGCATGCGGTGGAACGGCGGGCCAGCGATGAATCGGACAGCATGAGACAGGACCAGCAAGGACGGCAGGACCAGCAACGGCGGCACGACCAGCAGCGCAGGCAGGGCCAGCGACAGCGGCGTGACCGGCGCGCGCTGCCGCAGGACGCGGCCGGCGAGGTGAACGCCCGCATGAGCGAGATTTTCCAGCGCGCGCCGGCCTTCATGTGCGTGTTGCGCGGGCCCGAGTACGTGTTCG
>JBDSTZ010000531.1:0-12759 GCA_039927975.1 Massilia sp. | reverse complement strand
AACGTCCGCAATGAGCACGGACTGGGTCAACCAGGTCTTCTGCGAAGACGCGCTGACCGGTCTGGCGCGCATTCCGGACGGTTCGGTCGACCTGATCCTGACCGATCCGCCGTACAACCTGGGCAAGGACTACGGCAACGACTCCGACCAGCAAAGCGTGACCGATTACCTGGCCTGGACCGCGCAATGGATCGACGCGGCCCTGCCCAAGCTGAAGCCCAACGGCAGCCTGTACATCTTCCTGACCTGGCGCTTTTCGCCGGAGATTTTCGTCATGCTCAAGCAGCGCATGACGATGATGAACGAAATCATCTGGGACCGCCGGGTGCCCTCGATGGGCGGCAGCGTGCGCAGCTTCACCTCGGTGCACGATACCGCCGGCTTTTTCGTCAAGCGCAAGGATTACTATTTCGACCTCGACGCCGTGCGCATTCCCTACGACGCCGAAACCAAGAAAGCCCGCTCGCGCTCGATCTTCGTCGGCGCCAAGTGGCTTGAACTCGGCTACAACCCGAAAGACCTGTGGAGCGTCTCGCGCCTGCACAAGGAGCACCCCGAGCGCGCCGACCACCCGACCCAGAAGCCGCTCGAAATCATCGAGCGCATGCTCAAGGCTTCGTGCCCGCCCGACGGCGTGGTGCTCGATCCCTTCATGGGCAGCGGCACCACGGCGGTCGCCGCCAAGCGCTGCGGCCGCAAGTTTGTCGGCTTCGAGCTGAACCCGGCCTATTGCGAGATCATCGAACAACGCCTGGCCGCGCCCGTGCCGATCGCCGCAAACGCGACGCCCGCGAAGGCGCCGGCGGCCAAAAAGCGCAAGCCGGTCGAAGACGCCGCGCCGGACGCGAACGAACCGCAGCTCTTCTAAGGAACCACCATGTCCATCGACACCCTGATCAGCAACACGATCCGCGCCGACATCCGCGCCTGCGCCAGCTACAACGTGCCCGACGCCAGCGGCTACATCAAGCTCGACGCCATGGAAAATCCCTACCAGCTGCCGGCTGCGCTGCGCGAGGAACTGGCCGCGCGCCTGTCCGGCGCGGTGCTCAACCGCTACCCGGTGCCGTCCTACGAGACGGTCAAGCAAAAGATCCGCGCCCGGCTGGGCGTGCCCGCCGGGTATAATGTCATGCTTGGCAACGGTTCGGACGAGCTGATCGCGATCATGGCCACCGCCGTGGCGCACCAGGACCGGCGCGCCGTGATCATGGCGCCATCGCCGGCCTTTGTGATGTTCTCGCGCTCGGCCATGTTCGCCGGCGCCGATTATGTCGGCGTGCCGCTGCGGCCCGATTTCACGCTCGACCTGGCCGCGATGCTGGCGGCGATCGAACAGCACAAGCCGGCGCTGCTGTTCCTGGCCTACCCGAACAACCCGACCGGCAACCTGTACGAGACGGCCGACATGGTGGCGATCATCGAGGCCATGGCCGACACCGGGCTGGTGGTGGTCGACGAGGCGTACGAACCGTTCGCCCAGACCAGCTTCATGCACCGCCTGCCGGAGTTCGACAACCTGATCGTGATGCGCACCCTGTCCAAGCTGGGCCTGGCCGGCATCCGGCTCGGCTACATGACGGCGGCGCCGGCCCTGCTCGAACAGTTCGAGAAGGTCCGTCCGCCCTACAACGTCAACGTGCTCACGCAAGTGGCGGCCGAATTCGCGCTCGACCATGTGGACGTGCTGAACGCCCAGGCCGACCTGCTCAACGCCGCGCGCGAGCAGCTGGCGGCCGATCTGGCGGCGCTGCCCGGGGTCGAGGTGTTCCCGTCCAAGGCGAATTTCCTGCTGCTGCGGGTGGCGAATCCTGACGATGCATGCGCGAAACTTTTGGCTGACAAGGTAATGATAAAAAATATGAGTAAAATGCACCCATTGCTGGCCAATTGCATCCGCGTGACCATCAGTACGCCGGAAGAAAACGCCGTATTCCTGAATGCCTTCAAGGCAACACTGAACTAAGCAGAGCACCCCATGACCCGCACCGCAGAAATCACCCGCAACACCAACGAGACGCAGATCCGCGTCGCCATCAATCTGGACGGCACCGGCGTTCAAAAGCTGGACACCGGCGTGCCCTTCCTCGACCACATGCTCGACCAGATTGCGCGCCACGGCCTGATCGACCTCGACATCGAATGCGTGGGCGACCTGCACATCGACGCCCACCACACCGTCGAGGACACCGGCATCACGCTCGGCATGGCGGTCGCCAAGGCGATCGGCGACAAGAAGGGCATCCGCCGCTACGGCCACGCCTATGTGCCGCTCGACGAAGCGCTCTCGCGCGTGGTGATCGATTTCTCCGGCCGGCCCGGGCTCGAAATGCACGTGCCCTGGAAGCGCGCGATGATCGGCAGCTTCGACGTCGACCTCGCGCACGAATTCTTCCAGGGTTTCGTCAACCACGCGCTGGTGTCGCTGCACATCGACAATCTGCGCGGCGAGAACGCCCACCACCAGTGCGAAACGGTGTTCAAGGCCTTTGGCCGCGCGCTGCGCATGGCGGCCGAACTTGACGCGCGTGCCGCCGGCACCATCCCATCGACCAAAGGCAGCCTGTAAAACCATCATGACGAAAATCGTAGTAGTCGATGGCATGGGCAATCTGCGTTCGGTCGCGCAAGCCTTGCGCGCCGTCGCCCCCGAAGCGAACGTGGTCGTGTCGAGCGATCCGTCCGAGATCGACAGCGCCGACCGCCTGGTGCTGCCGGGGCAGGGCGCCATGGCCGATTGCATGAACACCCTCGGCGCGCCGGGCCTGCGCGAAGCGGTGCTGCGCGCCTTTGCCAGCCGCCCCGTGATGGGCGTGTGCGTGGGCGAGCAGATGCTGTTCGAGCGCAGCGAAGAGGGCGACACGCCCGGTCTCGGCCTGGTGCCGGGCAAAGTGGTGCGCTTCGACCTGGCCGGCCGCCTGCAGGCCGACGGTTCGCGCTTCAAGGTCCCGCAAATGGGCTGGAACCGCGTGCGCCAATTGCGCGGCCACCCGATCTGGGACGGCATTGCCGACAACAGCTATTTCTACTTCGTGCACAGCTATTACGCGGTGCCCGACGATTCCGCGCACGCGCTCGGCGAGACCGATTACGGCGCGCCGTTCTGCTGCGCGGTGGCGCGCGATAACATCGTCGCGACCCAGTTCCACCCCGAGAAAAGCGCCGCCGCCGGCCTGCAGCTGTACAAGAATTTCGTTCACTGGAATCCGTGATTCAGGTTCTCCGACATTCATCTTTCACCTCACCCTAAACGATACCGATCATGCTGCTCATTCCTGCCATCGACCTCAAAGACGGTCACTGCGTTCGCCTCAAACAGGGCGATATGGAACTTGCCACCGTCTTCTCCGAAGACCCCGCCGAAATGGCGCTGCACTGGCTCAAGAAGGGCGCGCGGCGCCTGCACCTGGTCGACCTGAACGGCGCCTTCGCCGGCAAGCCGAAGAATGAATCGGCGGTCAAATCGATCCTCCAGGTGGTGCAGGACTTCGCCGTCGAGAACGAGATCGACGAGATCCCGGTCCAGCTGGGCGGCGGCATCCGCGACCTCGACACCATCGAGCGCTACCTCGACGACGGCATCAGCTACATCATCGTCGGCACCGCAGCGGTGAAGAACCCCGGCTTCCTGCACGACGCCTGCGGCGCCTTCCCGGGCCACATCATCGTCGGCCTCGACGCCAAGGAAGGCAAGGTCGCAACAGACGGCTGGTCCAAGATGTCGGGCCACGAAGTGATCGACCTGGCCAAGAAGTTCGAAGCCTACGGCGTCGAATCGATCGTCTACACCGACATCGGCCGCGACGGCATGATGGGCGGCGTGAACATCGAGGCGACCGTCAAGCTGGCCCAGGCCGTGCGCATTCCGATCATCGCCTCGGGCGGCGTGCACAACCTCAAGGACGTCGAGGACCTGTGCGCGGTGCAGGGCGAGGGCATCGAAGCGGTCATCTGCGGCCGTTCGATCTACGAGGGCACGCTCGACCTGACCAGCGCGCAAGTGCGCGCCGACGAACTGACCGAGGACGACCAGGCCTAAGGCCGGACCGACACACCATGCTCGCAAAACGCATCATCCCCTGCCTGGACGTGACCGACGGCCGGGTCGTCAAGGGCGTCAATTTCACCGAGCTGCGCGACGCCGGCGACCCGGTTGAAATCGCCCGCCGCTACGACGGCCAGGGCGCCGACGAGATCACCTTCCTCGACATCACCGCCTCGTCCGACGGGCGCGACCTGATCCTGCACATCATCGAGGCGGTCGCCTCGACGGTCTTCATTCCGCTCACCGTCGGCGGCGGCGTGCGCAAGGTCGAGGACGTGCGTCGCCTGCTCAATGCCGGCGCCGACAAGGTCAGCATGAACACCTCGGCGGTGACCAATCCCGAACTGGTGTTCGAGGCCTCGCAAAAGCACGGCTCGCAATGCATCGTGGTGGCCATCGACGCCAAGCAGACCACGCCCGGCAAGTGGGAAGTGTTCACCCACGGCGGGCGCCGCGCCACGGGCCTCGACGCGATCGAGTGGGCGCAAAAGATGGAGCGCCTGGGCGCCGGCGAGATTCTGCTCACCAGCATGGACCGCGACGGCACCAAGGTCGGCTTCGACCTCGGTCTCACGCGCGGCGTGTCCGACGCGGTCGGCATCCCGGTGATCGCCTCCGGCGGCGTCGGCGGCCTGCAGGACCTGGCCGACGGCATCAAGCAGGGCCACGCCGACGCGGTGCTGGCGGCGAGCATTTTCCATTACGGCCAGCACACGGTGCAGGAGGCCAAGCGCTTCATGGCGGCGCAGGGCATTCCGATGCGCCTGGATTGAGGACAGCCATGCCAACGACAACTCCAACGACGACGACAACGACGACAACGACAAGCGCGGGCGCCAACAACGCCAAGTGGCTCAAGAAGGTCAAGTGGGACGAACACGGCCTGGTGCCGGTGATCGCCCAGGAAGCGGGCAGCGGCGACGTGCTGATGTTCGCCTGGATGAACCGCGACGCGCTCGCCCGCACGGTCGAACTGGGCCAGGCGGTGTACTGGAGCCGCTCGCGCAAGAAGCTGTGGCACAAGGGCGAGGAGTCCGGCCACTTCCAGAAGGTGCTCGAGATCCGCCTCGATTGCGACGAGGACGTGGTGCTGCTCAAGATCGAACAGGTCGGCGCGATCGCCTGCCACACCGGGCGCCATTCCTGCTTCTTCCAGAAGTTCGACGGCGACGCCCGGAGCGGCGACTGGCAGGTCACCGAGCCGGTGCTGCAAGACCCCGACACCATCTACACCCCAACATCGAAGAAGACCCCATGAGCGTCACACTAGCCCGGCTGGCCGCCGTGATCGAATCGCGCAAGCTGGCCAACGGCGGCGACCCCGACAAATCGTACGTCTCGCGCCTGTTCGCCAAGGGCGACGACGCGATTCTCAAGAAGATCGGCGAGGAAGCCACCGAGACCGTGATGGCAGCCAAGGATGCGCGGGTCGACGGCGACAACAGCAAGGTGCTCTACGAGTGCGCCGACCTGTGGTTCCACACGCTCGTCATGCTGGCCCAGTTTGACCTGACGCCGCAGCAGGTGCTCGACGAGCTGGCGCGCCGCGAAGGCGTCTCCGGCATCGAAGAGAAAGCCGCCCGCAAGGACGTGCTGCGCGACGCCGCCGAAGCCGACAAACACTAAGGAGTGAGCATGCCAGATTGCCTGTTCTGCAAGATCGCCGCCAAGCAAATTCCCGCCAGCGTGGTGCACGAGGACGAGGAGTTGATGGTGTTCAAGGATATCCATCCGGCCGCGCCCGTGCACCTGCTGATCATTCCCAAGCAGCACATCGCGACCCTGTCCGAGTGCGACGACAGCCACGCCGCCCTGCTGGGCAGGATGCTGGCGCTGGCGCCCAGGCTGGCCGCCGCGCACGGCTGCGCGGTCAGTTACGACGAGCAAGGCCAGCCCGGCGGCGGTTTCAAGACCATGATCAACAGCGGTCCGGACGGCGGCCAGGAAATCTACCATCTGCACATGCATCTGTACGGCGGTCCGCGCCCCTGGCGGGGCTGACGCGATAATCTGCACGCGGGTCGGGCATCGCGTATACTGACCGCATCTGTTTTAATCAACATCAGGCCATGTCGGCCACAAGGAGTCTGTTATGGGTACAGGTAGCTGGTTGCACTGGGTGATCGTGCTGGTGGTCGTGGTACTGATCTTCGGCACCAAGAAGCTCGGCAATATGGGCGGCGACATCGGCAAGGCCGTCAAGGGCTTCAAGGACGGCATCAAGGGCGAGGAAGACAAGGGTCCTGCGCCCACCGCGCCGCCGCCTGCCCAGGTGGTCGACAAGGGCATCATCGACGTCGAGACCAAAGAAAAAACCAAATCGTGATGCACGCCGCCTGAGCGCCCCATGATCGATCTTGGCATCTCCAAACTGGCGATCATAGGCGTCGTCGCGCTGATCGTCATCGGCCCTGAAAAGCTGCCGAGGGTGGCGCGCATGGCGGGCAGCCTGTACGGCCGCGCCCAGCGCTACCTGCACGATGTCAAGGCCGAAGTCAGCCGCGAGATCGAACTCGACGAGCTGCGCAATCTGCAGAAAAACGTGCAGGAGACCGCGCAATCGATCAAGCAGTCGGTCGAGGACTCGATCGCCGAGACGCGCGACGATGTGGAAGGGGCGTGGCGCGACCATCCGGCGATGGTGTCGAATGTCAGCGTGAGCGATCTTGAGCGCAAGGCGCGCGACTTCCGCCGCAAAAAGCTGATGCGCAATTCGGCGGTGCCGGGCTGGTACAAGCAGCGCCATGGCACCAAAACGCGCATCGTCTCGGGCGCCGCGCGCGTCAAAAAATACCGGCCCCAAGCCAGCCAGCCTTCCTCATTCTTTTCATAAACCGCGACCATCATGACTGAACAAACCGCGGGCGAAGAGACCTTCATCTCGCACCTGATCGAGCTGCGCAGCCGCCTGGTCAAAGCCTGCATCGGCATCGCCATCATTTGCGTCGGCCTGATGCTGTGGCCGGGCCCGGCCCGGATCTACGACTTCATCGCGCACCCGATGATCGCCGCCTTGCCGCCCGGCTCGAAGATGATCGCCACCGGCGTGATCGCGCCCTTCATGGTGCCGCTCAAGGTGACGCTGGTGCTGGCCTTCATCCTCGCGCTGCCGTGGGTGTTCTACCAGGTCTGGGCCTTCATCGCGCCGGGCCTGTACAGCCACGAAAAGCGCCTGGTGCTGCCGCTGGTGATTTCCTCGTCGGGCCTGTTCATGGCCGGGGTGGCGTTTTGCTATTTCCTGGTGTTCGGCCGCGCCTTCAAGTTCATCAGCGACTTCGCGCCGACCTCGATCGCCGTCATGCCGGACATCGAAAACTACCTCGATTTCGTGATGTCGATGTGCCTGGCCTTCGGCGCCACCTTCGAGGTGCCGGTGGTGATCGTGATCCTGGTGCGCATGGGGATCGTCAGCGTGGAGAAATTCCGCGAAATCCGCCCGTACGCGCTGGTCGGCGCCTTCGTGGTGGCCGCCATCGTGACGCCGCCCGACGTCGTCAGCCAGCTGTCGCTGGCCTTGCCGATGTGTCTGCTGTTCGAGCTCGGCCTGCTGGTCGCGCCGATTTTCGTCAAGGTGACCCAGGCGCCGGAAGAGCCGGCCTGAGCGTCCGGCCGTTTATAATAAATCTCACCGGCCGTTCGACACGTTGAACGGCTTCCTTCTCGCTGCGCCCGTTCCGAGGCCACCCGTGCGTTTGACGTCGTTGATCCTGTTCGCCTGCCTGTCGCTCATCTTTGATAGCGCTATCTCATCCGCCGCCCCGGCCCGAACCGCGCCAATCAGCAAGGAAAGGGTGTTCGTCCTCACCGATATCGCCAACGAGCCCGACGATGAGGAATCGATGGTGCGCTTCCTGGTGTATGCCAACCAGTACGACATCGAAGGCCTGGTCGCCACCACCTCCACCTTTCTGAGGGAAAAGCCGCGCGAAGACCTGATCCGCCGCCAGCTCGACGCCTACGCCGAGGTGCGCGACAATCTGCTGATTCATGAGCCCGGTTTTCCCAGCAAGGAGCAATTGCTCGCCGTCACAGCCACCGGCCAAACCGCCTTCGGCATGGCGGCGGTGGGCAGCGGCAAGACCACGGCCGGCTCGCAATTGTTGCTGGCGGCCGCCGACAAGGCCGACGCGCGCCCGCTGTGGGTGACGGTCTGGGGCGGCTCGAACACCCTGGCGCAAGCCCTGTCCGATGCGCGCGCGCGCCGCACGCCGGAAGAAATGGCCAGGCTGATCGCCAAGTTGAAGGTCTATTCGATTTCCGACCAGGACGATGCCGGCCAGTGGATGCGGCGTGAATTTCCAGCGCTGTTCTGGATCGTCTCGCCGAGCAACCCGACCAGTCCCGCCGAATACTGGCGCGCCACCTGGACCGGCATCAGCGGCGACCGCTTCTACAAGAACGGCTCTGGCCACCTGATGGACATGGTCGACCATCCCTGGCTCGAAAAACACATCCGCAGCAACCATGGCGCGCTCGGTGCGTTGTACCCGCAGTTCGCTTACATCATGGAGGGCGACACGCCATCCTTCCTGGGCTTGATCGATAACGGCCTGGGCTGGAGCGTGGACCCGTCCTACGGCGGCTGGGGCGGGCGTTACGCGCTCTTCCAGGCTTATGGCGAAACGCGCCGGATCTGGACCAACACCAGCGACAGCCGCGATTGCGTGAGCGCCTCTTCCGGTGTGCGCGAATGCAGCGACCAGGCCACCGTCTGGCGCTGGCGCGAGCATTTCCAGAATGATTTCGCGGCGCGCATGGACTGGTGCGTGGCGCCGGCCTACGACAAGGCGAACCATAATCCGCTCGCGGTGCTCAATGGCGATCGCAGCAAGAAAGTGATCGCGCTGATGGCCAGGCCGAACACTACCCTGAGCCTGTCGGCCGCCGGCACCTCCGACCCGGACGGCAACAAGCTCGCGTTGTCGTGGTCGATCTACGAGGAAGCCGGCAGCGATGTTCGCGCGCTCAAGGACGTGCAACTGAGCGCGACCAGCGGCGAGGCGCTGACGCTGACGATCCCGAATCTGAAACAGGCGGCGCGGCTGCATGTGATTCTGCAGGTCGAGGACGACGGCAATCCGAAACTGGTGGCGTATCGGCGCGCGATCATCTCGGTGCAGCCTTAATCGCGCCTTAGGTGGGCAAACGAACAGAGGCCGCGCACTGGTGGCCGGATACTGATCGCGCATCCACTCAACCTTGCAAGGCGCGCCATGAAACCCACACCAAACAGCAATTCCTCCGGCACCCGGCTGGACCGCGAAGTCGAACGCGAACGCGTTGAACGCGAGCGGCACGACGATGAAAAATCCGGCGTGCTGGCCGACGAGGAATTCCGCAGCAAGGATGCGCGCGACAATGCCAGCGCGACGCATTTGTCGCGGTCGCGTTCGTATTAGACAATATTCCCTGCTTCAGTTACGCTAAGTGCAATTTCCCGCTTGATGCGACAAATGAACGTCGTGGGACTCTTCACTTACCAGCGGCATGCCGCTCACTGCCATGACCGCTCTGATCCGCCTTGTCCTGATCGCCATGCTCGCCGCCGGGTTCAATGCGCAAGCGGCCAACGCGGAATTTCCGGACGATGTCACGCGCTGGCAGGACATATCGGTTCCACCAGAGACGAGCCGCGGCGACCGCGCGGTATGGTCGTACGCCGCCAATTACTCCCGGCATGAATGGCGCGTCGTCGCAGAGGCTGGTCAGATTCATGCCCAACTGAAGGGACGCGAGCAAGCGGCCAAGGGCGAGCGGCCAGACTTCACGCCGCAGGCGGATAAATTTCGCCGTGCTTCCGCATTTTTCGCCGTCGACGACGGCTGGCTAGTGGCCTTCAATCAAGGCGAGTTCGGCGCCGCGCTGTATTGGTTCAGCGCCGACGGTCAGCAAAACTACAAGATATCCGATCACCAGGTCGTCGAGTTCTTCGTCCTCGCGGATGGGATTCATGCGATCGAAGGTTTGGCGCACGGCGTCCATCTCAAAGGGATGCCGGTCGGCAGGGGATCCATCGTCCGCATCGCCCGGCCGAGTCAGGATGTCCATTGGCAAGCATCAAGCGTCATACCATTGCCCGGGGCCCCCTTCAGCGTTGCCGTGCGCCGTGACGGCAGCGCGCTCGTCACGCTCTGGGATAGGCTGGTGTCGCTCGGCAAAGACGGGAAAATCACGACGCTGCTCGCCGATGCGCCGTGGGACGGGATGTATCCAAACTCGTCGGTGCTATCGGCGGACCAACAGAAGCTCTATATCGGCATGCGCCAGTATGTGGCCGAGCTTGATATCCCGACCGCGAACCTCCGGTTCTTGCTGCCATCCCCGGCGTTTCTCAACGCGATTCCCGAAAAGGATCAGCAGGCGATTCGCAAACAAGCCGATCGATAGGTCGACAGGATGGCGGGCGCGACATGGCGTGCGCCTGCTTTTCGAAGTAAGGTATTTACGGACCGCAGCGCCACGGCGACGGAAAGGGCCTTAGCCGACCGCTGCGCCAGTCCCCGGATCTCCGTCAGGCCGAGATTCGCAACGATCGTGGCCTGTCCCAGGCCTACTGCATCAACTCCTTGATCACCCGCACCGGCGCGCTGCCATAACTGAGGAATTGGTCATGAAAATCGCGCAGCACGAACTTCGGCCCCAGCGCCTGCTTGCGCTGCTCGCGCAGCTCCATGATCTCGCTATACCCGCTGAAATAACTGGTCAGCTGCACTGAGCTCAGCTGCACCCGGCGCCACTTCTCCTCGGCTTGGCTGCGGCTCTGGAAAGCTTGACGCGTCAACAAATCCATCGCCTCCGCCTCCGACATGCCCAGCACGTGCACACCGTAATCGAGCAGCGTATTGGTCACGCTGCGCAGATTCCACTTGCAATACATCAGCCACATCTCCGGCGTGTTGTCGCCATAGCCCGACTCGAGCATCATGCGCTCGCCATACACGGCCCAGCCCTCGATCATCGCGCCGTTGCCGAACAGCGATTTCACCAGCGACGGCGAGCGGTTCGCATACACCAGCTGCGCGTAATGACCCGGAATCGCCTCGTGAATATTCAGAATCTGCAGCATCCACTGGTTGTACTCGCGCAGCGTGCTTTCGGCCTGTTCTGGCGACAAGCCATCGAGCGGCGTCACATTGTAAAAGGTCCGGTCCTGCGGCCGGTACGGCCCCGGCGCGTCGATGCTGGCGATGGTCACGCCGCGCTGATACAGCGGCGTCTCGCGCACCACCAGCGGCCGTTTCGGATCGAGGCTGATCAGCTGGTGCGAGATCACCCAATCCTGCAACTGCGGAATCTGGCGACTGATCTCGCCGTAGAAATTTTCGCGGCTCACGTGGGTGCGCGACAGGCTGTCGATCACCATGCCGATCTTCTTGTTGCGGTCGGCCGGCTTGGCCGCCGTGCCCATGGTCTTGGTCCACAGCTCGTCGGCCAGGCCGTCCATACGCGTGAGCAATTCTTTGCGCGCGGCCAGCGCCTTCTGGAAGGTCTGCTCGGCGGTGCTGCCGGACTGGATGTCGTGGGCGAACTTGGCCTCGTACAGCGATTTGCCGATGCGGAAGGAGCGGGCGTTGCCGGCCGCCTGCTGCTTCTTGTCCAGATCGGTGAGGAAGTCGACATACCCCACCAGTGCCTCGCCGGCGTTGGCGATGCGCTGGGCGAAGATGGCTTTCTCCTGCACCGTCAGGATCGAGTCCTGCGCTTCCTTGCCGAGGTCGGCCAGCAGCGTCATGGTGCCGGGCGCCTGGTCGATCGCCAGTTGGGTGTGCTCGTGGGTCGGATTGGCGATGCTCGCCTGCGCCGCCTGGTAGTAGGCCGGCACGTTGGCCAAGCGCCGCAGGATGGTGCGCAGGCGCTGCGGCTTGGCGGCGTACTCGGTGCCGAGGATCAGGTCGAACGGCTGGGCAATATTGTAAAGCGACGGGTTCCACTCGTAGTCGCGGAAGGTGGTGAGGTACCAGCGGTCCGATTCGAGCTTTTCGATCAGCAGGGCGAGGTCGGTGCGCTGCTTGTTCGACAGCTGGCGCGCGTCGACCTTGCCGAACTTCTGCAGCCACTCGGCGGTGAACGCCATGCGCTGGTTGCGCGAAGCCGCGTTCGGCACCACCAGGTTGGCGGCGCCGTCGTACTTGCCATTGATGATCGCAGTGTCCGGATCGATCTTCCACAGCGCGTTTAGAAACTGCATGCTGAGCGAATCGAGCCAGCGGTCCGACTTGCGCTCGGCCGGGGCTGCCGGACGGGGCGCGGCAACTTCCGGTGCGGCGACGGCGGCGACAGCGGCCGCCTTGCCCGCCTTGCCTTTGCCGGCCTTGGCCGATTTGGCCGCCGGTTTTGCCACCGATTTAGCGGCCGCTTTGGCCTTGCCGCCGACATGCTTGCTGGTGCTCGCCGTGCTGCTTTTCTTCGGCTTGGCAGCGCCCGCGGGCGCCAGCACAAAGCTCGTCAATAAAACAGCCAGCGCAATTTTCGTTTTCAACATTGTGTTGGGCCTTGTAGTGACAGGGACAGGAGCAGCCGCACGCATGCGGCGGGGCGTCAGATTAGCATCAATCGCGCCGCTTGCGCGCTTTTGTCGGGTTGAAGAGGGGAGATCAGTCGATGGCGCCGGCGCGGATCATTTCCTGCTGGCGCGCGTTGAGGACGCTCACCGTGTTTTTACCATTGGCGATATTGGTCAGGACAATCTCGCTCGACTTGGTGAAGCGGTGGCC
>JBDSTZ010000530.1:0-7281 GCA_039927975.1 Massilia sp. | reverse complement strand
GCGCCTGAGCATCGAGCGCGGCGTGCTGACCTTCGGCGGCCCGTACGACAACCCCTCGCTCAACATCCTGGCGGTGCGCAAGCGGCCGGAAGGCGAGCAGCTGAGCGAGACCAATGTGGAAGCCGGGGTCGAAGTACGCGGCACCGCGCTGGCGCCGGCCGCCAAGCTGGTGTCGACGCCGACGGTGCCCGACAGCGAGAAGCTGGCGTGGCTGGTGCTGGGACACGGGATGGAGGCGACCTCGGGCAACGAGGCCGGCGTGCTGAGCGCGGCCGCCGGCGCGCTGCTGGGCGGTAAAGGCGGCAGCGGTGGCTTCCAGTCGAAGCTGACCAACGCGCTTGGACTGGACGAACTGGGGCTGTCGCAGGCGAAGGGATTGGAGAGTACTGTGGTCACGGTGGGCAAGCGCATCTCGTCGCGCGCTTACCTGAGCTTCGAGCAGGGTGCGACCACGGCGTCAAGCCTGGTGCGGCTGCGCTACAAGCTCAATCCGCGCATCACGCTGCAGATTCAAACCGGGACCAACACCGCGTTCGACGTGCTGTATTCGTGGGCGTTCGATTGAGAACGCCTGACCTCGGCCAACCGAAAAATTCCATGTCTGCACACACTCACGATTTTCCCGACTGGCCATTTTCGTGCCCGGTCAATACCGCCACCTTCTGCACGGGCAGGGTTGCGCATGATCGATTGCCGGTGCTTCAAGTGTCACATGACACGAACGCCCCATGATGCAGTTTCCGATCGACGTGATCAAGATCGATCAATCGTTCGTCAGGAATGGCAGCTCTAAAAGAACAATGGCGTCATCGTTAGCGCGATTACTGGCATGGGGAAGAATTCAAGCCAGCGTGTCATTGCCGAAGGCGTGGAAAATCCGTACCAACTGGATTTCCTCCGCAAGTGCGGCCTAACAATTTATGGGCCTGACAAGTAACTCTAGCCGAATCGCTTCGCGAGGCGGCTGTGACTATCTTGCCGGCTATGCCGGCGTGAGCAGTCAATACGAGTGTCAGGCCTCAAACTGGTGGTACACCTTGGCGATGACTTTCCAGTTCCCCGCGATCTTGATCAACGTGAGATAGTCGTTATAGTCCGCACCAATGGCATCCCGTTCCATGTCAACGCGCACGACAGCAGTGGTTGGCGTGATCGCCAGTACGTCCAAGTGCGTGGTGATCTCCGGCGCCTTGCCGTTCTGCGCGACGAATTTGTACAAATTCTCGATCGGCCCGCCCAGGAGCTCACCGTTGGTGAAACCGTACATGACGGCATCCTCATGAAATGCTTGGGCAACGCTTTCGACACTGCCGGTACGCAGGCCGTCGACGTATTTTTGGGCAACGGCAACGACACTGTTGTAGTCGGCCGTAGGTACAGCTTTGATATTCTTGCTCATGTCATGCTCCTGTAGAGTGGCGCGCACAATGCGCGGGGTGGTAGTGCGTGATTAGTGACTGGCTGCGGGCCAGTCGGTGTAGCCCGTCGCGCCGCCGTTGTAGTAGGACGCGCGCGGTGCGATAGTGAGTTCCTTGCCGAAGCGCAGGCGCCCCACCAGGTCTGGGTTGGCAATGAACATGCGCCCAAACGCCACGGCATCAATTTTTCCTTCCGCGCGGCGTGTTATGGCTAAGTCCAAGTCGTAGTTATTGTTGCCAATGTATGGCCCCGTGAACATTGCCCGCAACTGGTCCAGGTCGACATCCGCTGGGACGGCCCGGGAGCCGCCGGTGGTGCCCTCAACGACGTGCAGATAGGCGAGCGAGAAGCGGTTCAGTTCCTGGATCAGGTGGCCGTAAGTGGCCATAACCTGACTGTCGAGCGGTGTATTGCCGACATCGGGCGATACTGGCGACAGGCGGATGCCGACCTTGTCACCGCCCCAGATGGCGACGACCGCTTCGGTCACTTCAAGTGTCAAACGCACCCGGTTTTCAATTGTGCCGCCGTACCGGTCGGACCGCTGGTTAGTGGCGTCGCGCAGGAACTGGTCGAGCAGGTAGCAATTTGCCCCGTGGACTTCGACCCCGTCAAACCCCGCGCGCAAGGCGTTTTTCGCGGCGTGCGCGTACTGGGCAACGATACCGGTGATCTCTTGCGTTTCCAGAGCGCGCGGCATCGAGACCGGCACGAATCCCGCAGTGGTGTAGGTGTTGCCTTCGGCCTTGATGGGCGAGGGGGCGACCGGGACGGCGCCATCCGGCTGCAGCTCCACGGAAGAAAAACGGCCTACGTGCCAGAGTTGGCAGACGATCTTGCCGCCAGCGGCATGGACTGCATCTGTAACCTGCTTCCAACCTTCAACTTGGGCATCGTTCCACATGCCCGGGGTTGCCGCATAGCCTCGCCCCTGCGCCGAAATATTGGTCGCTTCCGACACGATCAGGCCGGCTCCGGCACGTTGCGCGTAATAGGTCGCATGCAGTTGGCCGGGAACGCCATCTTCGTCGTAACGACTGCGGGTTACTGGCGCCATGACGATGCGGTTAGTGGTGGCAATAGCGCCAAAATGGCTGGGCAAGAAGAGATCGGTCAATACGCTGTTGTCGGTCATCGTTGTTCCTTTATTAGTGACAGCCAGCGGTTCGGTACCGCATGCACACACTTTAAAGATGATCGATAATGAAGTAAATCGTCACAAACTGAGATACTAAATGAACAAAAAGGTCAGAATAAGTGAGCGGGACGCGTCGGTAGCGGGCGCAAGCGACGCCCCCACACTGGCTTCGGTGCCGCTGCCTGGTTTAATGGCGTTCGAAGCTGCAGCCCGGCTGCTCAATTTTGCGCGGGCCGCGGCTGAAATGGGTGTCACGCCGACGGCGATGTCCCGCACGATCAAGGTGCTCGAACGTCAGCTCAACGTGCGCCTGTTCAATCGCACCACGCGCAGTGTCGGCTTGACCGAGGCTGGGGCCGCGCTCAATGCGTCGATCGTCCCCGCACTGGGAAGTATTCGCAGTGCCCTGGAGGAAGTGATTCACGGCGCCGATCGGTATTCAGGTTTGTTGCGTATCAATTTGTCGTATGTGGCCTACCGCATCTTGGTCGAGCCGCACCTGGAGGCCTTTTCCGCTGCATTCCCAACGATCAACGTGGAGATCTCGCTGGACAATCAACTCAGCGATATCGTCAGCGCGGGCTTCGATGCCGGTGTTCGCCTGGGAAGAACGGTTCAGAACGATATGGTTGCGGTGCAGCTGGGCGGCATGCAAAAGCGCATCGTGCTGGCGGCGCCCAACTATTTTCGCGAGCGCACCCGGCCGGAGCAAATTGAAGACCTGCTCCAGCACAATTGCATTCGCCAGCGCTACTCGTTTGGCGGCAGGCTATTCGAGTGGAAGTTTCATGTGGCGGGCCAGATGGTGCAAGTGGACGTGCAGGGCCGATTGACGTTTGACGACATGAAATCCGTTGTCGACGCGGCAGCACGTGGCGCAGGCGTTGCATTCGTGTACGAGGATTTTGCGCGCGACGAAATTGGCGCCGGGTCGTTGTTGCGGATCTTGGAAGAGTACAGCGCGACCGACGATGCGTTTCACATCTATTACCCGCACCGGTCCCACATGCCGGGCAAGCTGCGGGCGTTTGTCGATTTCATGCGGGACGCTAACCGTATTGCAACTGGATGATGCTGGCGTGCGGCGGGGCCAGTCAGGCAGGGGCTGAATGCGGTCGGGGGCGTCTGGGGAGACACCTATTATGTGTCCGGCTCGCATGCTACTGATGACGTCGACATTGGCGGACATGACTAGCGAGTGGAACTCGCGGCCATCCGCTTTGGGGCGGCACCAGCCGCCATCCTCGACAGCCAAGCTACTGCAACACCGACGGTTTAGGATCCGGCAAGGGCTCGTCGTCATGCGACGGCGTGTGCACCGGCGGATGATGCGGGTGCGGATTGTCGAACGGCTCGGGCGCCGGCTCGTCGGCCGGCACCGGATCGGGCGCGCGGTGGGCGTGGATGGAGCGCGGTTCAATGGCGGTCGCTATCATGGCTGCTGGCCTCCTGCGGATGAAACAATGACATTACCATGCCTGCCGACGGCGCCCCGCACGACTGTCACGGCGCGGCGTGCTTGATGTATTTCTCCAGCCAGCGGTTGGTCTCGTACAGCATGTGCATGATCGATTCGCGCGCCCGGTAGGCATGGCTCTCGTTGGGCAGCATCACCAGCCGCGCGGTGCCGCCCAGGCCTTTGATGGCCTGGAACATGCGCTCGCTCTGGATCGGAAAGGTGCCCGAATTGCTGTCCTCCTCGCCGTGGATCAGCAGCAGCGCGTCCTTGATCTTCTCGGCGTTATTAAACGGCGACATCGCCTGGTACACCTCTTTCGCATGCCAGAATGGCCGCTCCTCCGACTGAAAGCCGAACGGCGTGAGCGTGCGTTTGTAGGCGCCGCTGCGGGCGATCCCGGCGCGGAACAGGCGCGTGTGGGCCAGCAGATTGGCGGTCATGAAGGCGCCGTAGGAATGGCCCCCCACCGCAATGCGGTGGCGATCGGCCACGCCGCGCCGCACCACCTCGTCGACCGCCGCCTCGGCGTTGGCCACCAGCTGCGGCAGGTAAGTGTCGTTGGGCTCTTCCTCGCCGGCGCCGACGATCGGCATCGAGGGATTGTCGAGCACCGCGTAACCCATCGCCAGGAAGGCCGCCGGCCCCCAGTAGCTGACCGAATTGAAGCGGTGCGGCGAACCGGTGGTCTGGCTGGCCGCGCTGCTGCTCTTGAACTCCTGCGGGTAGGCCCACATCAGCAGCGGGAGCGGACCGTCGCGCGCCGGCTCGTAATCGGGCGGCAGCATGAGGGTGGCGGTCAGGTCGACGCCGTCGGCGCGCTGGTAGCGAATCTGCTCCTTGTACACGTCGCGCAGCTGCGGGCTCGGATGCGGAAAATCGGTCAGCGCGCTCAGTTGTTCGGGCGCCGGCTTGCGCAGGTCGCGCAGAAAAAAATTCGGCCGCTCGGTGGGCGACTCGCGCGTCGTCAGCAGCACGTGCGCGTGCGGGTCGAGCACCGCCGCGACGTTTTCAAAATACGGGGCCTCGCTCTGGAACAGGCGTTCCTTCTTTTTGCTGCGCAGGCTGTAGCGGTCGATGAAGGGCCGGTCGCCCTCGTCGGAGGCGCCCATGCCGTCGAGCAGAATCGTGTCGTCCTCGCCGATCGACAGGCGCGCCATGCCGGCGCCGTCCGAGCGCATCACCGGGTGGCCCGGATGGCTGTAGCGGTCTTCGCCGGAATAGGCGAACATCAGTTCGGCCGTCTCCTGCGGGTGGTCGGGCGCGATGCGCCAGGTCTTGACGGCGCGCGTCTTGTACCAGTCTTCGGACAGCAGCGCGAGGTCGCCGCGCCCCCACAGGATGCCGTTGTAGCGCGAGCCGAGCTTGGCCAGCACGGTCGGCGCCGCGCTGAACGGCGCCGCCTGCATGTAGATGATGTCGCGGATCTCGGCCGCGCGCGCCGGGTCGCCGCCGTCCTGCGCCTCGGCCCACACCAGGGTGGCTGGCGCATCGACGCGCCAGCTGATGTCGCGCACGCCGGGCGACACCGCGTCGCTGCCGGGCGGCAGGCCTTCTTCGAGCGGGCGGTTGAGCACCAGGTGCTGCACGCGGCCGGACAGGTCGCGCACTTCGACCCGGCGCGAGAAGCCGGACGCCGTGACCAGGTAGGAGAACGGCCGCTGCAGCGCTTGCGTGAGCAGGTATTCGCCGCAGGGCGCCGGCCGCGCGCCGATGAACATGTCGGGCGTGCCGACCAGCCGCACCTGGCCGGCAAGGTCGATCAGCGCCAGCTGCGAGGTGGCGTAATGCTCGAACAGGCGCGCGTCTTCTTCGTTGCGCAGCAGGTCGGCGTAGGTGCGCAGCTGGCGCGTGCCGTTGCCAGGCTCGCTGTCCTGCTCGCCCGGTCCACTCGGGATGCCGGTCGCCACCGGCGGCATACCCAGCTTGGCCGGCTTGAGCTGCACCAGCAGCGCGCCGCCGTCGGGCATCCAGGTAAAGCCATTGCCGTTCAGGTGGGACAGCGGCTGCGAGGTGAGCTTGCGCGCGGCGCGCGAGGCGATATCGAGCAGCCACAGTTCGACCTCGCCGCTGGCGCCGCCGTCGCCGTACGCGAGGTGGGTAAAGGCCAGGTGACGCTGGTCGGGCGACCAGGCGCTGTCGGCCAGGCGCAGCGTGTCGGGCAGGCCCTCGACCAGGATCTCGGCGCCGCTGGCGATGTCGAGCAGTTTGAGGCCGGTGCCGAAACTGAAGCGGCTCGGCGAATAGGTGCGCGGGTTGATGCGCAGGCCGGCCAGCTTGAGTTCAGGCTGCGCCACTTCGGCGATGCCGGGCAGCGGCGGGGTCTCGATCATGGCCAGCAAATCGCGCCTGGGCGAGAGGCTCATTGCCGGCGCGCGGGCGGTGTCGACGAGGGCTTGCAGTGCGGCCGGCGGCAGCTGGTAGCGCGAGTGCGCGGCCGGTGCGGCGCCGAGCATTGACAACGTTGGCGAATCAGCAGGCAAGCGTTTGCTCATGTGTTGTCCCGTCGTTGTTTCGTCGATAAGGCGCCGTTCAGTGCGGCGCGCGGTGGTACCCCATGTTGCTCACTCGGTTGGGGAAAGTCAATCGGACGCACACATCGTTACAAGCTGCCGATGCGCAGCGTTGCGCCAGTAGCCACAAGCTTATGTGGATTACAATGGCGGCTCCTGACGAACCCTGTGATCTGATGAATTTAACTACGCTCGCCCTGCTTCTGCTGTCGCCCCTGCTGGTGTGGCGCTTTTATTCACGCGTGAAGGCGATGATGGGGCGCACCCGTTCGATCCTGTCGCGCCACTGGACGGGCGTGCTGGTGTTCTGGGCGATGGTGGCGGTGGCGGCGTCGGAAGTATTCACCCGCATCGATCTGCTGGCCTGGCTGCTGGTGGGCGCGGCCGGCGGCATCGGCTATGGCGTGTGGGCGTTTCGCAAGACGCGCCGCGAAGTCACGCCGGAAGGCTATTTTTTCACGCCGCCGGCGCGCCTCGGTATCGCGGTCGCGATGCTGTTCTTCGCGCGGATTCTGTACATCGGCATCGACATGTATGCCGGCACCGGCAAGACACCGCACTTCGCCGACAGCCCGATCAACATGTTCGCGGTGGGCTTCACGGGCGCCTATTTCGGCATCATCTCCGCGGGACTCGCGCGCTGGCGCATGACGCTGAAAAAACTCGCCGAGTGAGCCGGCGGTCAGCGTGCGGGCGGGCCTCGGCGCCGCCCGCGCGCTGCCCGGTCACGCGGCGCTCGCCACCCTGCGCTGCAG
>JBDSTZ010000529.1:0-6540 GCA_039927975.1 Massilia sp. | reverse complement strand
TGGCCGACCGCCGCCACGCGGGCGTCGGCGCGCTGCTGGAAGCTGAGCGAGATCTTGTCGTATTCAAGATGGCTGACGGCGACGAACAGGGCGGTGGTGGCCGCCAGTCCGCTCGCGAGGGTCAGGGTGGCCGCCACAACGAGTGAAATCGGCAAGCGGCGACGCGGCATTGCGGTTTTTCCTGTGTTGGGCACGGACGCGCACGATGGCGTCCGAATGCGGGGGTTAGTGTGTCACAACTTGATGATTTTCGCAGAAAAATTGCCCACCTGAAATGAAAAAGATGGAATTAATGTTGTCTTCCGGTACTGCCGGCGTTCAAGCTGAGCAATATGACAAGGCTTCGCACCAACAGCCGGTTCAGCCAGCCGGCGCCGAGGCCGTGGCGCCGGTCCAGCCAGCGCGCCACCCGCAGCGCGCGCGGCGCCGGTGCGCCGGGGGCCGGATCGAAGCCGGCCTTGACGGCGAACAGGATGCGGTTGTTGCCGGCGACCCGCTCAAGCCAGCACACGTGGTTGCCGAACATCAGGCGCAGGCGGCCGAGGATGGCGCCGTACTGCGGATCGTAGCTGAACACGTTGGCGCACAAGACGCCGCCGTCAGCCAGCGCGCGCCGGCAGTCGGCGTAAAAGCGCGAGCTGCCCAGCGCCGGCGGCAAGCCGCAGGCGTCGTAACCGTCGACCAGCAACACGTCGACCTCGCCGGCCAGCGCCGCGATGGCGCCGGTGGCGTCGGCGTGCACGACCCGGAAGCGGGCGTCGTCGGGCGGCACGCAAAACACCTCGCGCAGGGCGATCACGTCGGCGCGCAGCTCGAACACGGTGATGCGCGCGGCGGGAAAATGGCGGTGGCAGAACTTGGCCAGCGAGCCGCCGCCCAGCCCGACCATCACGATGTGGCGCGGGCGCGGCACGAACAGGGCGAACGCCATCATGGCGCGGCAATACGGCAGCACCAGCGCATCGGGACGGGCGATCAGCATCTCGCTCTGTATATTGCCGGCCATGAATTCGAGCGTGCGGCGCCGGCCGCGCTCGCACACCAGCGGGGCGGGGCTGTCGATGGCGGCAGCGGTGGCAGTGGCGGCAGCGGCGGCAGCGGCGGGCGCGGTGGAAGAGCGTCGATCTGGACTGGGCGGCATCGCGTCAGTATAGGTCAGGTGCGGGCCAGGCGCGAGCCAATGCCGATTCGGCGGAGGCGCCCTGTCGGCTGCAACGGAAATCTTGTTGCGCGGTATCGGTTTCTGATAAGCTCAATCCGCAGCCACACGGAGCCACTATGTTCTTAGATCACCCCACCATCACGGCCACCAACAGCTTGACCGAGCCCGACCGCATCGAGCGGTTGACCCGGGTCTACGGCTACGTCATGGCGTTGGCCGATCATGGCGACAATCCCGGCTTCGTCGAGAAATTCAGCCAGCTGCACGACCACAAAGGCACCCTGATCGTATTCTGGAACGACACCCCGACCGACACCGAGAAAGCGTATTTCGCCAAGGCCTGGGCCAGCAAGATCGGCGACGGCACCACCCTGGTCGAGCACGAAGTCTAGCCGGCCGCGCCGATGGATATCACCACCATGCTGTTCGCCCTGGCGCTGGGTAACCTGAGCCTGTGCGCGGCGCTGTCCTTCTACCAGCTCGACAGCAAGAAGTCGCTCTCGATGTCGACCTGGGCGGTGGCCAAGCAATGCCAGGCCGCCGCCTGGCTGCTGCTGTACTTTCGCGGCAGCGGCGTGGTGCCCGATCCGATCTCGATCCCGGTCGGCTACACGGTCCTGTTCATCGGCGTCGCGCTCGAAGCGGGCGCGCTGTGGGAAGCGGCCGAGCGGGGCCGCTGGCGCCGCTTCGCCTATCCGCTGCTGGCGCTGGCGGTGCTGGTGTTTATCGGCTGCTACCTGGTCGACCCGATCGGCTTGCGCGCGCTGGCCAGTTCGCTCATCCTCGGCGCCTTCTACCTGTCCGCCGCGGCCGCGCTGGCGCAGCGCTGGCGTGAAGCGACCATGCTGCGCCGCTTCCTGGCGCTGGCCACCGCCGCGCTGGCCCTGATGGTGGCGGCGCGCGCCGTGCTGGTGATGAGCACCCCGGCCGGCTGGGGCTGGATCAGCAACGGCATGATGCAGCTGCTGTCCTCGGCCGCCTTCTATCTGCTCATGCTGCTGGGCGCCTTCGGCTACCTGCTGCTGTCGCGCCAGCAGGAACAGCAGGAACTGGCGCGCCTGGCGGTGGTCGACGGCCTGACCGACGTGCCGAACCGGCGCGGCTTCTTCAACCTGCTGGCGCCGTGGATGGCGCTGGGGCGCCGGCCCGGCGTGCCGACCGCGCTGCTGCTGTTCGACCTCGACCAGTTCAAGCGCATCAACGACAGCTACGGCCACCCGGCCGGCGACGCCGTGCTGCGCGGCGTGGTCGACGCCTGCAAGCGCCAGTTGCGCGGCAGCGACCTGCTTGGTCGCCTGGTCGGCGTCGAATTCGCCGTGCTGCTGCCGCGCACCGACCTGCCCGAGGCGATGCTGGTGGCCGAACGCATGCGCGCGGCGATCGCCGCCACTCCGTTCAAGACCGAGCGCGCGATGGTCAACCTGACCGCCAGCTTCGGCGTCACCACCATCCGCGCCGACGACAGCAACGTGAGCCTGTTCAAGCGCGCCGACGAAGCCCTGCAAACGGCCAAGGCGGGCGGGCGCGACCAGATCGCACAAGCGTCGGCCGGCGGCCCCCAGGCGTGATCGCGGCGCGGCGCTGAGCGCGCCGGCGCCGGTTCACCGTCCTCCTTCGCCTTTGCGTCGTCCTCTCCCTGCCATCCTATCAATTCAAGGCGTCATCATGGCGTCATGAAGCGCAGCTATTGTGTTACGATTTTCGTCGCAGGAGCGCGTTCATGACATCGACCGGGAATGAGGATTCTATGTACGCTGCCGTCGATCTTGGATCGAACAGTTTTCGCCTCCACGTAGGCAAGCATGACGGCGACGCCATCCGCGTCGTCAAGAGCATGCGCGAACCGATTCGCCTGGCCGCCGGGCTCGACGCCAAGGGCAACCTGACCGAGTCGGCGATGCAGTCGGCGCTGGCCTGCCTGGCCGATTTCCGCGCCGTGCTGGCCGGCTACAAGCTCGAAGCGGTGCGGGTGGTGGCCACCTCCACCTTGCGCGTCGCCCACAACGCGCCGGCCTTTCTGCCGCTGGCGGAAAAAACGCTCGGCTATCCGATCGAGATCATCTCCGGCGAGGAAGAAGGGCGCCTGATCTACATGGGCGTGGCCAACACCCTGGCCGGCGCGGCGGCGGACGAATCGCGCCTGGTCATCGACATCGGCGGCGGCTCGACCGAGCTGATACTGGGGCAGGGCCTCGACATCGAGCGGGTCGAGTCGTTCAGCCTCGGCACCGTCAAGCAAAGCCTGTCGTTCTTTGTTGGCGGCCGGGTCGACGCGGTCTCGTTCGAGGCTGCCATCCTGTCTGCCCGCAGCCACTTCGAGGACGCCGCGCCGCCTTACCACAGCCAGCACTGGAAGCGCGCCTACGGTTCTTCCGGCACGATCCGCGCAATCGCCGACATCATCGTCAAGAACAATCTCGGCGACGGCAAGCTCAACGCCGCCAGCCTGGACGCGCTCAAGCGCCGTTTCGTGCAGTTCGGCCAGGTCGGCAAGATCGACATGCCTGGCTTGCGGCCGGACCGCGCCGGCACCGTCATCGGCGGCCTGGCGATCCTGATCGCGCTGGTGGCCGAACTGGCCATCGACGAACTGTTCGCGGTCGAGGCGGGGCTGCGCATGGGCGTGATGTGGGACCTGTTCGGCCGCTCGATGCAGCGCGACCGGCGCGAGCAATCGGCCCATCAGCTGGTGCATAAATTCCACGTCGACCCGGCGCGCGGCGAGCGCGTCGCGCATGTGGCGCTGGCGCTGTACGCGCAGCTCAAACCGGCCGCCGACAACTACGTCAAGCTGCTCGCCTTCAGCGCCGAGCTGCATGAAATCGGCATGGTGGTGTCGCAGACCGGCTACCACAAGCACGGCGCCTACCTGATCGAGAACGCCGACCTGCCGGGCTTCACCGCGCGCGAGCAGAAGGTGATGGGGCGCCTGATCCTGGCGCAGAAGGGCAGCCTGCGCAAGGTTGCCGACAGCCTGGCCGAGGCCGATTTCGCCAAGGCCGTGCTGGCGCTGCGGCTGGCGATTCTGCTGATGCATGCGCGCATTGGCGCCGCCGAGGAGCAGCTGCGGGTGCGCATGAAGAACCGTATCGACATCGAATTGCCGCGCAGCTGGATCGCGCAGCATCCGACGGTGTCGTTCTGGATCGAGAAGGAACAGGAGTCGTGGGATGAGGTCGGGGTCGATTTCAGTGTAAAGACAAACGCCCAGTCGGCATAAATTTGTCTAAATGAAATAAATGGTATATATTATTTAGCTCGAAAATAGTTTGAACAAGAAACGGAGAAATTCCATGGTCAAAGCAGAAACGGCAAAAACGAATACCGAGCAGGCGGCCAAGCCGGCCGCGCCGGCGAAAAAAGCGGGTGGTGCGGCGCCGGCGAAACCGGTCGCGAAGGCTGCGGCCAAGCCGGCAGCGAAGGCGGCAAAACCAGCCAAGGCGGCGGCTAAATCGGCAGCTAAACCTGCAGCTAAACCGGCGGCCAAGCCGGCAGCCAAACCAGTAACGAAACCGGCAGCCAAGACAGCGGCAAAGCCAGCGACGAAACCGGCAGCCAAGTCGTCGACGAAGCCGGCAACAAGAAGCGCCGCCAAGGCCGCGCCTAAAAAGGCTGTGAAAGCGGCGGCGCCGGCGGCCGATGCCGATCCGGTGACCTTGAATGGCGCGGCGACCGAAAACGGTCGTGAAAAATGCAGCAAGGGCAAACTGGTGCGCGACAGCTTCACCATGCCCGAGTCCGAATACGCGTTGCTCGGCCAGGTCAAGAAGGCTTGCCTGAAGGCCGGATTCGAGATCAAGAAGAGTGAGCTGCTGCGCATCGGCGTGGCGCTGATCAGCCAGATGGATACGGCGACCCTGCAAAAGGTGCTCGACGGCCTGCCGCAACTAAAGACGGGCCGCCCGAAGAACGTCTAGCGGTGTGCCTTGCCCGCACAGCGCCAGCGGGTGGGCAGGTCGCGCACAAGGATGCGGCCCTAGCCGGGCCCAAACAACTGCCCAATTCGCGGCCAAACCAGCGGCCAAACCAGCGGACAAAAAAATGGCGCCCCATGCAGACTGTGCTGCGGGCGCCAATTCAAATCGACTCGCAGTGCTTAGTGCATCGCGGCGTTCGACAATTCCTTCAGATCCTTGATGCTCATTTCGGACTTCTCATGCATACGCAGGAGAATGGTCGCGCCTACCGCGAGCTTGCGGTGACGGATCTTGCTGATGATCGGTGGCTGCACTTCCAGCACGCGGCACAGTTCCGCGTCGTTTTTCAGCTTCATCGTTTCAATCAGCGTGTCGAGCAGTTTGTTAGGAACAAAGCTCGATGGTTCAAGCGCCCGAGCGCGATTCATCGCCTCGATCATTTCCAGTTTCTTTTGCCGTACGTTCATCGTGCTCCTCCGTCATCGAACTTGGTGGGGGGATTGTCCCTTCGCCAGACTGCCTGTTACATTCGGATAGAATCTAACGCGACAGCGTGAGTTGATGATACTACGTTAATAGTGTATTCGCAGCATGATTGATGCGTTTAGGCACGAAAAAATGTGATTATTTGTGGTTTTTGTTGTTCAAATAAGGCCGTTCCTTGTCAATACATAAACTTTATCGGCTTTTTCGGCCGCCGCGTGAGAATGTGTGACCATTAGCGCGCTCGCGCCACTCATCTTTATCTCATCGCGCAACAAGGTGAGAATGCCACTGGCGGTCTCTGGGTCGAGGTTTCCGGTCGGTTCGTCGGCCAGGATCAGGGCCGGGCGGTGCACCAGCGCGCGCGCGATCGCCACCCTTTGCAGCTCGCCGCCGGACAGCTGGCGCGGAAAATCACCACCCCGGCCGGCCAGCCCGACGGCGTCGAGCATGGCCCCGGCGCGCTGCTGCGAGTCATGGTTGAGCAGCAGCGGCAGCGCCACATTCTGCCGCAGCGTCAGGTGCGGCAGCACGTGAAAGGCCTGGAAGATGAAGCCCATGCGGGTGCGCCGCAGGCGGGTGGCGGCGTCGTCGTCGAGTGCGGCCATCGGCTGGCCATCGATGATCACGTCGCCGCCGTCGGGCGCGTCGAGTCCCGCGATGAGGTTGAGCAGGGTCGATTTGCCGACCCCGGATTCGCCCATGATGGCGACGAACTCGCCGGCGGCGAAGCTGTGCGACAGGGCGCCGAGCACCAGGCGCCCGTTGTAAGACTTGGTCAAGCCGCGCAGTTCGAGCATCGGCGCCGTTTCCGGCTTGGCGGGCAGTGCGGGCATGTGAAGTCCTTTTCGGCTAGGAGTGTGCGCGGCAGATGGAATTTGATTCAGGCTTCTTGATGCGCTTGCGGCCGGAGTTTGATGGCGATTCCGCTTTCACCCGTGAAAGTTGGGTGAAATTGGATTGCCGAGGACGTCATAG
>JBDSTZ010000528.1:0-13071 GCA_039927975.1 Massilia sp. | reverse complement strand
GCAAGCGTTCGATGGCGGCCGTGCGCACTGTTTCGTAGCGGGTGTCGCCGAAGCCGACCGTGCGGCCGTTCGGCAGCAGGTACTGGGGCAGGGCGCTCACCGCGCGCTCCAACACCGGCATCTGCGGCAGCAGGTCGACGCCGAATACCCGGTCGAGCATCTCGAGGCACTCGACGAAATCGCCGATCACGTTGATCGAGTAGCCTGGCGATTCGTTCCAGATGCCGGTCTTCGGGTCGTAACCGTAGTCGAGCAGGCGTTTGAGCGACCATTGGCGCGCGCCGCCGCCGTCAACCACCGCGCGCAGGTAGTACTCCTTGCCGTGGCCGTCGGCATAGCGCGCGTCGCTGTCGAGGCTTGCGGCGATCTGCAGCACGAAGCGGGCCTGGATCAGGTTCCAGTTGTTCCAGGGGACGCCGTTGGTGATGATGACGTCGGCCCATTTCTTGAGCGCGCTGTCGTACAGGGCGCGCCTGGCGCCCGCCTGGCGCTGCAGATAGGGGCGCATGAAGTCGGCGCTCTCGGTGAGCGGGCCGACGATATCCTCGTGAATCACTTCGTACGATTGCAGGCCGAGCAGGGTCTGGTCGTGGCCACGGTCGAGGTCGACCGGCACCTCGCGGTAGGCGATGCCGGTCATGTAGGTGTCGAAGATCGCGTAGGCGAAGCGGGCGTAGGCTTCGTCGCCGGTGTACCAGTAGAGGAAGGCGGCGTCGCGCCCCAGCTCGGCGATGCGCAGGTTGATCGCTTCGACAATGCGGCCGGTCTTGGCCTGCGGCGCCCATTCCCACGGCTGGCCGGCGGCGTTCTTGTTCTGCAGCCAGAGCAGGTCGTTCTCGCCCATGTAGGGTTTGACGTCTTCCAGCTTGGGTGTGGCGTAGGCGGTGGCGGAGTCGCGCGCGCCGGTGAAGCGCACGGTCGGCGCAGGCGCCTGGCCGTCCGCATGGTCGTACACGCTGTTCTTGACGTAGACCTGGGTGTGGCGCCCCTGCCAGTACATCTGCAGGCGCGAGGTGATCCAGGCCGGCTCGGTGGCGTGGCGGTCGACGTAAGGCTGGACGCGGGCGATGAGCGCGGCCAGCTGGCGCGCGGTGGCGGGGTCGCGCGCTGCGCGCTGGCGCAGGGCGTCGCGGCCCAGTTCAGCACCTTCGACCAGGCGCGCTTCGCCAGGCGCGGCAAGTGGGGCGGGTGCGGCCATCGCCGGCATGGCGTGCAGGGCGGCGGCCACTGCGAGCGCGCCCAGCAGCGGCCGAACGGGAAGTCTGTGTTTGAAGGTCATGTGAGAGTGTGCGTTCCAGGTTTAATCGTTGAGCTGCTGGCCGAGGTAGACCACCGCCGTGCTGCCCGGCGCCACGCGCAGGCTGCGCACGCCGGGCGCGATGACGGCGCCGCCGGCGAGTTCGCGCAGCGCAGCCCGATGCGGCGGCAGCGCCAGCTCGAAGTGCTTGTCGCGCGAGCTGTTCATGCCGATCAGGTAGGGGCCGTACTGCAGCTGGTAGTAGTCGGCGCGGCCGGCGTGCGCATTGTCTTCGCCGGCCACGTACTGGGAGCCTTGCGGCAGCCTGGCCACCGGCTGCTTGTCGCCGGCGCCCCAGACATCGCCATCGTCGGGATACTTGATGGTGAAGCGCGAACCGTTGATGTGCGGGTTGTTGGGCCGCGTGAAGGCCAGGCCGCTCGGCTCGAACACTTCGCGCTCCAGCGCCACCGTGGCGATGCGGTCGGTCAGCGGGGTGATGTAATGGACCCGCGCCAGTCCGGAGACGCCGTAGTTGGCGCGCCAGTAGAGCGAGGCGTACAGGATGTCTTCGCCGTGCTTCATGGCCAACACGCCGTCTTCCTCGTCGGCGAAGACGAAGTCGGGCTTGCCGGACGTCATCGGCAGCCGCTCCCGCTGCGGCGGCAGCGCTTTCATCGCCGCGTATTCCTCGACCACGTCGATCAGGCCGAGGGTGGCACGCAGAGTGGTCGATTCCATCATGCGTTCGACGCTGGCGAAGAACTGATTATCGGCGATCATCTGCTGGGCGTAGCCGAGCAGTTTTGGGTCGCGCGTGGCGAGCGCCACTTGCAGCGGCGAGGCGTCCCACGACGGTTTTTGCGCGTACATGATGTCGCTCGGCGCGTAAGTGTCGCGCCAGCCGATCGCCGACTCGAGCCGCATCGCGCGCTTGCCGTGGGCGTCCCAGTGCGGAAAACGGAAGTAGCCGCGCGCCTGGGCGATGCGCACCAGCTGGTCGCGGATCTTGCGGTCGCCCGGCTCGCCCTTTGCCGGGCGGGTGGCGTCGTAGATCGTGGCCACCCAGTCGAGCACTTCGCCGTAGCCGCCGACGTAGCCAAGCTCCTTGGTTAAACCTTTTCCGGTGGTTTCGTAATAGTCCTTCGAGACCGAGAAGCGGGCGTCGCCCTCGGCCGAGGCCCAAGTCGGCTCGCCTCGCGCGTTCTCGCTGCCGCTCCATGGCAGCAGGCCGACCGATTCGTAGAACAGCGGCAGCAGCTTTGCGCGCGGCTCGGCGCTGGCGCCGCCGATCGCGATCAGGCCTTCGTTGTTGTACCAGATGCCATACAGGTCCTTGATCATCGACTGGTTGGTGTACAGGCGGCGGTGCTGCTTGTTCCACAGGCGGCTGTCGGCAAACATGATCTCGAGCGCCCGGCGCCGCGTCAGCGCAGCGCCGTCCGCGCTCTGGATGGCGGCGTCGAGTTCCTTTTGCAGCTGCGGGGCGGTGATCTTGAGGGCTTCCCCCATCAGGCCGAAGCCGAACCAGTCGGGGTTCGGGGTGGCCGGGTCGTGGTAGGCGATGGCGTGGTCGCGCTGATAGGCCGCCCACATGGCGTCGATGCCGGCGACGATGGCGTCCAGGCTGGCGCGCGCGCCGTGGCCCCGGCTCCAGCCGGTTTGCCAGGTGCGCGCCAGGAAGTTCATCTCCTGCTGGTTGGGCGCGCGTTGGGCGGCCCACAGCCTGGCCAGCTGCTGGTCGACGCGCTGGCGTACGCGCGCCATGACGTCGGACTGGTCGGCGGTGGCGGTGGGGGCAAGCGGGGCCGCCGGCGCGCGGCCTTCAACCGCGTCAAGCGGCACCAGTTTGTCGGCATGCACGACGAGGGCGTAGAAATTGCGCGAGGGTTCGGTCTGCGGCTTCTGGAAGGTGGCGAAGGTGGCGCCATAGCGCCAGATCGGCCCGGTCACACGCAGGCGGCAGCCGATCTCGGACTTGCCGGCGGTGAGCGCCTGCGGCAGCGGATGGGTGATGTAGTGGAAGCGGCCGGGCGCCACCGGGTATTTGGCGCCCTGGTCGAGGATGTCGACGTCGCTCATCTGGCGCTGGCCGAGCTGCTTGCCGTCGCAGTACAGGGTGGCCTGGGCGGCGCTGACGTCCTCGCCCCACAGCCGCACGCTCAGGTAATTCTGGATGTCGCCGCGCACCTTCAGGCGGAAGGTCGCGGCGCCGCCGCGCCAGTCATTGGCCGCCAGCGGCAGGAAGCGGCGCGCGCTCTGGCCCAGCGCGGCGCTCTTGCTTACCTCGCTGGCCTGGGCGCTCAAGCCATGCGCCGCTTCCGAGCCGGCGTCGCCAAAACGCAGCACGTCGATCGGATCGCCGGCGCAGGCCGCGTGCGACCAGAGCGCTGCGGTCAGCAGCGTGACGGCGCGGAGGGGGCGAGGACGAAGCGAATTTGCTGGCATGGGATTCGTGGTGATAAGGGCCGTGGTTCTGTGCACGCTGTTCGCCGGCGGGGCGCGTGGCCAAGCCGGAGGCCGGCTCGGCGTGACGCCGGGAGCGATCAGAATGTCATGGGCACTTTCAGAAAGAGGGGCAGGGGCGCCCTGGTTGGTCTGATCGAGCGGCCCCGCAGGCGCCAGCATTGCAAGGTCCGGCGTCAGGCCGGCGGCAGTTCTGAAATGTCATCTTCGTCCCCAGTTTTATTAGTACAGGCAATGAAATCTGCCGTTATCGATAACATAGCAGTACGCATTTTCTATGTCAACGTTTTCCCACTGCGAATTTTCTCACAACATGGCTTGAGGCGCGGCAATATGATGACGATACCATACAATGCAGTAGCGGCAAGCTTGCTTTGGACGCCCTGAGAGGCGGTTCGAAGGGGGACAGCCTGACGTGAAAAACGCTTGCCGCGCACGCTGGCATCGCGCCGCAGATTCCGCAGAGTGGCGCCAGGTTCGACGGCGTCGCGATGGTGTTCGCGGCAAGTTGGCGACGTGGAGCGGCCGGGCAGTGAGGGCTACAATTTCCATCTGGGCGCGCCCACACGTTGCCAGATGATTAAGCAGCCTCTCGCACATTCGGCGTCGCATCGCCTGTCTCAAGGAGATCGATTATCTGTTTGACCACGGCGGATCAGTCGAGTTCAAATTCAGTCGCGAATCCGTGTTTGACGCGCGCAACGCGCAAAAAAAATCGTGGAACGGCGCGTTGCCGATCCACGATATAAATTGCGCAGGAGACAATACGGCGCAAAACGGGAAAACCAGCCATCGCCAACGCCGCTCGCCGGAGCTTGCAACCGTTATCGATAACATGTAATAATGGTAGCACGGTTTTTCTGGAAGTGGTTAAAAATTTTTTTATGATTCACGTTCGCCGCCGTGGCGGCGAACGCACAGTTCAAGGCATGCAATGACAATTCAACACACCTTCCTGGCGATCGACGAAGGCCGCCAGCAGCTCTCCCTGATCGACACCGGCGCCACCGGGGCCGCCGCGTTCCGCTGGACGATCGACCTGGCCGACTATCCGCTGGCGCGCGATATGCAGCGCCTCGACGAGACGCGCGTGCTGGTCGGCTACGACCGCGGGTTTTTCGAACTGGAGATCGGCACCGGCCGCGTGCTGTCCAACTGCGCGCGCTGGACCGAAGTGACGGCGGTCTGCCGCCAGGACGACGGCAGCACCCTGGTGACCGGCTTCAACCTGGACGGCAGCGGCGGCATCAACGTGCTCACGCTCGACCGCGAGCTGGGCCTGATCCACACCGCGCGCCGCGACGGCGACTACGTGCGCCTGATGCGCCGCACCGCGGCCGGCACGTATCTGCTGTGCATGAACGACCATATCCTCGAAACGACGCCCGAACTGGCCGATGTGCGGCGCTTCGCCACGCCCGGTTTCGAACACGCCTGGAAGGCCGAACGGCGCGCCGACGGCTCGACCCTGGTCTCGGCCGGCTACGGCGCCTTCATGGCGGAGTTCGACGCGGAAGGCGAATGCGTGCGACGCTTCGGCGCGGCGGACGAGGTGGCGCCAGCCATCGCGCCGTTCTTCTACGCCAGCTTCGAGCAACTGGCCAACGGCCGTCTGCTGGTCGCCAACTGGCAGGGCCACGGTCCCGACAACGGCGCCAAGGGTTGCCAGCTGCTCGAATTCGATGAGGCGGGGCAGGTGGTCGGCAGCTGGTCGGCGGGCGAGCGGATCTCTTCGCTGCAAGGCATTCTTTTGGTCTGAGCGCCACGCGCAAATTGGTCTGGCCAATTAGTTGTTTTCCTATACAATATACCGCTCAGGTACGCGAACCGGCGTGCCACGACCTTGTCAATACTGGGCGTATAAACATTATGAGACTTCAATTCGTCAGCACCTGGGCGCTTGCCGCCTGCCTCGCCGCACCCCTGTCCGCGCTCGCCCAGAGCGGCGCGCCGGCCCAGGAACAGCGCTTCAATTTCGCTTCCGAGCCGAAGGCCGGCGCCACCAATGTCAAGTGGAGCGCCGCCGGCGCGCCGCTGTACGATGCGGCGCTCGGCTACGGTTTCGTCAGCCAGACCAGCGCGCTGCCGGCGCGGCCGGTGCACACCGGCCAGATTCGCAGCGAAGCGCGCGGCTTCGTGATCAGCGAGCCGGCCTTCGAGGTCGACAAGGCCGCGCCAGCCGCCCACTACAACCATTTCGGCCTGGCGTTCCGCTTCAAGGCGCCACCCGGCGCCTACGCGATCAAAGTGCGCACCACGTCCGACGCGGCCGACACCATCGTCTCGGTGTCGGGCATGCAGACCAGCCGCCTGACGCCCAACGTGTTCTGGGACGCCGCCGCGCTGCTGCCCAACCAGACCAGCGTGAGCACGAACGGCAAGGACTGGTCCTACCGCTACGTCAACGGCCAGGAATTCATCGACATTGAGATCGAGCCGGCCAAGGTCGACACCGTGGTCGGTATCGCGGAGATCACGGTCACGCCGATTGCCGCGCAGGCGCGCGCGGCCAACGCGCTGCCGAACATCTATACGCTGGGCGATTCAACCGTCAAGTCCTACACCTTCGATGAAGCGCCGATGAGCGGCTGGGGCCAGCTGTTCGACCAGCTGTTCGATCCGCGCAAGGTCAGGGTGCTCAATTATTCGATGGGCGGACGCTCGTTCAAGAGCGCCTACACCGAAGGCCGCCTGAACGACCTGCTGCTGGCGGGCCGGATCGGCGACACCATCATGATCCAGTTCGGCCACAACGACGAGAGCGAGGACGACAGCAAGCGCTGGGGCCGCGGGGCCACCGAGGCGATGTACGAGAAGATGCTGCGCGAACTGTACCTGCCGGCGATCCGCGCGCGCGGCATGGCGCCGGTGCTGGTGACGCCGATGTCGCGCGTGAACGGCGACTTGAAGCCTGGCGCGCTGTACGTCAATTCGTTCAAGAAGCGCCTGTTCCCCGATCTGATGAAGAAGATCGGCGCCGAGCTGGGTATCCCGGTGGTCGACCTGAACGGGCGCAGCGTCGAGTACTACAACCAGAACGGCGTCGAGGCCACCACCGCGATGGTGATGTCGATCGAAGCGGGCGAGACGCCCGGCAAGACCAACGATGGCAGCTACGCCAATGGCCATCCGTCGAAGAAGATCGACGGCACCCACGTCAAGGAGGCGATGGCCAAGCAGTACGCGCGCATCGTCGCGACCGAACTGGCGGGCCTGGCCAAGCGCGGCGACCCGGTGGCGGCGCGCATCGTGGCGGCGCTGCGCAGCGATGTGCAGGCGGCGATCGCGGCCAACGACTGGTCGGCGATCCAGCCGGAACTGGCGCGAGACGTGATGGGGGGCGAGGGCAGCTACTATCGCAACCAGATTGAAAAGCTGCTGCAGCTGGGCGTGCTGCGCAAGGACACGCAAGGGAATTTCAATCCGCAGGCGCCGATGCGCACGGCCGAATTCACGGCCGCGCTGGCGAAGCTGATGGGCATTCCGGCGTCGGCGCTGGGCAAGTACGCCGACGGCGTGCTGACGCGCGAAGCGATGGGCGCGATCGTCGCCGACGCCTACCATGCCAAGTACAGCGAGAAGCCGAAATACATGACCGCGTATAACGGCAAGACTGTGCTGCCAGGTTCGCCCGGCTACGATCCGAATCTCGATAGCGGCGCGAAGGGGGCGATGTACTATCCGCTGACCGCCTGGAGCCAGTTGAGCGACACCGCCGAGCTGGCGCCGGCCTATGCCGCCAAGGTCAAGGACGCCTACGAACTGGGCCTGATCCGTTCCGAAGCCGGCATCGCGCGCGGGCGCATGGTCAATGGCAGCAAGCTCGAACCGAAAGTCGAAGTCACCCGCGCCAAGGCGGCCAAGGCGCTGTACTTCATGTGGGTGCTGGCCCAGCCGGTGCAGGTGGAAAACGACACGATCACCGTGCAGAAGTAGACTTCGCGGCGAATAATCAGGGGCAGGGCGTCGGCGGCAGCGAGTCTGCCGCGTGTCTACCTCCCTGGGTCCGCCGCCTTGATTCAGCCGCCTTGATTCAGCGGTAGATCATGAAGCGCTGCTCGACCGGGGCGGCCGACTGCACCTTCGGCTCGATCGAGCGGCCCCACTGCCAGGCCACCACCGTCACCTGGATCGGCAGGCGCGCGCGCGGCGGGATGGCGGTAAAGCGCAGCACGCCGTCGTCGTCGACCTCGGCCGGGCCTTCGCGCACATAGTAGTAGACCTTCTGGCCGGCGCTGGAGGTGGCGCCCAGCCGCAGCGGCGCCAGCGCCGTGCCCGCCCCGCCGCGCTGGTCGGGAATGTCCGGAAACGCGATCGTCTGCCCCTGGCCGGCCTTGTTCGTCAGCGGGAACTGGAGTTCGGCCTGCTGCACCATCTGCTTGTACTGGCCGTCACCCGGCCAGGTGAGCGAAAACCACATGTCGTTGGAGCGCTTGGCGTTGTTCATGCCCATGCGGTAGAAGCGGATGGCGAAGGTGTCGGGGCCGATTTGCGCCACCGGTCCGCAGATGCGGGCGATGCGCTTTGCCGCCAGCTGGTCCGGCCCGGGATGCGCCAGCGGATCGCCGGCGTTGACGGCGTTGCGGCCCTCGGACAGCCAGGCCCCCCAGCCGCCGGTGCCTTCGGCGCCGCCCTTGTCCTTGTCCGGCTTGCCGTCGCCCGGCACGCGGTCGTGGAAGCCGCCGGCCAGCTTGAAGGTCATGCCATCGCCGAGCGGCTCGAACTTCAGGTGGACCATCGCATGGTCGGCGCGCGGCGCCGTCAAGCCCTCGTTTTGCCGATACCCCAGCAGCACCGCCGGCTGGCGCCGAAAGCGGCCCTGGAAGTCTTCGATCGCGCGCGCCATTTCGGCGTCGAAGGCCCAGTAGGCCTCGTCGCGCTTGCCCTTGTAATCAGCTACCGGCGCGGCCGGGGCCGCCGGGTCGGTATCGAGTTGCCAGCCGTCGAACAGCCAGCCCTGGCGGCGCGGATCGATCGGCCGCAGGCGCGCGCTCGCCGGTTCCGCGCGGCGAGCCAGGGACGGCAGGCGATATTGCGCCGCCTTGCGCAGGTACAGCGACAGCAAGGCGATCTTGCGGCTTGAAACCTCGAAGTGGCCGCCGCCCGGTTCGATCACATGGGTCAGCGCGGTGGCCGGATGGGTGATCAGCGAATCGCCCTTGAGGCCCGCGTACCAGCCGGTCTTCATATTGCCCTGGACTTCGTATTCACCCTTGATGGTCAGGCCGGGCACGCCGTCGACGGTGCGCTCGCCCCAGTCCGGCGTGCCGGCCTCCTTCATGTAGGGCCACTGGCCGCTGCTTGATATGACGGCCAGCACGCGCTGCGGCTGCCAGGCGGCGACATCCCAGCCGAAGCCGGCCATCGCGGAATGCCCGATCGGCACCAGCGGCGCGCCGGCCAGTTCGGCGTAGCCGGATTTGTCGGCCAGCGCGCGCAGCAGGGTGTCGAGCATCTGGCCGGCGCCCTGATCGAAGCGGAAGTGGTTCGAGCCCATCGCCGGGGTGGCCCAGATCTCGGCAAAACACAGCTCGGCCATGGTCTTGCGAAACTGCGGGTGTTCGAGGATCGGTTCTTCTTCCATATTGTGCTGGCCGATCACCACCGCGCGCACTTGCCGGCAGGGCGGCGGAATCCACAGAAAGGCGCGCGGATGCTCGAGCGTTTCGGATGAGACCACCGGGTCGACGCTGGCCGACCATTGGTACTCGGCGGCGGCGAGCGGCAGATAGGGCAGGGCCAGCAGCAGCAATGACAATCGGCGCCAGGCTTTCATGGGGTGTGCCTGGCTGCGGCGCGTGACTGGCCGTCTCGTGATGCAACTTGCGCGCGGTGTGTCATAGGTTCTTTCAGCGTGGGGAGCAGAGGATTTCTGCTGCAACGATCGCAAGGTTATCGATAACGTAATTTCATTACAAGTGATTTTTGCATCTCCTAAATGCAACGAAATGTTCAACGGAAAAGGACTACAATTTCCAGATATAAAGCTTTTGCCAGCACGCAAAGAGCGCGGGCGATACCGCTAAAACGCGTGAGTGACAGCGGAAAAGGGCTGCGACAAAACAGGCCATGCAGTCGGCGCTGCCGGCAAAGCAGCCGCGTCAATACAGGCGATACGGTAAATGCCGGGGCGCGGCCAATATAGGGAGCACAGTCAATGCAGCCCACGCAGACGGCACTGCTGCTCCCCTCTGCGCCGAGGCACCTTGGCTGGCGAAAATGACAAAAAAGAGACACCGCAAAAGTTTTTCACCGTTGAGGCGTAAGTATCGTACAATACTTTCCAGAACGTGTTATCGATATCATTTTTCAACATCGCGTGCTCGGGGGAGCACGGATGTTTTTCGATAAAGAAGTTCAAAATCATAACTGGAGATGTAAAATGAAACAGAAGCTCACGATGTCCTTCAAGCTCAGCGCAGTCGCCCTGGCGGTTGGACAGGCCTTCGCGCCTAACGCCTTTGCCCAGGTAGCAGACACCCAGACCGTCACGGTGACCGGTATCCGCGCCAGCGCGCGTTCATCGGTCGCGATCAAGCGCGACACCATGGAAGTGGTCGATTCGATCACCGCCGAAGACATCGGCAAGCTGCCCGATCCAAACGTGGTGGAAACCCTGACCCGGATCCCGGGCGTGCAGGGCTACCGCTACGGCGGCGAAGGCGCGTCGCCAGTCGGCGCCGGCTCGGGCCTGACCATCCGCGGCCTGTCGAACCTGACCGCGTCGCAAATGAACAACCGCGCCTACTTCACCGCCGGCAGCCGCGAATTCAATATCGAATCGGCGATTCCAGGCATGATCGCCGGCGTCGACGTCTACAAGAATCCATCGGCCGAGCACATCGAGGGCGGCATCGGCGGTCTGGTCAATATCCGCACCCGCAACCCGAGCGACTTCAAGAGCCTGACCGTGTCGCTGGGCGTGACCGAACGCTACAACGATCTGGCCAAGAAAAAAGATCCTGAACTGTTCGCCCTGGTGGCCAACAAGTGGGATCTGGGCGGCGGCAGCAAGTTCGGCGTGATGGGCGCTGCTGTCTATCAGAAGAGCACCGGCCGTTCCGACAACAACCCGGCCAACGGCGGCGCCAACTTCAAGCGCGCGATTCGCGCCGACACGCCGGAATACGCCACCCTGGCGGCGGCCAACACCACCAACGACCGCACCAAGCCGATGGCGGCCTATGTCGGCCGCACCGACGTCAACTTCCTGAGCGGCGTGGGCGCACTGGGCACCTCGGCCACCGTCGGCCCGAACACGCCCAACCTGAGCGGCCTGACCGCCGACCAGATCAGCAATGTGATGGTCGCGCCTGCCCTCACCAGCAACGTGTTCGAAGAAACCATCATGCGCGAGCGGAAGGGCTTGAACCTGGCCGCCGACTACCGCGTCGACAACACCTTGCGTTTCTACGCCGAAGCTAATTACCTGTACTACCTGTACCACCAGAACTACCGCGGCATGAATTCGAACGACGGCGGCAATGTGCTGGGCTTGACGACGACGCCGTTCAACTTCACCGAAGGGCTGGCCAACCGCAATATCAACGGCGGCAGCGACGACGTGCTCGTCAGCAAGCGCCTGCTCGGCGGCACTTTCCTCAATTCGACGCTGAGCAACGTGGGCGGCGACGAACACACCGCCTACACCACCAAGATCGGCGCGACGGGCGTGGACTGGGTGCCGATGCCGGGTCTGACCTTGAAGGGCGACCTTTCCTACATCAAGTCCGAGAAAACCACCGACAACCGCTCGGTCAACCTGGAGTCGGCGAACGGCTTGCTGTGGTCGACGACCCGGCTGGTCGACGGCGCCCCGCACCAGTTGAGCTTCAGCGGTCCGAGCACGTCCGATCCTGCCAGCTTCGTATTTAACAAATACAACAACGGCAACAACATCCATTCGGACGACAGTGGTTACGCCGCCGCGTTTTCGGGCACCTATGATGTCGAGGGCTTCTTCAACAAGATCCGTTTCGGCGCCCGTCTTGCGCATCAGGATGACAAGTTCAGGAATTACAGCTTCAACAATGCTCCTTTGACCACCGACGGTTTGCCGCTCGCCGCCAACTTCTCGAACGCCATCTCGGCCAATTCGATGACCAACGTGGTGGAGAACGCGCCGGGCAACTTCATGGGTGGTGACGCCGGTTACGCCGGTGGCTATGTGGTCTACACGCCGGATGCGCTGCTGGGCAACCAGGTCATGGTCGCCTTCCCGAAAGCCGGTATCCTGGCGCAGGATTTCCTGCTTGAACAACCGCTGCAGCGTTCCTCGTTCGGCGAGAAGACCAAGGCCATGTACCTGGTCGGCGATTTCGCCACATTTGGCGATAAGCTCAAAGGCAATGTCGGCGTGCGCGTGGTCCGCACCGAGACCACCGCGACGGCGCGCGTCACTGACGTCAGTACTCCTAGCACCCCGAAAATCATCGATGTGACGAAGAGTTCGGCGTACACCAACGTGCTGCCGACCTTCAACGCAACCTATGACCTGGCCAAGGACACCCTGCTGCGCTTCGGCTATGGCCGCAACATGACCCGTCCGGATCTCGGCTCGCTGTCCCCGAACGCGAACTACAACGTCAGCGCCGGTGCGGCAGGGCTTGGCAATCCGGACCTCAAGCCGCAGGTCGCCGACAGCTTCGACCTGTCGCTCGAACACTATTTCACCAAAACCAACTACGTGGCAGGTGCGGTATTCGACAAGGAAATCAAGGATTTCTTCAACAATATCCTTGAGTGCCAGACCATCTCGTTCCTGCCAGCCTACGCCGGCGCGCTGTCGAATGGTTGCAGCAACGGCCAGTACGCTGTGACCAGAAAGAACAATTCGGAAAAAGGCTACGCACGCGGCGTTGAACTGTCGGGGCAGTACTTCTTCGACTCGCAGGCCGGCTGGATGAAGAATTTCGGCGTGTCCGGTTCCTACACCTACGTCAAGACTTCCAATCCGATCAATTTCGGCACCGCCGCCGTGCCTAATATTGTCGAGACCATCCAACCGTTCGTCTCGAAGCACAACTTCAGCCTGTCGGGCATGTATGAAGACAGCAAGTTGTCGGCCCGCCTGGTGTACACTTGGCGTTCGGAACAGGTGTTCAACTCCGTGTCGGCCAATCCGATCGACGCGCGCGCCATCAACGCTTACGGCATTCTGGACGGCGCCGCGAACTACGAACTGATGCCGAACGTGACCTTGTCGCTGAACGGCTCGAACCTCACCAACAAAGCGCTGAACCGCTACGTTGGCGAGCCAGGCACCTACCTGACCAACATCGAACGCCAGCATTACGCCAACGGCCGCACCTTCAGCGTCGGCCTGCGCTACAAGTTCGGTGGCTAAGTTGATCTAGCTGGTTCGGCAC
>JBDSTZ010000527.1:0-2581 GCA_039927975.1 Massilia sp. | reverse complement strand
CAGGGTCACGAAACCCATGTGGGCGATCGACGAATAGGCGACCAGTTTTTTCATGTCGGTCTGCACCAGCGCGACCAGGCCGATGTAGATCACGGCGATCAGCGACAGCGTGATCATGAAGCCGGCAAAATAATGGCTGGCGTCAGGCGCGATCGGCAATGAAAACCGCAGGAAGCCATAAGCGCCCAGCTTCAGCATCCTCGAGTGGCACAAACTGCCGCTGACGATGCGCGAGCAGACCTTCATCTTCTTCGCCTTCCTGATGGCCTTCGCCGTCAAGGTGCCGATGTTCCCGGTCCACACCTGGCTGCCGGACGTCCACGTCGAAGCGCCGACCGGCGGCTCGGCCGTGCTGGCAGCGATCATGCTGAAACTGGGCGCCTACGGCTTCCTGCGGTTCTCGCTGCCGATCACCCCGGACGCCTCGCACGCCATGAGCGGCTTCATCATCACGCTGTCGCTGATCGCCGTGATCTACATCGGCCTGGTCGCGCTGGTGCAGAAGGACATGAAAAAACTGGTGGCCTACTCGTCGATCGCCCACATGGGCTTCGTCACGCTCGGCTTCTTCATGTTCAACGACCTGTCGGTGCAGGGCGGCATCGTGCAAATGATCTCGCACGGCTTCATCTCCGGCGCGATGTTCCTGTGCATCGGCGCGCTGTACGACCGCATGCACTCGCGCCAGATCGCCGATTACGGAGGAGTGGTCAACCGCATGCCGAAATTCGCCGCCTTCGTGGTGCTGTTCTCGATGGCCAACTGCGGCTTGCCGGCCACCTCCGGTTTCGTCGGCGAGTTCATGGTCATCCTCGGCGCCGTGCAGTTCAACTTCTGGATCGGCATGCTGGCGGCCACCGCCCTGATCTTCGGCGCGGCCTACTCGCTGTGGATGGTCAAGCGCGTGATTTTCGGCGCCATCACCAACCACCACGTGCACGAGCTGACCGACATCAACAAGCGCGAATTCTTCATGTTCGCCGTGTTGGCGATCGCCGTGATCGCAATGGGTGTGTACCCGGCGCCGTTCACCGACACCATGCAGACCTCGGTCGCCGATCTGCTGCAGCACGTGTCGGTCAGCAAGCTGCCCCATTAATCCGGGCGGAAATCAGATTAATTAAGCCGGGGCCGGCGCCGCCATCCTGCGACGCCGGCCCCCAGGTAGGAACCTAAATGAATCAAATGACGAACCCCAACCTGATCCCGGTCTACGCCGAAATCTTCCTGATGGTCGCCGCGTCGGCGATTCTGCTGATCGACATGTTCATGGCCAAGCGCTCGCTGGCCTACTACCTGTCGCTGCTGACGCTGGCCGGCTGCGCCGTGTTCAGCTTCGCCGACTACCAGGCCGGCACCACGGTCTACACCTTCTCGAACATGTTCGTGTCGGACCCGATGTCGAACCTGCTCAAGCTGTTCAGCTACCTGGCCACCGCCATCACCCTGATCTATTCGCGCCAGTATGCGAGCGATCGCGGCATGTTGTCGGGCAACCTGGGCGGCGAATTCTACGTCCTCGCGCTGTTCTCGCTGCTGGGCCAGATGGTCATGATCTCGGCGAATAACCTGCTGATCGTCTACCTCGGCCTCGAACTGATGTCGCTCTCGCTGTACGCCCTGGTGGCGCTGCGCCGCGACCACGCCATCTCGACCGAAGCGGCGATGAAGTATTTCATCCTCGGCGCGCTGTCCTCCGGCTTCCTGTTGTATGGCATCTCGATGCTGTACGGCGCCACCGGTACGCTCGAACTGTCGCACCTGGCCACCGCCATCTCGCAGGGCACCACCAACCAGAACATCATGGTGTTCGGCATCGTGTTCCTGGTCGCCGGTCTCGGCTTCAAGCTTGGCGCCGTGCCTTTCCACATGTGGGTGCCGGACGTCTACCAGGGTTCGCCGACCGCCGTCACGCTGCTGCTGGGCGGCGCGCCCAAGCTGGCCGCCTTCGCCATTTGCATCCGCCTGCTGGTCGAAGGCTTGCTGCCGCTGGCCCTCAAGTGGCAGCCGATGCTGCTGGTGCTGGCCGTGCTCTCGCTCGCGCTGGGCAACCTGACCGCCATCGCCCAGACCAACATCAAGCGCATGCTGGCCTATTCGACCATTGCCCAGATGGGCTTCGTGCTGCTCGGCCTGATGGCCGGCGTGGTGGCCGCCAGTTCGCCCGACCAGTCGCCCAACGCGGCCAACGCGGCGTCGTCCTACAGCGCCGCGATGTACTACTCGATCACCTACGTGCTGACCACGCTGGGCAGCTTCGGCCTGATCATGATGCTGGCCCGTTCCGGTTTCGAAGCGGAAGAGCTGAGCGACTTCAAGGGCCTGGCCAAGCGCAGCCCGTGGTTCGCGGTCGTCATGACGGTGCTGATGTTCTCGCTGGCCGGCGTGCCGCCGATGATGGGCTTCGCCGCCAAGTTCTCGGTGCTGCAGTCGGTCGTCACCTCCGGCCAACTGTGGCTGGCGATCGTGGCGGTGATGTTCTCGCTGATCGGCGCCTTCTACTACCTGCGCGTGGTGAAAGTGATGTGGTTCGACGAGCCGGTTGACGCCACCCCGATCAAGGTGCCGATGGACATGCAGG